>JBBSTU010000384.1:0-1541 GCA_038235595.1 Actinomycetales bacterium | reverse complement strand
GACCCGGATGATGATGATGCTGAGCACCAGGGCGATGACGAACAGCACCGTCGACAGCGCAGCGGCATAGCCCCACTCGTTGCCCTGGAAGGCGACGGCGATCATGCGCAGCACCGGCACCTGGGTCGCGTTGTTGGGCCCACCGCCGGTGGTGAGATAGGCGGCGAAGCCGTACTGCAGCACCCCGATGGTGGAGAGGAAGACGAGCAGCTTGACCTGCGCCGCCATCATGGGCAGGTCGATCGAGAAGAAGCGCCGCATTCGGCCGCAGCCGTCGAGGGAGGCTGCCTCGAAGACCTCGGCGGGGATGTTCTGCAGGGCGGTCAGGAAGACGAGGAACGGCAGACCGGCCACGAAGGGGAAACCGATGAACATCAGCGCCAGCAACGCCAGGTTGGGGTCGCCCAGCCAGTTCTGGGCCAGGCCCGAGAGCCCGACCGCCTCGAGCGTGCGGTTGATCACTCCGGTGTTCGGCTCGTAGAGCGACTTCCACAGCAGCACGAGCACCACGCCCGGGAACGCCATCGGGGCGATGAGCAGCGTGCGGAAGAGGAACTGGAGACGAGAGCTGCGCAGGCTGATGAGCAGCTCGGCGGACAGCAGCGGTAGGGCCCAGCCCAGGGTCACGCCGAAGATGAAGATGATGCCGAGGTTGCGAAACGACGACCAGAAGATCTCGTCGGTGAACATCGTGCGGTAGTTCTCGAGCCCGGTGAAGACGGAGTCGAAGCCGGGCCGCCAGTCCCAGAAGGAGAAGAAGATGCCGCTGAGCGACGGGTAGTAGCCGAAGACGGCAAGCACCGCGAAAAGCGGCGCGAGAGCCACGTAGACGCCCCACGGGATGCGCTTGCGTCGCTTGGGCGGAGGGACGGCGGGTGGCCCGTCTCGCGAGATGCTGGTCTGTACGTCGTGCACTGTGGCCATGCTCACACCCCTTCGTGTGCCCGCCTCCAGTCGAGCATGCTGACTGAAAATGGAACGTTTCATTTTCGGGCCCCAGTGTCGACTCCGTCACCGTCGGCTGTCAAGCATCACGCCCGTGGGAGCGTGGTCGCGACCATCGCCCGACGCCAGGTCTGACCAGTTCCGGACGCGTTCCGGCCCGGGGGATGGCCACCCGGGGCGCCGTCTGCCTAGGTTCCGTCAATGACGCGTTATCGCCGCTGCGGCGACGGCTACGGCACCCATGAGCTCACCACCGCACACCTCCGGGTCGCCGTGCACCGGCGCGCCACGGGCTGGGGCTGGGCCCAGCTCTTCGCGGCGGACGGAACCCCGGTGGCCGTGTTGGAGCACCTCGGCGAGGTCGGGATCGCGCCCGGCGTGCCGCCGGCCCGGCTCGAGGCGAGCGAGGTGCGCGTCGAAACCGTGGACGGCCTCCAACGCCTGGCCTTCGACGTCGCCGCCCAGGTCGCGGCCGATCGTCTGGCCGGCACCTCGTTCGCGGCGTGGGTGGGCTATCCGACCTTGCGGCCGCTCGTCACCGGCACCGTCGTGCTCGAGCTGGCCGCCGACCGGCCCGCGCTGCGGATCTCGATGCG
>JBBSTU010000383.1:0-1546 GCA_038235595.1 Actinomycetales bacterium | reverse complement strand
GCCACTCGATGATCTCGTCGAGCTCGGCCTTCGTGTGGCCCTTGCGCTCGAGCTTGTTGACGTAGGCCGGATAGACCGACACGAAGGGGGTGGTGAAGATCTGGTGCGCCATTGCTCGAGGGTAGCGACGCCCGCCGACGATGAGACGCGAAAGGACCCCACGGCATCCGGACGCAGATCGTCCGCAAGGCGCCCTAGCCTGCACGGCATGGCCATTGCTCGCTACCCCAGCTTCGTTCTCGACTGCCCCGACGCCGAGGCGCTCGCCACCTTCTACGGCGCGCTGCTCGGCTGGACCGTGAAGACCTCGGACGGCTGGGGTGAGATCCGCGACGAGAGCGGACAGCAGTGCATCTGCTTCCAGCAGGTCGAGGATTACACCGCGCCCCAGTGGCCCGGGCAGAACGTGCCGCAGCAGATGCACCTTGACGTCATGGTCGAGAGCCTCGACGCGGCCGAGCCGGAGGTGCTCGCGCTCGGAGCGACGAAGACCGAGCACCAGCCCGGTACGTCGTTCCGCGTGTTTCTCGACCCGGCCGGTCACCCCTTCTGCCTCTGCGTCGACTGACGCGGCCGCCACCTCGACCGGCACGGTGCCGCTTCGGCTGACTCGCTCACTCGAGGCGGATGCCGTCGGGTGCCGACCGGTGCCGTCAGCCGCGTGAGGTCAGCTCGCCGGGGGTGTCGACGTCGGTGCCGGTGGCGAGGTCGCGGCACTCGACGAGTCGGTGCGGGTGCTCGCGGTAGTAGTCGCGAGCACCCCGGTCGCCCACCGCAGACGTGGCCACGGGCAACCAGTGGTCGCGACCGATGAGCGCGGGGTGGCCGGGCACCCCGTCGTAGGAGGCCCGCCCCAGCTGGCCGCGCCAGTGCACGTCAGCCGGCGCAGCGGCATCCGCGTCAGGGCTGGTGGCCTGGCCGGCGAAGGCCGTGAGCACCCGGTGCACGACATCCGAGCCGACGTCGGGCAGGTCGACGAGGGTGACGAGCACGGCCTCGACGGTAGCGTTGCCCTCCCGGGTCGTGGCGGCCAGCGACGTGAGGCCGGCGCGCAGCGAGGCGCCCATGCCGACCGCCCAGTCGGTGCACTCGACAACCTCGACGTCGCGCCCGATCGTGGAGATGAGGGCACGCACCTCGAGAGCGGCCGCGCCGATCACGACGGTGACGCCGTCGCAGCCACCGTCGAGCAGCTCACAGACGGCGAGCTCGACGAGCGTCGGTTGGTCAGGGCCGGTGCGCACCAAGGCCTTCGGCGCGCCCATCCGCCGGCCTGCCCCGGCGGCGAGCAGCAGCCCGCGCACGTGCGGCACCCGAGCCTGCGCAATACGAGAGTTCACGCGCTGAGGCTATCGGTGCGCCGGCAGTAGCACGCGCTTGCCAACCCCCGTGAGATCAGGGTCAGGCACCAGGCGATGGAGCCGAGTCGGGGGCGGGGCGCCACCGCACGCACACGGCCCGGTGGTGCACCTGCGCCTCCGCCTGCCCGACCTCCTCCAGGTGACCAGCCATGATGGCCCGCTTCTCGGCCAGCAGCTCGAGCCGG
>JBBSTU010000382.1:0-1556 GCA_038235595.1 Actinomycetales bacterium | reverse complement strand
TCGCCTCCATCGCGAGCACGACCACGGGGGGTTCGGCATCCGGGCGTCGCCGTGCGGTAGGTGGCTTCGGTGTCTCTGCGTTCATCGGTCATCTTCCCTCGACGGTGCAGCCTGCGGGCGAAAGAACCTCAACGACCGGGCCTCACGAGCGAGCGACGCCGGGTCGTCGCCCGGCACGAACTCGAGCAGCCAGTCGATGTCACGTTCTCGTTGGGTGAGTACCTCGGCCACTGCCCGCCAGAGACGGTCACGTTCGGCCAGTGGGCGACGTTCCTGCCCCGGCCACCACGAGAAGGCGTGGAGGGCGACCACGTGGTCGGCCATGAGGGCCAGCCCTGCGACGGCCTCGTCGTCTCCCATCCCCACCGGGGGCTGCCAGTAGCTGGCCAGCCCGGGCCGGTCTACGGCCTCGATGAGGTGCAGTACGGACTCTGGTGAGTCCGCAAGCGTGCCGGCATGGAACTCGGTGGCGATCTCGAGGCCGTGGTCGGTGGCGACCTCAACGGCCCGACGGAGGCCGCGCACCACCAGAGCCGTGTCGGCGACAGAAGCGTCGGCGGTTCCCACCGCTCCGGCCCACACCCGAACCCGTGTGGCGCCGAGCACCGCCGCCGCCCGCACGATGTCGACCGCCTCGGAGTCGGGTGAGGCGCCGGCCCGGAAGTAGGAACCGTAGGAGTGGCACCGGAGGCCGTGCTGCTCCGTCGCCGCGGCGACGTCGGTGAGCACGTTCGGCTCGGAGGGGGGAGCGTGTACGTCGGCACCCCACTCGATCACCTCCAGCCCAGCACGGGCCGCCCGCTCGGCCAGCCGGCGAGCCGTCAGCTGTCGGAAGGTCACCGAGCAGATCCCGACACCGGGTGTTCGGCGCTCCGACGTCACGAGGCGACGCCGGGAAGCGGCGGCGGATCGAGTCGGAAGGCGTCGGTCTCGCCGTCGGGCCAGGCGACCGTGATCATCGCCCCTGCCTCGTCGCGGTCGACGTTCACCGCAGGCAGGTCCCGCGTCGTCACGGCGGTCGATCCGGTGAGCACCACCGCCACCGCCGTCACGGACCCGTCCGTGACCGGGCCCGCGCTCGTGAGCGTCGGGCAGGCGGCCCACGCTCCCAACGCGTTCGCACCATGGGTGCGCACATGGCCGGGCTGCCAGTCGCCGTCGATCCCCACGAGCCGAGAGCGCCGCGATCGATCCCCACGCACCTCGCACCACACGAGGCCCGGGTCGGCGTCGGCCGCGGCGTCGGATGCCGTGCACTGCGGTTCGACGGCGCCCGGGAGGTTGTAACCGCCCACTCTCAGGTGCCACGGGCCGCGGGCGAACGGAACGGCGGACGACCCACTCCCGGATGGCCCGTCACCGGGAGCGCTGACGCCGACGACAGAAGGCTCCCGGCCGGTGTCCACACGGATGACTCGGACCTCGATGGCGCCGCGTAGCGCGGACCCGACCGTGAGCCAGGGCCCGTCGTGCCCGACCTCGAAAAGGTCGGGGCCGGCATCCCCCTCGCGCATCCAGTCGTCGCGAGCCGGGGCGATGAGCCAATGCGCACGGTG
>JBBSTU010000381.1:0-1563 GCA_038235595.1 Actinomycetales bacterium | reverse complement strand
GGCGTCGCTGCGGCCACGAGGAATGATGGTGCTCTTCGGCGGCGCGAGCGGCCAGGTCCCCCCTTTCGACCTCCAGCGGCTCAACTCCGGCGGTTCGCTCTTCGTCACTCGGCCGACGCTGGTGCACTACGTCGCTGACCGTGACGAGTACGAATGGCGCGCCCGCGAGGTGCTCGGCGCTGTCGCCGACGGCTCGCTGAAGGTCGACGTCGGCGGGCGCTATGGCTTCGACGAGGCTGCGACGGCGTACGAGGCCCTGGAGGGCCGGCAGACCACCGGCAAGCTGATCCTGGTTCCGAACCCATGACGCGAGCTCTGCTGCGCCACCGTCGCATCTGGACCGGAACACCGGAATCCCCCTGGACCGACGCCTTGCTGGTCGAAGACGGTGTCGTGGTGGCGGTCGGCGCGCAGGCGCGGGAAGCGGAGTGGTCGAAAGCCGTCGACCTCCCCGGTGAGGTGGTCACCCCAGGGCTGCACGACGCCCACATCCACACCGAGTGGCAGTCTCGCGCCCTCGCCGCCGTCGACCTGCGTGAAGCCGGCTCGCTCGACGAGTGTCTCGAGATGGTGCGCGTTCACGCCGCCTCGCTGCCCGACGGCGCGTGGGTGACCAGCGGCCGCTGGAACCACAACCGGTGGGACGTCGCGATCCAGCCCGACCGACACTCCCTCGACAGCGTGGTCCCTGACCGGGGCGCTGCCCTGGTCAGCGTCGACGGGCACACCGTGTGGGCCAACTCCGTTGCCCTGCAACGCGCGGGCATCACCAGAGACACGCCCGACCCGGTCGGCGGCGAGATCGCGCGCGACCTCGACGGCGAGCCCACCGGCATTCTGCGGGAGTCGGCG
Organism: Actinomycetales bacterium; assembly: GCA_038235595.1. GTDB lineage: Bacteria > Actinomycetota > Actinomycetes > Actinomycetales > Dermatophilaceae > DSM-29435. The sequence continues at coordinate 711 of JBBSTU010000381.1, read as the reverse complement.
CAGGAGCTGCTCGACGCCGTGCCGCGACCGGTCGAACCCCTACGCCCGTGGCTCGAGCAGTGCCACGACTGGCTCCTGTCCCTGGGGCTGACGAGCATCACCGACATCGACGGCGAGGAGTGTCGGGCGGCCTACGCGGCCATGCACGCCGACGGCCGGTTGCGTCTGCGCGTCACCAAGTGCACCCGCGACGACGACCTCGAGCTCGCGATCGCGCAGGGGCGGCGCTCGGGGCAGGGCGACGCCCGCTTTCGCGTAGGCCCCGTGAAGTTCTTCAGCGACGGCGCGCTGGGCTCGCAGACGGCCCACATGACGGCACCCTTCATCGGGCACGAGAGCTGTGGCATGGCCGCCATGCCGTATCCCGTTATGTTGCAACGCACTCGGCTGGCTCTCGAGGCGGGCCTCGATGTGTGCACGCACGCCATCGGTGACGAGGCGAACCGGCTGGTGCTCGACGCCTTCGCCGTGATGCGCGACGAGGGCCGCACCGGTCGGCTGCGCGTCGAGCACGCCCAACACCTGCGGCCCGCCGACGTGGCCCGGTTCCGCGATCTCGACGTCATCGCGTCGGTGCAGCCGAGTCACTGCACGGCCGACCTCGAGATGGTCGACCGCCTCATCGGCGAGCGGCCGGTGCTCTCGTACGCGTTCCGCACGCTGCTCGACGCCGGGGTGCGACTGACCTTCGGGTCGGATGCTCCCGTCGAG
>JBBSTU010000380.1:0-1568 GCA_038235595.1 Actinomycetales bacterium | reverse complement strand
GTTCGGCAACGTGCTCGGCTCGCGCGGTTCAGTGGTCCACGCCTTCACCGCCCAGATTCAACGTGGCGGGCCGGTCACCGTGACCCACCCCGATGTCGAGCGCTACTTCATGCTCATCCCGGAGGCGTGCCAGCTGGTTCTGGAGGCAGCCGCGATCGGCTCCGACGGCGAGGTCATGGTGCTCGAAATGGGCGAGCAGGTGAAGATCGTGGAAGTGGCCCAGACCTTGATCCGGATGAGCGGACGCCGCGACATCGACATCGTCTACACCGGGCTGCGCCCCGGCGAGAAGCTGGCCGAAGAACTTTTTGCCCAACGTGAGACGAGGCGGCGGACGGCGCACCCCCTCGTCGACAGCGTCGACGTGCCCCGATTCGAGACATCCCTTCTCGAATGCATCTTCCTCGACACTCATGCCCGCGCGGCTGAGTGGTTGCGCGATGAGGCCCTGGTCGGTCAACGGCCAGCGCACAGTCAACACGGGGCACGCGCCGAGACACAGGTGATCGGACGATGAGCCGCATTCACCTCTCGAAGGCCGAGGTCACCGAGGTCGAGGAGGCGTACGTTCTCGACGCCCTGCGTTCGGGATGGATCGCCCCCCTGGGCCCACACGTCGACGCGTTCGAGGCTGAGATCGCGCAGCGGGCCGGAGTCGAGGGAGCGCTTGCACTGTCGTCAGGCACCGCCGCGTTGCACCTCGCGCTGCTCGACGCGGGCAGCCGCGGCGGCACGGTGGTGCCCGTTTCGAGCATGACCTTCGCCGCTACTGTCAACGCTATCGTCTACACCGGCGCCGAACCGGTGCTCGTTGACGCGCAGCGCTCCGACGGCAATCTCGACGTAGCGCTGATGATCGAGGCCGTCGATACCCTGCTGGCCGAGGGCCGGTCGGTGCCAGCCGTCGTTGCCGTCGACCTCTTCGGTCGGTGCGTCGACTACGGCCATCTCGCTCCGGCCCTCGAAGCGCGTGGCGTCATCCTCATCGAAGACGCGGCCGAGGCGCTCGGCGCATCCCATGACGGCCGACCGGCGGGCTCGTTCGGCCGTTCGGCGGCGTTGTCGTTCAACGGCAACAAGATCATGACGACCTCGGGCGGGGGGATGCTGCTGAGCGACGACCTTGATATACTGGCCCGCGCCCGCTACATCTCGACCCAGGCTCGGCAGCCGGTGGCCTGGTACGAGCACACCGAAGTCGGCTACAACTACCGCATGTCGAACATCCTCGCGGCCCTGGGGCGGGGCCAGCTGAGCCGGCTCGACGGCATGATCGAGCGACGGCGCGAGATTCGGGACCATTACGAGAAGGCGCTCGCCCCCTACGTCGAGGTGCGCCTGCTCGGCCGCTCAGGCAACGACACCGACGAGCACGACAACTGCTGGCTGACGACGATCATCATCGACCGCGCTGAGCCGGATGTCGCGGATCGTGCCGTGGCCGCCCTGGAGAGTCAGAACATCGAGGCACGGCACGTGTGGAAGCCCATGCACCTGCAGCCGGTCTTCGCCGACGCTCGCGCCTTCGTCACCGGGGTCTCCGATGACCTGTTCCGCACGGGAGTCAC
>JBBSTU010000379.1:0-1574 GCA_038235595.1 Actinomycetales bacterium | reverse complement strand
GAGCGCGGCCGAGCTCGAGAGCCCGGCGCCGGAGGGCACATCGGAGGTCAGGGCGATGTCGGCTCCCGCGATGGCGTGGCCCGCCTGCTCCAGGGCCCAGAACACCCCGGCCACGTAGGCCGCCCAGCCACTCGGGCTTCCGGGGCCGATGTCGTCGAGAGCGATGCGCTCGACCCCCGACTCGCCCGAGATGACGTGGACCATCCGGTCGTCACGGCGACGCACCGCAGCGTGCGTTCGCTGGGGGATGGCCATCGGCAGGCACAGCCCACCGTTGTAGTCGACGTGCTCGCCGATCAGGTTGACCCGCCCCGGGGCTGACCACACCCCCTCGGGCGGAGCGGCATACGTGGCCGTGAACAAGGCGACGGCGGCGGAGGTCAGCTCGCTGGGTGTGGTGCTCATGCTGCCTGATGATGGCACGTCGATGCACCGCCGGCGGTCTCTTCCGGCCGTATGGCGACCGAGTGGGTGACGGCGCACAGACATGGGTCAGAATGCATGCCATGCCCGACGACACGATGTCCGCCCCAACCATGCCGCCGCGCAGCCTCTCGGGGATGCAGCCGACCAGCGACTCGCTGCACCTGGGCAACTACATCGGCGCGTTGGTCGAGTGGGTGCGTCTGCAGGAGACCCATGATGCGTTCTACTTCGTGGCTGACCTGCACGCTCTCACGGTGGCGCCCGACCCGGCGGTGCTGCGCGAGCGAACGCGCCTGACCGCTGCCCAGTTCATCGCCGGCGGGGTCGACCCCGGCCGGTCGGTGCTCTTCGTGCAGAGCCACATCGCGGCGCACACCGAGCTCTCGTGGGTGCTCAGCTGCCTCACGGGGTTCGGTGAGGCCGGGCGGATGACGCAGTTCAAGGACAAGTCGGCCAAGGGCGCCGGGCCCAACGTGGGCCTCTTCACCTACCCGGTGCTCCAGGCCGCCGACATCCTCGTCTACGACGCCGATGTCGTGCCGGTGGGGGAGGACCAGCGGCAGCACCTCGAGCTCTCGCGCGACCTCGCCACCCGGTTCAACGCCCGGTTCGGTGACACGCTCGTCGTGCCCTCGGTGCACATCATGCGGGCCACGGCCAAGATCCAGGACCTGCAGGCCCCGACCGCGAAGATGAGCAAGTCGGCGGTCAGCGACGCCGGGCTGATCAGCCTGCTCGACGAGCCGTCGCGGATCGTCAAGAAGATCAAGTCGGCGGTGACCGACACCGGTCGCGAGGTGCGCTTCGACGAGGGCGACAAGCCCGGGGTCTCCAACCTGCTCTCGATCCACTCCGCCCTGTCGGGTACCCCGATCGCCGCACTCGAAGCCTCGTTCGCGGGCCGCGGCTACGGCGACCTGAAGAAGGAGGTCGCCGAGGTCGTGGTCGAGACCGTCACGCCGTTCCGCAACCGCACCCTCGAGCTGATGGCCGACCCGGCCGAGCTCGACCGCATCCTGGCCGACGGGGCCGACCGTGCCCGCATCATCGCCGAGGCCACCGTTCGCCGCGTCTACGACAAGGTCGGTCTGCTCCCGAGCGCCGCCCGCGCCTGAGCCGGGAGCCACCGGCTCCCCGGTTCAGGCTGG
>JBBSTU010000378.1:0-1579 GCA_038235595.1 Actinomycetales bacterium | reverse complement strand
GACCGTTCAACCGCAGACATCCACCCTCGACGTCGACAAGCTGATGGCCTTCGTCTTCAAGGCCGTCGACGAGGTCGGCGCGACCCTCAACACCGCCCTCGTCGTGCTGGGCGACAAGCTCGGCTACTACACGACCATGGCGACCGGGCCGGTGACGCCGGCGCAGCTGGCCGAGGCCACCGCGACCGGGGAGCCCTACGCGCGCGAGTGGCTCAACGCCCAGGCGGCCGGTGGCTACGTCGCCTACGACGCCACCACCGGCCGGTACACCCTGCCGCCCGAGCAGCGCGCCGCCCTCACCGACCCGAGCTGCCCGGCCTACCTGCCCGGCTTCTTCCAGATCGCGCTCGGTACGACGCACGACATCGACGGCGTGCTCGCGGCCGCCCGCAGCCAAGCCGGTCTGGGCTGGCACGAGCACCACGCCGACGTGCACGACGGCTGCGAGCGGTTCTTCCGCACCATGTACAACGCCCACCTCGTCGGCGAGTGGCTGCCCGCGTTGGACGGCGTCGTCGACAAGCTCGAACGCGGCGCCAGCGTCGCCGACGTGGGATGCGGGCACGGGGCGTCGACGGTGATCATGGCGCAGGCCTTCCCGAGCTCCACCTTCACCGGCTTCGACTACCACCCCGCCTCGATCGACACGGCCCGACAGCGCGCTGCCGACGCGGGCGTGGGCGACCGGGTGCGGTTCGAGGTGGCGTCGGCCACCGCGTTTCCCGGCACCGGCTTCGACCTGGTCACCACCTTTGACGCCCTGCACGACATGGGCGACCCGGTCGGTGCGTCGCGGCACGTGCACGACGCCATGGCCCTCGACGGCACCTGGATGGTCGTCGAACCGATGGCCGGCGACACCGTCAGCGACAACCTCAACCCGGTCGGGCGGGCCTACTACGGCTTCTCCACGCTGCTGTGCACCCCGTCCTCGCTCGCGCAAGACGTCGGCCTCGCGCTCGGTACCCAGGCCGGGCCTGCCCGGATCCGAGAGGTCGTGACCGCAGGTGGCTTCACCCGGTTCGCCTCGGTCGCCGAGACCCCTTTCAACAGAGTGTTGGAGATCCGTCGGTGACGAGGGGCGGTCGGCGCGGTCCGGGAGGAGCAGAATCAGCCCATGACCGGTCCGGGCACACAGGGCGTTGGGGATCTTCCTCGACTCGTCGAGGTGCTGGGCGCTCTCTCGGTCGCGATCGACCTCGGGTTGGGTCAGCCCGCCGAGCACATGCTCCGCTCGGCCACGATCGCCTGCCGACTGTCTGACCGGCTCGGGCTCTCACCTGAGCAGCGCGACACCGTCTACTACTCCACCCTGGTGATGTGGATCGGGTGCCACGCCGACTCCCAGGAGTACGCCCGCTGGTTCGGCGACGACATCGCGGTCCGTCACGACGCGTACCTCGTCGACTGGGCCGGCATCCCGTACCTGCGGTTCCTCCTCGGCAACGTGGCCAGGGGCGAACCACTTCCGCAGCGGCTGAAGGTGCTGGGCACGCTGTTTCGAGACGCTCACGGCCAGCTCGCCACGATGATCCACTCGCACTGCGCCTCGGCCGCGTCGCTGGCGCAGCACATCGGG
>JBBSTU010000377.1:0-1587 GCA_038235595.1 Actinomycetales bacterium | reverse complement strand
TCGGGCGTGATGACCGCGCCGTGCAAGGCGAACGGCGCGGGCGGCAGCGCCCTCGGGCGTCGGGTCGGAGCCGGCAGCTCTTCGGTGATGCCGCGTGAGTAGGCCCGCGCGAAGGGGTCGTTCACGTCTTCAGCGAACGCCATGTTCGGGCTCCCTTGGGCACAGTCACCGTGATGGTGGCCCGCTTCCGTTGAGCGTCGGTGCCGCTACGAACGGCCCACGACGCGACGTCACGCCACCAGGAGGGGGTCCCGGCGGGCAGGTCACGTTCCGGGATCGAGGCGAGATCGCTTGCAGACCAGGTGGTTCCGTAGGGAGTGAGGTCGACTGCGATCTCGGGCTCCAGGTGCGCAGCGAGTGCCGGCAGGTGGTCGTTCCAGTTGGCGAGCTGATCAGCGGTCGTCTCGGCGAGCGGACGGCCCGAACCTCGGGCCGCACCCTCGGCGTAGGTCGGATGCCGTATCGAAGTCAGGTGGATGCCGTTCGCCGCGGAGGCCCGGCTCGTCGACCACGAGGTGTAGGCCGCGGTGGCGAGGTCGCCCAGCGTCACGACGGCGGTGACCTCGGTGGTCACGAGCAGGGCGTCGAACCAGGCGTTGCGGTAGTCGGTGATCTCCTGGTTCTTCAGCTGTCGGCTGCCGCCCCCCTGGCCGTAGAGGCTGTAGAGGTAGACGTTGACCATGACGTAGCTCTCGCTGATGCCGACCTTCGCGAGCAGTCCCTGAAGACGCTGCCCGGCCTCGCCGACCAGGATGCGGCGGCTGATCGACTCGTGGGTGGCCGGGTCTTGGCCCAGCACCAGCACCCTGGCTGTGCCGTCGAGTCGGCCCCGGTGGAAGATCGGGCCCCACTCGACCCGGAAGTCATCGGCCGGGTAGATGTCGGCATCGGGATAGTTCGCGACGAGGGTCGCGAACGGCTCGCTCACGTAGCCGGGACAACTTTGGTGCACGACACCCACGGACGCCTCCACGGTCGACTTCTTTGTCAGTGCAGGGCTCTTCAAGGGTAGTGCTGATACCTCGCGACGGCAGGCACTTTCCGCGGGGTGCCCAGGGGGTCACCAGACGGGCTAGAGTCCCTGCGTGACGGCCTCGCACTTCGACTTCGTCGACGCCATCGTGACCAGACGCCATCTCGTGGTCACGGGCGGCGACGACCACGTCTGCCGGCTGAAGCCGCTCGAGTCTGATCTCGCCTGGTACTGCGACCTCGATGACGGCACACCGTCGTCAGGGGAGAGCGACCCGGCAGCGTTCGTGCGGTGGGTATGTCCGGCGTTGCGGCTCGGGCCTTCGGCGAGCAGGCCCGTGGCCCCCCTGGTCGACGTGCGTCGCCCCGGTCCCCAGTCCGACCTCGGCAGACTGGTGAAGAAGCTCGGGCGCCTGGCGGGTGGGGCGTCGCGGCGCGGGCCTGGCGGTGATGACGAAGCACGATTCGTGTTCACCGATCCCGCGGGGATCCTCGACGCCGCGCTGCGCTGGCGCATCGAGAGCTGGCCGTCGGCCCGGCACGGCGACGGTGTCGTGCGACCTGCCGAGCTGTGGTCGATCGCGGTCACTGGTGAAGGGCTGGTCGTGCAGTCGG
>JBBSTU010000376.1:0-1593 GCA_038235595.1 Actinomycetales bacterium | reverse complement strand
GCCTGCTCGATCAGCGAGGTGACCGCCTTGGGGGCCGAGACCATGGGCAGGTGGCCGCTGCGCACCGTGCTGATGTGGGCGCCGGCCCGGTTGGCCATCGACCGCTGCACCGCAGGCGGAAGGACCTGGTCGATGGTGCCGATCTCGTACCACGAGGGGATCGTCTTCCAGGCGGGGGCCGTGGACGGCTCCGTCAAAGCCGCGAACGTGACCGGACGCTGGGTCGCGGCCAGCACCTGCCCGCGCCAGCGCGGCAGGTCGTTGGCGAAGTACTTCACGAACGCCTTCTGGTCGACGTACAGCTCGGTGGTCGGCGTGGGGAAACCGAGCGGAACCGGGCTCAGCACCCCGGGCAGGTTGAGCGCCGAGTCGGGGCCGGCCAGGGCGATGGCGGGCTCACCCTCGTCAGGGGCAAACGCGTCGAGGTAGACCAGGGCCGTGACCTGGCTGGAGCCGGCGGCCGCATCGGTGATGACGGCGCCGCCGTAGGAGTGGCCGACAAGCGCCACGGGCCCGGAGATCGAGGCGAGCAGGTCCCGAAGGGCGCTGGAGTCGCCCGACAGACTCTGCAACGGGGTGGCGAAGGCCGTGACGGGGTAGCCGTCGTGAATCAGTCGCCGCACCACGGCGTTCCAGCTGGAGCTGTCAGCCCAGGCACCGTGCACGAGCACGACCGTGGGCTTCGCGGACGCGTGGGTCACCGATGAGGGGGATGCCGCTGACGCCGACAGGGTGCTCGCCCCCAAGAGAAGCGCTGCGACCGTGACGACGATGGCGCCGACGCGGGCCGGACGTGACGACAGGATGGGCTGGATGGGCACGAGGGGCTCCTTCAGGGGGTGGTTGACTCCCGAAGGCTAGGACGAAGCACCAGGCCGTGACTTCAGTCGGGTGACTGCTTTTCACCGGCCGTCCGGCAAGGTTCAGAGGGTCAGCACCGCGTTCACGACCCGGCCACGGAGGCGGTCTCGCCCCCCAAGGAAGCCCAGTTCCAGCACGACCTCGACGGCGGCCACCTGGGCTCCCGCCCGCTCGATGAGCAGACAACAGGCGTGTGCCGTTCCGCCGGTGGCGAGCACGTCGTCGAGCACGAGCACGCGTTGGCCGGGGGCGAACGCCTCGGTGTGCACCTCGATCTCGGCGGTGCCGTACTCGAGGGCGTAGCTCTGCTTGAGCACCTCGCCGGGCAGCTTGCCGGCCTTGCGCACGAGCACCATCCCGAGACCGAGCTCGTAGGCGACGGCTGCGGCGAGCACGAAGCCGCGGGCCTCGATGCCGACGACGACATCGACCACACCGTCGTAGCGGCCTGCGATGTCGCGAACCAGCCTGGCGAACGCGGGGCCGTCGGCGAGCAAGGGGGTGAAATCCTTGAACAGCACCCCCGGCTTCGGGAAGTCGGGGATGTCGCGCAACCGGCTCGAGACCATCTCGGCCACGGACCCGACAGCAGCCTCCTGGCCCTCGGGAGTGAGATCGGTAGCGGCCTCGATGCTCATCGACTCGGTCGGGTCGCTCATACCGTTCAGCGCTTCGACTTCGGTGGCCGCTTGGGCTGGTTACGTGGGCCGGGCTGCGCGTACTTGTGCACCG
>JBBSTU010000375.1:0-1607 GCA_038235595.1 Actinomycetales bacterium | reverse complement strand
CTCACGGAACCGCTCGCGGTCGCGGCGCTCGCGCCGGCTCGGAACGACGCTGATCTCACCGACGACGCTGATCTCACCGACGACGCTGTCGCTCTTCGGGACGCTCACGGCGTCCGAGACGATGCGGTTGCGACGGACCCGGCCGGCGAAGGCCTTGCTCTTCAGTAACCCGAGCACGGCGGGCAGCAGGGTCAGGGCGATCAGCACTGCGACGGCCACGGTGGCGGCGGCGGCGATGCCCATCGAGGTGAGCAGCGGGATGCCGACCACCGAGAGGGCAGCCAGGGCGATGATCACGGTCATGCCGGCGAAGACGACCGCCGAGCCGGCCCGGCCCACAGCCAGACCCATGGCCTCCTCGCGGTCATCGGTGCGGGCCAGTTCGGCCCGGTAGCGAGAGAGGATGAAGAGCGCGTAGTCGATGCCGACGGCGAGGCCGAGCATGGTGGCGAGGATGGGGGTGGTGCTACCGACGTTGACGAACGCGGTGGCGCCGGTGACGCCGAGTGCGCCGATGCCGACGCCGACGAGCGCGGTGAGGATGGGCAGGCCTGCGGCCACGAGGGACCCGAACGTGAAGATCAGCACGAGGGCGGCGATGGCGATGCCGATGAGCTCGCTCGAGCCACCGGGCAGCTCGAACGACTGCATGCCGCTGCCGTTGACCTCGACGGTCAGGCCGTCAGCCCGGGCTTTGGCGATGTGGTCGAGCACGTCGTTCTGCGTCGCCTTCGTGACCTCGGTCGGCTTGTCGACCCCGAAGTTCCAGCTGACCGTGCCGACCCGCCCGTCAGGGCTGAGGGGAGACACGGCTGAGGCGTTCGCCTCGGCGGCGCTCTTCGGCTGCCCCGCCTTGACCGCGCCGTCGACGATCTGCTGACGCTGGGCGTCGGCCGCCGTGACCGGGTTGACGAACTTCGATCCAGGGGCGAGCTGGGGGGTCTTGGCCATGTCGGCGAGCAGCGCGTCGACCTTCCTGGTGTTGCTCGGCTCGGCGAGAGTCTGCCCCTCGGGAGCGGCGATCACCAAGGTGCCGGTGGCCCCGTCGTAGGCACTCTTGGCCCCCGGGAAGAGTTCCTGCTGCAGGGTTTGCGCCTGCTCTGACGGGATGCCGGGGATGCTGAACTCGTCTTGCATCGGCTTGCTGATGGCCGAGCTGACGCCGGCGATTCCGACGAGGGCGATCAGCCAGACGGCGATGAAGATCGGCCAGCGTCGAAACGCGAGTCGGCCGAGGCGGTAGAGACGGGTTGCCACGATGTGGTCACTTTCCTGGAGGTCTGAGTGGGCGTGGCCACGTCGTTGTGGCAGTGGTTAAGATGGGCTCGACGATGGTGGTGCGTCGCCGAACCGTGATGTAGGTCAGGCAGGTTGGGGATGCCGTTCAGTGAGCAGCCCTCGGGCGGTCACCTCGGCGAGATGCAGGTGGTCGACGAGCGAGGTGTCGTCGACGGCGCGCACGAACTCGTTCATCGCGTGGGCGCCGAGGGCTCCGAGAACCACGACGACGACCCGGGCGCGCACGGGGTCGTTCTCTCCCGGCCGGTGCCCGGCCATAGCGACGGCGTCGCCGCAGACACGCTCCAGCTCGCCGTGCACGCGATGGG
>JBBSTU010000374.1:0-1628 GCA_038235595.1 Actinomycetales bacterium | reverse complement strand
CCGCCCGAGGTCACGACGGCGCCCCACAACGACGTGCTCGGCAACCTCGCGAAGGCCCGGGCCGACGGCCTGACCGTTGAGGTCAACGGCAGCGGGATGCAGTCGTTCGAGCTGCCCGGCGGCTCGAGCGAGCTCATCGGCATCGCCATCGCCGCCCTCGTGCTGATCTTCACGTTCGGGTCCCTCGTGGCCGCAGGGCTGCCCATCCTCACCGCCTTGGTCGGGGTAGGCATCGGAGCCCTCGGCGTTACCGGCGCCACCGCGTTCGTCAACGTCGGCAGCACCACTCCCATCCTCGCCACCATGCTCGGCCTCGCCGTCGGCATCGACTACGCGCTCTTCATCCTCTCTCGTTACCGGGCCGAGCTGGCCCGCACCGATGACCGCGAGGAAGCGATGGGTCTGGCCGTCGGGCGCGCCGGCTCGGCCGTCGTGTTCGCCGGTATGACCGTGATCATCGCCCTGGCTGCCCTGTCGGTGGTCAGTATCCCGTTGCTCACCTCAATGGGCATCGCCGCCGCCGCCACCGTGGCCGTCGCGGTGCTGATCGCACTCACCCTGCTGCCCGCCGTGCTCGGCATGCTGGGAGGCAAGGCGTTCGCCGGCCGGGTGCGCCGCAACCGCATCGTCGCGGATGCCGTCACCGACGAGCCCGGCACCGAGCTGACCCGTCGCGAGCGCCGCGCCCGCGAGCGCGACCGTGACAACGGCGGCGTGCGCTGGGCGCAACGCATCTCGCGCCACCCGATCATCTTCGGTCTGCTTGCGGTCGTGCTGCTGGGGTCGCTGACGATTCCCGCTGCCGGTCTGCACCTCGCGCTGCCGACCGACTCGACGGCCTCCAGCGACACGACGGCCCGACGCGCCGCCGACCTCACCAACGACGCCTTCGGCCCCGGGCGCAACGCTCCACTACTACTGGTCGTCGACGCCCGGCAGGCCGGTGACGCCAAAGCGGCCGGGCAGGCCATCGGCGACGTTACCGCCTGGGCCTCGAAGCAGAACGACGTCAAGAACGCCCAGGTCATCGCGATGAACAAGGCCGGTAACGGCGCCCAGATTCTCATCACCCCCAAGAGCGGCGCCGACGACGTGGCCACCGAACAGCTGCTCTCCGACCTGCGTGACGGGCAGGCGGCACAGGAGCAGGCCACGAACACGACTCTCGGCGTCACCGGGCTCACCGCGATCCAGACCGATGTGAGCGACCGGTTGTCTGGCGCTCTGGCTCCCTACCTCGCGATCGTCGTCGGGCTGGCCTTCATCCTGCTCATGATGGTGTTCCGCTCGGTGCTCGTGCCGCTCACGGCCACGCTCGGCTTCCTGCTCTCGGTGCTGGCCACCATCGGCACCACGGTGCTGTTCTTCCAGAAGGGGCTGTTCGGCCTCTTCGAACCCGCGCCGATCATGAGCTTCACGCCGATCCTCGTCATCGGCATCGTGTTCGGGCTCGCGATGGACTACCAGGTCTTTCTCGTGACCCGTATGCGCGAGGCCTACGTGCACGGCACATCGGCCAAACAGGCTGTCGTCGAAGGGTTCCGGTTCAGTGCGCGCGTCGTCACCGCGGCCGCGGCCATCATGATCTCGGTCTTCTCCGCGTTCATCCTGCAGGACCAGCCCCTGAT
>JBBSTU010000373.1:0-1634 GCA_038235595.1 Actinomycetales bacterium | reverse complement strand
CCACGCCATCTTTGCTCTACGTCCGGCAAGGAGAAAGTAGAGGCCCGGAACGACGAGTACCGGACCGATCAGGTAGTTCGTGTTGATCGCGACCGCCATCAACAGGCCGAACACGGCTCCTCGCCAGAATGTCAGTCGGTACGTGAGGACCAGGAGCAGGCCGACCACGTAGACGTTGAGCGTCGGCTCGCTGAGAGCGGCCAGACCGTCGCTTCCCACGCACATGAGCGCGTAGACCCCCGACAGCAGTGCGGCGCTCCATCCACCGAGCCCCAGCCGTCTGCAGATCAGGTAGGCGAGCACGAACGAGAGCACGGCCACGACCAGCGACAGAAACCGTAGCGATGCCGTGGAGGCCCCGAAGACCGCCTGCGACAGGGCGTAAGGGTAGTAGAGGGCGGCGGGCTTGTGGTCGAAGGCGGTGGTGTAGGGCCAGTGCCCCGCCAGCACCTCGCGCCCGATGATTCCGTACGCTACCTCGTCGGGGCCCAGGCGGAGCACGGGGAAGATCATCAGCCTGGGGAGCAGCACGGTGAGGGTGAAGACCGCTACGAACGGCACGATCGAACGGGCGGTCGGTCGCCTCGGCTCAGGCCTCGTCAAGAGAGCTTCTCGATCCGGGCGGCTCGGTTGGTCGGTCAACGACGCAGTTCCGGTGCGACCGAGCTCTCGAAGAGCTCGATGCCCGACCGGTCGTAGGCTGCCTCGGCGAAGTAGGTGATGGCGTAGGACATTCCCTTGGCCTCCATGCCCTTCAGCATCGTGACGATCTGCTCCGGGGTGCCGACGGCCGGTTGGGTACGCAGGCTCGCGACCTGCTCGGCAACCTTCGCCTCCGCCACGCCACCGCGGCGCAACAGGTCGCCGTAGAACGCCAGCCGGTCCTCGACCTGCGCCTCGTTCTCGCCGATGACGACGTTGTAGTTGGCCGACCGCACGATGGAGCCGAAGTCGCGGCCGGCATCCGAGCAGTGGCCGCGCAGCACTTCACTCTTGTGGTCGAACACCTCGGCACTGCCGTCGAAGTTCGTGTAGTCGGCGTACTCGGCGGCGATCTTGAGGGTGACCTTCTCGCCACCGCCGGCGATCCACATCGGGATGCCGTTCGCCGCGCTGCCGGGCGAGCTCGTGCCCTGCAGGGGTCGGGGTGCGCAGATGGCACCGTCGACCTGGTAGTGCTCGCCATCGAGCGTGGCCGATCCCTTCGTCCACATGTCGCGGAAGACTGCGACCCCCTCGCGCAGGGCACCCAGTCGCTCACCGGCTCGGGGAAAGCCGTAGCCGAAGGCCCGCCACTCGTGCTCGTACCAGCCGGCCCCGATCCCCATCTCGACCCGCCCACCGGAGATGACATCGACGGTGGCGGCGACCTTGGCGAGGTAGGCCGGGTTGCGGTAGCTCATGCAGGTGCACATCTGCCCGAGCCGCACTCGCGACGTGGAGGCGGCGAAGGCCGCCATGAGGCTCCACGCCTCGTGGGTCGCCTCACCGCTCGGCTCCGGAACGGTGTGGAAGTGGTCGTACACCCAGACCGACTCGAAGGTCTCACCCTGGTCGATGTGGCTGACCACGTCCGACATCGCCTTCCACTGCCGGCTCGGGTCGATGCCGACGAGGTCCATGCGCCAGCCCTG
>JBBSTU010000372.1:0-1665 GCA_038235595.1 Actinomycetales bacterium | reverse complement strand
GTCTCCCTGCACCGTCGTGGCCGGACCGACCTGGATGACGCCACGGCGCGAGGTCGGCACGACGAACAGCTCCTCGTACGCATGACCGGGCGTCAGAGCGGGCAGCACGAACCGGGCCGCCGAGAGACCGACGGGCAGCTCGACAAGAATCGGCAGCATCGGCGTGCGTGCCTCGTTGGTGACGATGATGCGGCCCGTGGCCGGGTCGCCGACGACGACGCGTCGCGGGTCGACCTGCGCCTCGATGGTGACGCGGGTGCGGCCCATCGCGAGCACCAGGCAGATGGCGAAGAGCACCAGGGCCGCCCCGGCGACCATGAGCAGCTCGGTCCAGCCCCAGTGCGTGCCGGCGATCCAGCAGGCCACGCCGAGCGCCAGGATGGTCCACCCGAGCGGGCTCACCCAGCCCAGCACCCGCGCGACGGGGCGCCAGACCGGGCGGGTCTGGTCGGCCACCTGCCCCAGGTTGTGGGTGACACCCTGGGTGATCTGGCGGATGCCGCGACTCGTCGTTCCGAAGGATGACCCCAGCGATCCGAGCGAACCGGCCAGCCTGGCCCGACGGCCGGAGGTCGTGTCCGCGGGCTCGCCTGACGTCGGGCCGGGTGGGGGCCCGTCAGACGGGCCGCGCTGGTCGAGATCGGTCATGGGCGTGCGGTCCTGGCTGGTGGGGTAGAAGCTCGTGGGGTCACGCTGACGCGCGCTCGGCGGGCGGGGCGATGTCAGCCAGGATCGAGTCGATGACCTGCTCGACGGTGGTGCCGGCGAACTGGGCCTCGGCCGCGAGCAGCAGCCGGTGGCAGAGGATCGGCTCGGCGAGCAGCTTGATGTCGTCGGGGATCACGTGGGTGCGGCCCTGGCTGGCGGCCCACGTCTTGGCGCAGCGCACGAAGGCGAGGCAGCCACGCACCGACAGGCCGAGCTTGAGGCTGGGGTGGCGGCGCGACTCCTCGGCGATGCGGCTGATGTAGCCGAGGATGGCGGGGTCGACGTGCACCTCGTCGGCGAGCTTGCCCATGTCGACGATGACGTTGCTGGCGATGAGGGGGCTCAGCTGGTTGGCGCGGTCACGGGTCTTGGCGTCGGCGAGCACCGCGATGGTCGCCTCGTGGTCGGGGTAGCCGACGCTGGCCTTCATCAGGAAGCGGTCGAGCTGGGCCTCGGGGAGGCGGTAGGTACCGGCCTGCTCGATGGGGTTCTGGGTGGCGATGACCATGAACGGCGCCCCGACCGAGTGCGCCTTGCCGTCGATGGTGACCCGGCCCTCCTCCATCACCTCGAGCAGCGCCGACTGGGTCTTGGGCGAGGCCCGGTTGATCTCGTCGGCGAGCACGATGGTCGCGAAGATCGGGCCGGGGTGGAACTCGAAGGTCTGCTTCGTCGGCTCGTAGATCGTCACGCCGGTCACGTCGCTCGGCAGCAGGTCGGGGGTGAACTGGATGCGGCTGTGCGTGCCCTGCACGGTGGCGGACAGCGCCCGCGCGAGCTGGGTCTTGCCGGTGCCCGGGAAGTCCTCGAGCAGCAGGTGCCCCTCGGAGAGCAGGCAGGTCAGGGCGAGGCGGGTGACGTGGTCCTTACCGAGCACGGCCTTCTCGATGTTGCCGACGAGCTGGTCGAAGGTGTGCGCGAACCAGGTCACCTGCTCCTGCGTGATCTGCGGGGTGG
>JBBSTU010000371.1:0-1671 GCA_038235595.1 Actinomycetales bacterium | reverse complement strand
GGAGGGCAAGGCGGCCCTGTTCAAGCGGTTCGCCGACGTCGACGCCTGGCCCGTGTGTCTCGACACCAAGGACACCGAAGAGATCATCATGATCGTCAAGGCCATGGCCCCGGTCTACGGCGGCATCAACCTCGAGGACATCTCGGCTCCGCGCTGCTTCGAGATCGAGCGCCGGCTGCGCGACGAGCTCGACATCCCCGTCTTTCACGACGACCAGCACGGCACGGCGATCGTCGTGCTCTCGGCCCTGATCAACGCCCTTCGGGTCGTGAACAAGAACATCAGCGACACCAAGATCGTCATCAGCGGCGCCGGCGCTGCGGGCAGCGCGATCGCGCGCCTGCTGCACGCCCAGGGTGCCGAGAACATCATCGCCTGCGGTCGCGCTGGGTCACTCCACGCCGGAGAGACCTACGCCGACGAGCATCGCCAGTGGCTCGCCGAGAACACCAACCCCGACAACGTCGAGGGCACCCTGCACGAGGTGCTCGTCGGCGCCGACGTGTTCATCGGAGTCTCGGGGCCGAACATCCTTGCGTCCGAGCACGTCGCCACCATGGCGCCCGACGCCATCGTCTTCGCCCTGGCCAACCCCACGCCCGAGATCCACCCGCTGGATGCCGCCAAGCACGCCACGGTCGTGGCCACCGGTCGCAGTGACTTCCCGAACCAGATCAACAACGTGCTCGCGTTCCCGGGCCTGTTCCGCGGGCTGCTCGACGCGGCCGCCTCAGACATCACCACGCCGATGCTCGTGGCGGCTGCCGAGGCCATCGCCAACTGCGTCAGTGCCGACGAGCTCAACGCGAGCTACATCGTTCCGAGCGTGTTCGACCCCCGGGTCGCCACCTCTGTGGCCGAAGCGGTCGTCGCCTCGGCTCATGCCCACGGCCTCGCTACGGTGAGCGCTGACAGTGCCGAAGGGGCCGACAGCGCCGCCGTCGTCGCCGGTACCGACACCAGCACCCACAACCACGGAGACGCATCATGAGCATCGAGGTCACCGACCGCAACCCGGTCGCCGGAGCCGACGAGATCCTGACCGATGAGGCCCTGGCCTTCATCGAGAAGCTGCACGGCACGTTCGCGGCCCGCCGCGACGAGCTGCTCGCCGAGCGCGGGGCCAAGCAGGCCGCGGCATCCGCGGCGGGGGGGCTCGACTTCCTGCCCGAGACCCGCGAGGTGCGCGAGAGCGACTGGACGGTCGCGCCGGCGCCGCCGGCCCTGCAAGACCGTCGCGTCGAGATGACCGGCCCCGCCACGCCCGAGAAGATGGCCATCAACGCCCTGAACTCCGGGGCCAAGGTGTGGCTCGCCGACCTCGAAGACGCCAGCTGCCCCACCTGGCCGAACGTCGTCAGTGCCATCCGCAACCTGCGTGATGCCGCTCGCGGCACTCTGTCGTTCACCAGTGACGACGGCAAGGAGTACCGTCTGCGCACCGACGCCCCGCTCGCGGTCGTCGTGATGCGCCCCCGGGGCTGGCACCTGAGCGAGGCCCACGTGCTCGTCGACGGCCAGCGCACGGTCGGAGCTCTCGTCGACTTCGGACTGCACTTCTTCCACCTGGCTCAGCAGCTGCTCGACAACGGCCACGGCCCGTACTACTACCTGCCCAAGATGGAGAGCCACCTCGAGGCCCGCCTCTGGAACGACGTGTTCACCTTCGCT
>JBBSTU010000370.1:0-1749 GCA_038235595.1 Actinomycetales bacterium | reverse complement strand
TCTCATCGGCAAGGTGGCCGACGGCGGCCTCGGCATCGACGAGACGACCGGCACGGCCGTGGTCACGATCTACGGGGCCTCGGTCTACCTGCTGTCGATCATCGGCGGGTTCACGGCCGACCGGATGTTCGGTCCGCGACGCTCGACGCTCTACGGCGCCCTCGTTATCATGTCGGGGCACATCTGCCTCGCAATTCCGGCCACCCCGACCGCCTGGCTCGGTATCGCCCTCGTCGCCCTGGGTACAGGCCTGCTCAAGCCCAACGTCTCGACGATGGTCGGCATGCAGTACAAAGGCGATGACCCGAGACGTGATGCGGGCTTCTCGATCTTCTACATGTCGATCAACATCGGCGCGTTCTTCTCGCCCCTCGTCGTCGGCTGGTTGCGTGACCGCTACGGTTTTCACGCCGGCTTCTCGGCGGCCGCCGTCGGCATGGCCGTCGCGGTCGTCTGGTTCGTCAGAGGCCGCAAGGTGCTCGGGCCCCACGTCGACGACGTTCCGAACCCGCTCACCCGTCAGGAGCGCACGAAGGTGGGCGGCCTTGCTGTGGGAGCCCTGGTCGGCTTCGGCCTCGTGGTGGTCATCGCCGGGCTGTGGCGCGACACCATCCTCGACCAGATGATCGACGCCATCTCGATCGTCGCGCTGCTCGCGCCGATCGCGTACTTCACGATGATGTTCCGCAGCCCGAGGGTGGAGAAGGAGGAGAAGTCGCACCTGCTCGCGTACCTGCCGCTCTGGATCGGCGCCATGCTGTTCTGGATGATCTTCGAGCAGGCGGCCGGAAAGATGGCCCTCTTCGCTGCCGATCGCACGGTCACCGAGACGGCCGGCGTCAACGTGAACCCGGAGTGGTTCCAGTCGATCAACCCGCTCGCCATCGTGGTGCTGGCGCCGGTCGCCGGCTGGATCTGGACCCGGCGGGCAGGCCGCTTTCCCTCCACCCCAATGAAGTTCGTGCTCGGCGTCACGCTCATCGGAGTGTCGGCCCTAGCCCTGTCGTGGGCCTTCGCGGCGTTCAAGGGCAACACGGCTCCGGTCTACATCCTCGGGGGCGTGTTCGTGCTGCAGACCATTGCGGAACTGTGTCTCTCGCCGGTAGGGCTTTCGGCCACGACCCGCTTGGCCCCCAAGGCGTTCGCGAGCCAGGCGATGGCGCTGTGGTTCCTGGGCAGTGCGGCCGGGCAGGCGCTGGCCGCCCAGCTGATCCAGGCGCTCGGTGGGCTCTCCGACTCCACGTACTACCTCGTCAACGCGGTCATCACTCTCGTCGTGGCCGGTGTGCTGCTGGCGATGGTGCCATGGATCCGCACGAAGATGGCGACGGCGGAACTACACAGCGCGGTGGGTGCCTCAACCCACTGAGCTGAATCGAGCGACCAACGTGCGTCGACGCGCCCGAGGCGTCGCCGGCTGCGAGGACCAGTGCTTAGCGGCTGTCGGCGGGTGCTGCCGAGACCAGCACCTCCGTGGCTGGTTGGGGCTTGGTCTGGCCATCCCGGATCTCGTTCGTTGCCTGTTGATTTCTATGGCATTGGTCAGCCGCATCAGGTAGAATCGAACACATGTTCGATAATAATGGTGGGGTGACGACCGGGGAGCTCGACTCCCTGGTCGCAGCTCTGTCTCGTCTGGATGAGAAGGTCGATGACGCGGGGCGGGTCGAGCAGCTGTCGGCGTTGGAGCGTTTGAAGTCTGCGGTCGCGGCGGCGCAGGTGCGGGTCACGGTGGGGTTCGTGGCCTCG
>JBBSTU010000369.1:0-1764 GCA_038235595.1 Actinomycetales bacterium | reverse complement strand
GTTGACGCCGCGCACCGGCCGCACCCACCAGCTGCGCTGCCAGCTGAACGGCCTCGGCATCGCGATCGAGGGCGACTCGCTCTACCCGCGAGAGGTCAAGGTGGCCGCCACTGACTTCAGCCGCCCGCTGCAGCTGCTGGCAACCGTGCTCGCTTTCGACGACCCGGTCGACGGCACCCGTCGCCGCTTCGAGACCCGCCGCACCCTCGCCGCGTGGCCGACCTGAACAGCACCGGCCGCAGACTGATCCGCAGAGTGATCCGGTCGGCGCCTGATTGGTCGCTTGATCTCAGCCGGAGCTGCTGGGGTCAGCCAGCGCCTCGGCGATCATCCGCTGCCCCTGGGCCTCGAAGGCCTCGTCTCCGAACTGGTGGGCCCATGCCGCGGTGCCGATCGCCTCACGCACCCGGGTGCGGAACCAGGCATGTGGGCCGCCCTTCTCGTCGGCGCGGGGGTCACTCCCGTAGCCGCTGAGAAAGGCCGCCTCGAGGCGTGGGTCACGTCGGAACTCCTGAGCCGCGAGGCGGGTCAGGTCGCTCATCGCCGGTCGAAGTGCCGCCCGACCGAAGTCGATGATGCGCACCTCGCCGTGGTGCACCAGCCAGTTGCGCGGTTGCCAGTCACCGTGCGTCGGCACGAGCCGAGCGGGCGGGGTCAGCCATGATGCGACCTCGAACCTCAGGCGTTCGACCGTCTCGTACTCGATGCGGTGCGGCTGCCGCAGCCACCGCAGTGACTTCTCGTTCTCGCGGGCCTCGTACCCGTCGTCGATCGGGCCCGGCTGGTCGTGCAGCCTGGCCAGCAGGTCACCGGCCTGGCGCAACACCTCCGGGTCGTCGGCGGCCAGGGAGCCGAGTACGAGAGTGCCTGGCAAGAACCGGGTCACGATGACGCTCGCGCCGAGGTCGTGGTGCACCAGCACGGGGGCCTGCCCGACGGAAGTCCACGGGGTGAGCCACGTCTGATGGGCCTCGACCTCACGCCGCAGGTGGCCGTCGCCCGGGCCGGCGGCCTTGACGATGTACCGGCATCCGGCGTGCTCCATCTCCAGCACGCGGGTCTCGACCAGCCCCCAGCTGTGGTCGTGCACGACCACGGCGCCGGGCAACCACCGGTCCAGCTGGGCCTGCTGCTCGTCCGACAGCTGAGGGTCCCTCGGTGTGGTGAGCCGGTCAGAGGTTGTCAATGGGGAGCCGGGGGATGTCGTCGGCGGGCTCGAACCCGAACACCTGACCGTAGAACGACAGCTCGGCCTCGTAGGCGGCACGCTGGTTCTCGGCGGCGCGGAACCCGTGGCCCTCGCCCGCGAACAGCCGGATGGCGACCGGCTTGCCCTTGCGACGCACGGCCTCGGCCATCGCGGTGGCCTGGTTGGGCGGCACCACCTCGTCGTCCTCACCCTGCAGCAGCAGCATGGCGCAGTTCAGCGCGTCGAGGTGGTTGATCGGCGACCGCTCCACGTAGACGGCCTGGGCGGCCGGATAGGGCCCGACCAGTCCGTCGAGGTAGCGCGACTCGAACTTGTGGGTGTCGCGCGCCAGTCCCTCGAGATCGGCCACGCCGAACAGGCTCACACCGGCGGCGAAGACGTCGCGAAAGGCCAGCGCCGACAAGGTGGTGTAGCCGCCGGCGCTGCCGCCCGAGATCGCCAACCGGGCCGGGTCGGCCCAGCCCCTGTCGGCCATGGCCACAGCGCCGTCGCAGCAGTCGTCGACGTCGACGATCCCCCACCGCCCTTTGAGTCGTTCGCGGTAGGCCCGCCCG
>JBBSTU010000368.1:0-1767 GCA_038235595.1 Actinomycetales bacterium | reverse complement strand
GTCGATGCCCCACACGATGCCCTGCGTGAAGGTGATGTGCTCGTAGAGCGCGATCAACTGGCCGAGCACCGACGGGGTGAGGGCCGGCGCCATGATCGAGGTGGTCGGGCGGTTGCCACTGAACACCCTTGCCGCGACGACCGACTCGTCGGTGCCCTCGGCGCGCACCTCCTCAGCGGTCTTGCCGAAGGCGAGCGCGGCGGTCTGGGCGAAGAAGTTGGCCAGGAACAGCTCGTGCACGTCGCTGTCACCGTCGACGAGCGGGTCATGAGGGGTGGCGACCGCGATGAAGTCGGCCGGAATGAGCCGGGTGCCCTGGTGGATCAGCTGGTAGAACGCGTGCTGCCCGTTGGTGCCCGGCTCGCCCCAGAACACCTCGCCGGTGTCGGTGGTGACCGGGGAGCCGTCGTAGCGCACGCTCTTGCCGTTGCTCTCCATCGTCAGCTGCTGGAGGTAGGCCGGGAAGCGGTGCAGGTACTGCGCGTAGGGCAGCACGGCGTGGCTGGCTGCGCCGTGGAAGTTGTCGTACCAGACGTTGAGCAGGCCCATCAGCGCCGGCACGTTCTCGGCCAGGTCGGTCTCCACGAAGTGGCGGTCGACCGCGTGCATTCCGGCGAGGAAGTCGGCGAAGTTCTCGGGGCCCACCGTCACCGCAACGGCCGTGCCGATGGCCGAACCGACGGAGTAGCGGCCACCGACCCAGTCCCAGAAGCCGAAGGCGTTCTCGGGGTCGATGCCGAAGTCGGCCACCTTGTCGAGGGCGGTCGAGACGGCCACGAAGTGCTTGGCGATCGCCTCGGATGCCGCTTCGTCGCCGCCGTCGATCGCGCCGTTCCGCTCGAGGTTCTCGAGCAGCCAGGCCCGGCACAGCCGCGCGTTCGTCAGGGTCTCGAGGGTGGTGAAGGTCTTGGAGGCGACGATGAACAGGGTCGTCTCGGGGTTAAGGCCAGCGGTCTTCTGCGCCGCGTCGGTGGGGTCGATGTTGGAGATGAACCGGGCGCTGAGGCCCGGCTTGACGTAGGCCTTGAGGGCCTCGTAGACCATGACCGGCCCCAGGTCGGAGCCGCCGATGCCGATGTTGACGACGGTCTCGATGGGCTTGCCGCTCACCCCGCGCCATTCGCCACTGCGGACCTTCTCGGCGAAGGCGTAGACCTTGGCCAGCTCGGCGTGCACGAGGGGCACGACATCCTCGCCGTCGACCTCGACGTGGGAGCCTTGCGGCGCCCGCAGCGCGGTGTGCAGCACCGCCCGGTTCTCGGTGACGTTGATCCGCTCGCCGGCAAACATGGCGTCGCGGCGCTCGGCCAGACCGACCTCACCGGCCAGGTCGACCAGAGCGGCCAGCACGTCGTCGTCGACGAGGTTCTTCGAGAGGTCGACGTGCAGCTCGGCCGCGGTGTGCGTCATCCGCCCGACCCGCCCGGGGTCGTCGGCGAAGGCTTGGCGCAGGTCGATCGCGCGGTCCTTCAGCTCGGTCAGGCGCGCCCAGGCGGCGGTGCTCGTCGGGTCGGTCGGTGCAGTCATCAGTTCCTCCGTCGTGTCAGGCTTCCGCGCGACCGGAGCCGCGCCGAAGGGCCATTTCCACCTCCGGTGCAGCCTAACGACGGCCACGGCGTCACGCAGGTCGGCCCGACCCGGAGGCGCGGGGACCCAGAAAGTGGCGAGGCTCAGGGCAGGCCGGCAGCGAGCTGCTCGAAGGCCAGCTCGATGTTGCGCTCCAGCCGGCCCGAGCCGCCGTTCTGCTGGTGCTCGATGCAGGCCCGC
>JBBSTU010000367.1:0-1947 GCA_038235595.1 Actinomycetales bacterium | reverse complement strand
GCGGCAGGCTCGTGGCAGTCGGTCCTGGCTGAGCTCGAGGTGGGCAACATCGACTCCCCCGCCCTCGAGGCGGTCTCGCACCCGGTCCGTGCTCGGCTACTGCGCTGGCGACGCCCCCGCAACCAACGGGGACTGGTGCTGATGTTCAGCGGGCTGTCGGGCTCGGGCAAGTCAACCCTGGCCCGCGACGTCAGTGAGTGGGTCACCACGCACACCGACCGCACGGTGAGCCTGCTCGACGGCGACGTCGTGCGCACGATGCTGTCGTCGGGCCTCGGCTTCAGCAAGGCCGACCGCGAGCTGAACGTTCGCCGCATCGGGTACGTCGCAGCCGAGGTGGCCCGGCACGGTGGGATCGCCATCTGTGCGCCGATCGCACCGTACGCCGCGACCCGAGCGTCCGTGCGCACGATGGCTCAGGCCGTGGGCGACTTCGTGCTCGTGCACGTCAACACCTCGCTGGAGGAGTGCGAACGGCGCGACCTCAAGGGCCTCTACGCCAAGGCGCGGGCCGGGCTCATCCCCGAGTTCACCGGAATCTCCGACCCCTACGAAGAACCCACCGACGCCGACCTTGCCGTCGACACCGAAGTGGACGACCGGAAGACCGCGCTCGCGAGCGTGGTGCACCTGCTCGAGTCGGGCGGCTGGCTGCCCGGACCGTCCCACGCGTCATCAACACCACTACGAGAGAACTGAGCCATGGACATCGACTGGATCCTGGTCGCCGCCACCTTCGGAATCGGCATCGTCGTCGGGCTCACCGGGATGGGCGGTGGCGCGCTGATGACACCTGTGCTCGTGCTCTTCTTCGGCATCCCACCTCTCACGGCCGTGTCGAGCGATCTCGTGGCCGCCGCGGTCATGAAGCCGGTCGGATCCCTCGTGCACCTGCGTCGCGGCACCGTCAACCTCCCGCTCGTGAAGTGGCTGGCGATCGGCTCGGTCCCAGCGGCCTTCTGCGGCGTGCTCATCACCCGGGCGTTGGGTGACGGCGAGGCGGTGCAGCACGGCATCCAGATCGCGTTGGGAGTCGCCCTGCTCGTGGCAGCCGGGGGGCTTTCAGTCCGGGCATACGTGCGCCTGACCGAACGAGCCCGCCGGCGTGACGGAAGTGCCGAGCGGCTCCCCCAGGATCGCCCGGAGGTCGTCGTGCGCGTTCTGCCGACCGTCGTCGTCGGCATCCTGGGCGGCGTCATCGTGGGCATGACCTCGGTCGGCTCAGGCTCACTGATCATCATCGCCCTGATGGCCCTCTACCCGGCACTCAAGGCCAGCCAGCTGGTCGGCACCGACCTCGTTCAGGCTGTGCCTCTGGTGGCAGCTGCTGCTCTCGGACACGTGCTCTTCGGTGACTTCCAGCTCAGTCTCACACTCTCGCTCCTCATCGGCTGCGTGCCCGGCGCCTACCTCGGGGCGCGCATCTCCTCGCGCGCGCCGGGCGGGTTCGTGCGCCGCGCCCTCGCCTTCGTGCTCCTCGCCTCGGCCCTGAAGCTGCTGGGCGTGCCGAACCTCGCGACGGGGGTCATCCTGCTCGTGGTGCTGCTCGCCGCCCCGCTGGCCTGGTTCGCGCTCCGTCGCCACCACGGGTTCCCCGGCTTCGTCCGGCTCGGGCACCGCGACCGGGTGGCAGGGACCAGCGCCGAGGCCGACCACCACGTCACCGACACCGAACCAGCGCCCCGAGCCTGAACGCTACGACGGTTGCCGCGAACACCGGGAGGGCCGCCCCGGCTGGTCGCCACCCTCGCGTGCGAACCAAGATCATCACAAAGTCGGGGGAAGTACCGCTGGCGGCCCGTCCGTCCCCTGCTTCCGCTGCTGTCGACCGGCCTGCTGGGTGGGGTCGACGTAGGGGTCGGCGTGCTGATCTACCTGGTGGTGGAGGCGAAGACCGGCAACCCCTTGCTGGCCTCGATGGCGTTCTCGATCGGTTTCGTGGCCCTG
>JBBSTU010000366.1:0-2015 GCA_038235595.1 Actinomycetales bacterium | reverse complement strand
TGGGTCGGGCCGAGATGCCTCGGTGCCCGACAAGGGCCTGGGTGACCTCGGAGGCCAGCGCCAGACCGGAGAACCCGCCGAACGCCGTGAGGATCCACGAACCGACGGACATCGGTGAGGTGAGCTTGAAGGTGCGCATCATGTTGAGGGCACGGCTCGGCTTGCCGAGGTCCTTGGCGAGGGCAGCTCCACCCAACGCCGCCGCCCCGACGGCCCCGATCCTGCCAACCCGTTGTAGCGCGGGGTAACCGAGCGCGCGACCACCGGCGGCGAGCAGCGCGGACGATCCGGCCAGTCCACCGAGGAAGAGGTAGGCCGCGACCTCCTTCTCCCACGGGGCGGGCTTGACGATGTGTCTGCCGTAGTAGCTGTCGAAGGACACGTCGGGCACCATGACCGACTCGTCGCGCCGGGTGCCCCCCTTCTGGTCGCGGCGGCCTTGGCCGTCACCGCGACGCTGGCGCTCGGGCGGCCGGTCGGCGTCGAAGGGGTTCGTCGTCATGGGCGTTTCCCCACGAAGGAGAGGGCGGCCACGCCGAGCATGGCGAGCCCGGCATACCCGGCCTTGCGGAACATGTCGGGGAGGTCGGCAGTGGTGACCCTCGGGTCCGGCGGCAGGCCATACACCTCGGGCTCGTCGAGCAGCAGGAAGGTCGAGCCGGTGCCACCCACACCGTCGTGCTCGTCGACGCCGTAGAGCCGGGCCTCGGTGTAGCCGAGGTCGTGCAGCTCCGCGACCCGGGCCCGCGCCGTGGCGCGCATGTCGGCGAGGTCGCCGAACTTGATCGAGGTCGTCGGGCAGGCCTGCGCACACGCGGGGGTCTGGCCGTCGACGAGTCGGTCGTAGCAGAGGGTGCACTTCTGGGCAATGCCGACGTTCTTGACCTCGCCGTTCGAGGCGGCATACGACGGGGGGTTCTTGTGCGAGCCCTCGCCGGGGGCGCCCTTGATGCTGATGCCGTGCGACTGACCCGTCGCCTCATGGCCTTCTTTGCCACTGCGGCGCTCGATCACCCCGAAGGGGCAGGCCGCGACGCAGTAACCGCAGCCGTTGCACACGTCGTCCTGCACGACGACCGTGCCGAACTCGGTGCGGAAGAGCGAGCCGGTGGGGCACACGTCGAGGCAGGCTGCGTGGGTGCAGTGCTTGCACACGTCAGACGACATCAACCAGCGCATGTCGGGGATCGGAGGATCCGTCGGACCGGGTGCTGCTGCCCCCGGTGTGGTGTCGGTCGGCGAGCGGTCGTCGTCGACGGCGCGCAGCGTCGGCATCCCGAGCTGGACGAGCTTGCGTCCAGACTCGCGGGCCTGCTCGATGCGGTCGGTCGACTGCTCGACGAAGGCGACGTGCCGCCACGTGCTCGCCCCGAGCGCCCCGGTGTTGTCGTAGGACTGGTTGAGCAGGTCGAGCCCGTCCTCGGGCACGCCGTTCCACTCCTTGCAGGCCACCTCGCAGGCCTTGCACCCGATGCAGATCGAGGTGTCGGTGAAGAAGCCCTTGCGATTCTCGGTGCCCTCCCAGCCTGCGTCGGCAGCGGGGTTCGTGGGGCCGGAGAGCTGGGTGCGCCAGAAGCCCATCGGTCAGCCTTCTCTCGTGTCGGGAACGGACTCGGGGTGACCGGTGCGCAGCTCGTTACTCGTCATGACGGTGCTGCCCGCCCGGGACTGGTACTCCTCGATGAATCGCAACAGGGCTTGGCCAGCCGGGCGACGACCGGGAACGATGTCGCAGGATCCTGCCTTGCTCTCCTGGATCTGGACGTTGGGGTCAAGAGCGACCCCGAGCAGGTCGTTGGCCGCGTCGCCACTGACGACAGCATCACGACCGACACCCCAGTGGTAGGGCAGCCCGACCTGGTGGATGGTGCGGCCGGTGATGGTCAGCGGCGTCATCCTCTCCGTGACCATGACCCGCGCCTCGATGGCCGAACGGGCAGAGACGATGGTCGCCCACCCCCCGCTCTCGAGGCCGCGTTCGGCGGCCAGCTCGGGCGAGACCTCGCAGAAGACCT
>JBBSTU010000365.1:0-2042 GCA_038235595.1 Actinomycetales bacterium | reverse complement strand
CGTCGACGCCGAGGTCGGTGAGCGTGCTCGCGGCCTGAACGCTGGTGGCCGGGCCGAGCACGTGGTCGGCAAAGGACACCGGATAGACACCGAGGTCGAGCAGCGCGCCACCGGCGAGCTCGGGCTGCGACAGCCTGGCGGGTCCGTTCGGGTAGAGAAACTGGCCGTGGTCGGCGAACGCCGTGACGACCTGCCCGATCAGGCCCGACTCGGCAACCTGTCTCACGACGTCGTAGTGCGGCAGGTGCCGGCTCCACATCGCCTCGGCGGCGAGCAGGCCCTGTGCGGCGGCCGCCTCGAACACCTCTCGAGCCTGGGCGGCGTTACGGGCGAACGCCTTCTCCACGAGCACCGGCTTGCCCCCGCCGATCGCGAGGAGAGCGTGAGCATGGTGCTCGGAGTGCGGGGAGGCGACGTAGATCGCGTCGACAGAGTCGTCGTGCACCAGGGCCTCGTAGCTGCCGTGGGCCCGGTCGATCCCGAACTCGGCAGCGAAGGCCTGCGCCCGGCCCAGGCTGCGGGAGCCGACGGCGACCACCGTCGACGCAGTGCCGACGGCGACGGCATCCGCGAAGGTGTGGGCGATACCTCCCGGTCCGAGCACACCCCAGCGGATGCCGGGTGCCTCGCGGGGGTCGGGGGTGCGGGTCTCGGGCAGCTTCATGCGCTCACGTCCCAGAGGTGGTGGAGGAGGTCGTGGAGAAAGTACCTGGCCAGAGTCTCGGCGGTGAAGGGTGAGCCGTTGCTGCGCTCGGCGGGCCAGGACCACTGCTCACCGGTCGGCCCCGAGTAGGCCTGCGCCGCAGCCTCGAAGGCCGTAACGACCCGGCCGACGACATCTGCTGGCTCGGCTCGCCAGTAGGCGCCAGCGATGGCGGCCTCGTCCTGGTCCCAGTCGGCGAACCGAACGAGCCGACCCTCACCGGCGAGGATCTGCTCAAGCCTGCCGCGCATCACGTCGCAGACGTCACACACATGACACGCGTACTCGAGGGGCGACCACACCCCGGCGGCCGGGCGGACGGCCACGTCAGACCGCTCCAGCACCGCCACGAAGCGACCAGCGGCATCCCGCAAGATCGTCGGCACGCCGGCGCCTCGGATGTCGTCGGGGTCAAAACCACAGTCAGGGCACGGCCGGGTGAGCACCCAGGTCCAGTCCGACCCGTCGGGGGTGGAGGGGCCGGGGTCGACGCGCAAGGCCGGAGGCATGGGATCACCCTACGACCGCCGACTACAGGCGCACGCCCCGACTCGGATAGCGTGCACAGGTGCTGAAGGAACACCTCCCGTGGATCATCGTCGGGGTCGTCGTACTGGTCGTGATCGTCGTGGGGGTGCTGCTCTCTCGCACCTCCGGCGACGCCTACCACGGCCTGTTGCGGCGCGGAAAGGCCCGGCCACCTCGCGAGCACTTCCGCCCCGACGACGACCCGTCACCCGTGGCCCTCAAGCGCGCGGCCGTGATCATCAACCCCACCAAGTTCGCCGATCTCGTGGCGATCCGGGCGCGGATCACCGCGGGCTGCCACGCGGCAGGCTGGGGCGACCCGGTGTTCTACGAGACGACCGTCGCCGACCCCGGTCGGGGTCAGGCTGGGCAGGCGGTCCGAGACGGCGTCGACCTGGTGTGCAGCCTGGGCGGTGACGGCACCGTGCGCTCGGTCGCCTCCGGGCTCATCGGCACCGACACTCCCCTGGGCATCCTGCCTGCTGGCACCGGCAACCTGTTGGCCCGCAACCTCGACCTGCCCTTCGACAACATCGACACCGCCGTGACGGTGGCCATCACCGGGCGCAACCGTCGCATCGACGTCGGCGAGCTCGTCATCGGCGACCCCGAGCACGATCTCGACGGCGACACCCGAGACGCGAACGAGCCGGGAGACCCCGCCGACCCCGAGCACCCCGGCACGACGACCTACCACTTCCTCGTGATGGGTGGCCTCGGGATGGACGCTGCGATCATGGCCGGCACCAACGAGAACCTCAAGAACAAGGTGGGCTGGCCGGCCTACATGCTCTCCGGCGTGAAGCACCTG
>JBBSTU010000364.1:0-2048 GCA_038235595.1 Actinomycetales bacterium | reverse complement strand
GAGCCGTCGCGGATCGTCAAGAAGATCAAGTCGGCGGTGACCGACACCGGTCGCGAGGTGCGCTTCGACGAGGGCGACAAGCCCGGGGTCTCCAACCTGCTCTCGATCCACTCCGCCCTGTCGGGCACCCCGATCGCCGCGCTCGAAGCCTCGTTCGCGGGCCGCGGCTACGGCGACCTGAAGAAGGAGGTCGCCGAGGTCGTGGTCGAGACCGTCACGCCGTTTCGCAACCGCACCCTCGAGCTGATGGCCGACCCGGCCGAGCTCGACCGCATCCTGGCCGACGGCGCCGACCGCGCACGCGTCATTGCCGAGGCCACCGTTCGCCGCGTCTACGACAAGGTCGGTCTGCTCCCGAGCGCCGCCCGCGCCTGAGCCGGGAGCCACCGGCTCCCCGGTTCAGGCTGGGTGGTGCGGCCGAGGGCGAGCGGGCACGCCCGTCACCACGGTCTCGGGCGGCACGTCGCGCACCACGGCCGCTCCGGCCCCGACCAGGGCGCCGACTCCGATGCTCAGACCCTGGTTGACCGACGCGTTCGTGCCGATGAGCGCTTCCGTGCCCAGCGTGACGTTGCCTGCGACGTTGGCCCCTGGGTGGAGCCCGCTGTAGTCGTGCAGCACGCTGTCGTGCCCCACCGTCGAGTTGGTGTTGAGGTGGACGTGCCGGCCGATGCGAACGTTGGTCGTCACCCGCACCCCTGGGCAAATGACGGAGCCGTCTCCGACCACGCTGGCCGAACCGATGGTCGAGTCGTCGGAGACGATGGCAGGGCCGGGTCGAGCCCCGAGTCTGTCGGCTTGGTCACCCAGTCGGGCACGCACCTGCGGCGAGCCGACACCCAGGTAGTACACACAGTCGCGAACGGTTGCGAGCGCGTTGGTCCCGCCGAGGTGTCGCGCGCCCAGGCGACCGAGCAGCTCGAGATCGGGTTCGCCGTCGTCGAGGAACCCGAGGAAGTCAACGTCGGGGATCGACGAACGGAGCAGCCAGTCGCGAACTTCGCGACCATGCCCGCCTGCCCCCACGATGACCACCCTCAACGACATGGGCGAACGCTAACTCATGGCCGGGGCGCCGCTCACATTGGGGAAGGGCCAACCCGCGCTCTGAACTGGATGCACGGTGAAATGTGACAAAGCGGCCGACATGGGCAACTATGGGCGGGCGCACGGATTCCTCACAGATTGTCGCGGTATGTGGCTACCCATATACCGCGATACGCGCATTACCTGACCTAGGAGGATGGCAATCCGTGACTCCAGCAACGCGGCGCCGCGCCAGAACGATCCGCATGATGTGGTCGGTGATCGACGCCTCCGTCTGGTTCGCCGCGATCTGGGTGGCGACGTGGCTTCGACTCGACCTGTCGATCCCCAGCCCCTTCGTGCGAGGGGCGCTGGTGTTCGCGGTGGCGGCGGTGATCCTGCACATGGTCGTCGGCTATCTCATCGGCCCCTATGCGGTCGGGCACATCCGCGGCTCCTTCGAAGAGATCATCGACCTGTCCGTCACCGTTCTCACAGTGGGTGCGGGCCTGTTCCTGTGGTCGTTTGTGGCACGGCCGGTCGTGCTGCCGCGCGGCGTGCCCGTGAGCGCGGCCGCGCTGGCCATCGTGCTGATGTTCGCGTTGCGCTTCGTGGTGCGAACGGCCCGTTCGCGCGCGGCCAAGGCGCGGCGTGGTGAGCGTCGAGCCATCATCATGGGAGCCGGCGACGCCGGGCGCCGGCTGATGCGCAACCTCGTCGCGGATCCATCCAGTGGCATCGTGCCCGTGGCCCTGCTCGACGACGACAAGAGCAAGTCACGTCTTCGGGTCGAGGGCGCGCGGGTTCGCGGCACTCGCGAGCAGCTGCGCGAGGTGGCCGAGAAATATGGCGCCGACCTGCTCGTTCTGGCCCTACCCAATGCGGATGCCGCCCTGCTGCGTGAGCTCGCGGCGCGGGCCGACGATGCCGGCATCGAGGTGCTCAGCCTGCCGCCGTTGAAGGAGATCATGGGGGGCCGGCCCACGTCTCATGATCTTCGCGACCTCGACGTGGCCGACCTG
>JBBSTU010000363.1:0-2113 GCA_038235595.1 Actinomycetales bacterium | reverse complement strand
GGCGGAGCCGTAGAGGTCGCTCAGGTCGAGCTCGTCGGGATGCTCGCTCGCGGGTGTTGGGCGGGTCGGCGCGTTCGACACGTGCCCGAGTGCGCCCGGGCTGCTCTGCTCCCCTGAGGTGGTCACGCTGGCGATTGTGTCAAACACGGTGCCGGATGCCCGTTCCCAGCGGTCAAGCGGCGGATCAGTCTGCGTTCGGTGCTGCCCTGACGACAGCATCTGCAGACTGATCCGCCACTTGATCACTGCCGGCCGTGGCGGCGATGCCAACTGTCCACCCGAAGGGCCTGAGACCTCGAGAGGACGGTTTCAGCCGAGGGGGGCCGCGAGGTCCCAGCCGGCCGCAACGACGGCATCGACGGCGGCGACTGCGGCCGCCAGCCGGTCGCCGGGTGTGCCCCGCACCTCGAGCCAGGGCACCCCGCGGTCAGCCTGCACCTGCCCGAGAACCTCACGAAAGCGCTGCTGCATCTCGGCCCGCAGGTGCTGGCCGTCACGCATCCCGTCTTGCACGAACGGGATCTCGTCGCCGGTGAGCAGGTAGAGCGCCGGGGCCGGCCGGGCGGCGGCGGCCGCGACCACTGACGGTGAGGGGCGCCCGATGTACCGTTCGTGCCAGAGAGTCGTGGTGAGCACGTCGGTGTCACACACGAGCAGCGGCCGTCGCACTCGTCCGGCGGCGCGGTCTTCAGCCGCCGCCTGCTGCAGCGCCACGAGATCGAACTCTGCTGAATGCCAAGCAGATCCAGGGCCTCCGGGTCGGTGTTCGGTCCACTGACGGCCGTACTCGGGCACGACCTCGGTGCCGTAGTGCTGACCTAGGGCACGCGTCAGGGTCGTCGAGCCGGTCGACTCCGCGCCGAGCACGACAATCCTCTTGGTGAACCACCGGCGCACCGGGGTGGGCAGTGCCCACCAGCTGCCCGCCGGGTCGTCGCGGATCGCTGTTCCCGAGATCGGCGTCGAGGCCCGGCCGGGGTCGACCTGCACCCAGTCGGCGCCGAGCCGACGCGCCATCTCGGCGCCGTAGGCGTCACTGGTGAACACGGCATTTACCGGCCCGTCGAGGTGCGACGTGATAACGGCCATGTGCAGGTCCCACAGCTCGGGAGAGTCGAAGTCGACCTCGGCGTCGTCGAAGGCGGCGACGACCCGGGCGTCGGGGTGCTCGCCTCGCACCCATCCCACGCGCACCGCTGCAGGGATCGACTCGACACCGTGCACCATCACCTCGACGGTCACCCGGTCACAGCTGGAGGTTGCCGCGCGCACGAGGGCCTGGTGGCCGGCGTGGAGGGGGTAGAACTTGCCGATGACCAGGCCGTGCCGGAACCGTCGGGGGCCGCTCACGAGACCACCGCCCGCTCGTGCACGACCACCGTGGGCGGGGCTTCGTCGCGCGCTCGGCCCCACTGAGCCAGGCCCACCAGGCAGAGCCCGAGGAACCCGAGGTAGAGCACGGCCGTGAGGGTGAGCCCCTTGTGCAGGTAGAGCGGCACGTAGACCAGGTCGGCGGCGATCCAGAACACCCAGCTGCCGACCCACTTGCGCCCGAGCATGACCTGGGCGACCAGGCTGAGCGAGGTGGTCAGGGCGTCCCAGGTGGCGACGTCGGAGTCGGTGTGGCTCGTCAGTAGGGCCCAGATGCCCACGGTGAGGGCGCCGACCACCCCGACCGCGACCGGCCACACCCAGCGGGGGGTCCGTCGCACGGCGAGCGGGCCACGGTCGGCCCCGCCGTGCAGCCACCACCACCAGCCGAGCAGGCCCAACCCGATGTAGACGACCTGCAGCACGGCATCCGCGTACAGACCGGCGCCGACGAACAGCACGATGAAGAAGACGTTGTTCGCCACCCCGACCGGAAAGTTCCAGACGCTGCGTCGCACCGTGAGCCACACGCAGAGGGCGCCGGTGGCGAAGCCCAGCACCTCGGTCCAGTCCATGCGGCCACGCTAGTGCGACCGGGCCAGGCTCGCCGTCAGTGCTGACAGCGCGGACAGTGTCAACGCCGCCGCGAACCCTGACACCTGTCACGGGTAGGTCGTGACGCCTGCCCGATCTGCAGGCGGTCTGCGGTCGACAGACTGGTCACATGAACCCGAACCCCGCT
>JBBSTU010000362.1:0-2132 GCA_038235595.1 Actinomycetales bacterium | reverse complement strand
TGGCCGAGAACGTGCCGGCGCTGATGGGCCTGCTCAACGTCTGGAACGACAACGTCCACGGCGCAGCCAGCCACGCCCTGCTGCCCTACGCGCAGTACCTGCACCGCTACCCGGCCTACCTCCAGCAGCTGACGATGGAGAGCAACGGCAAGAGCGTGCGCTACGACGGGTCGCCCGTCACGACCGACACCGGCGAGGTGTTCTGGGGCGAGCCGGGCACCAACGGTCAGCACGCGTTCTACCAGCTGATCCACCAGGGCACGCGGCTGATCCCGGCCGACTTCATCGCCGTCGCCACCCCACACCACCCCTTGGTCGACGGCGAGAGCGACGTGCACGAGCTGTTCCTGGCGAACTTCTTCGCCCAGACCGCCGCGCTCGCGTTCGGCAAGACGGCAGACGAGGTGCGGGCCGAGGGAACCGACGAGTCCGTGGTGCCGGCGAGGGTGTTCAGCGGCAACCGCCCCACCACCTCGATCATGGCCCCTGCCCTGACCCCGTCGGTGCTCGGCCAGCTCATCGCCCTCTACGAGCACATCACCTTCACCCAGGGCGTGGTGTGGGGCATCGACAGCTTCGACCAGTGGGGTGTCGAGCTCGGCAAGCAGCTGGCCAAGCAGGTCACCCCGGCCGTGGGCGGCGATGAGAAGGCCCTCGCCGAGCAGGACGCCTCGACCCAGTCGCTCGTGCGCTACTACCTGGCCCACCGAGAGCGGTAAGGCCGGGCAGGCCAGCGGGAGCACGCAGCACGCCGCCGGGGTGGCCACCCCAGCGGCGTGCGTCGGTACCTCGACCTACGGGAGTGAGCCCTGGGGGCCGGTGTCCTTCTGGTGCTGCACGCCGTCGGCGATACGGTCGTCCGCGTCGGTCGAGCTGTCGGATGATCCCGACGAGGTCACCTTGTCGGTGGCCGCCCGAGCGGCATCCGAGATCTTGTCGGCGACCACGGGGGCCTGCGCCTTCGCGAACTCGGCTCCCTGGTGCGCCTTCTCCTGCACGCGGGGGTCGTTCTTGACCTTCCCGAACGCCTGCATGACCTGCTCGTACGGCTCGCGTCCGGCCCGTGAGCCGAGAACGAAGCCGATCGCGCCGACGGTCAGGATGAGCAGCTTCTTCATGGGTTCAGCCTCCGAGATGGTTGGGGTGCACGCTGAGTGACGCCAGGGTCGTACCCGGTCGGCCGTTCGATGTATTCCGCCGTCACCGGTGACCGCGGAACACCTCGAACCAGAGGGGGAAGGGCTCAGCGAGCCTCGGTGCCGGCGATGAAGGCCTCGAGCTTGATGCGGCCCTCGGTGTCCTCACGCTGCTCGGGCGGGCTCTTCATCAGGTACGACGAGGCCGACAGCAGGGCGCCGCCGATGCCGCGGTCCTTGGCGATCTTCGCCGCGCGGATGGCGTCGATGATGATGCCGGCCGAGTTGGGCGAGTCCCACACCTCGAGCTTGTACTCGAGGTTCAGCGGAACGTCACCGAAGGCACGGCCCTCGAGCCGCACGTAGGCCCACTTGCGGTCGTCGAGCCACTGCACGTAGTCGGACGGGCCGATGTGCACGTTCTTGTCGGCGATCTTGCCGCCGAGGGGGCCGGTGAGGTTCGAGGTGACGGCCTGGGTCTTGCTGACCTTCTTGCTCTCGAGGCGGTCGCGCTCGAGCATGTTCTTGAAGTCCATGTTGCCACCGACATTGAGCTGGAACGTCCGGTCGAGCACCACCCCGCGGTCTTCGAAGAGCTTGGCCATGACGCGGTGGGTGATGGTGGCCCCGACCTGGCTCTTGATGTCGTCACCGATCACGGGCACGCCGGCCTCGGCGAACTTGGCGGCCCACTCGGGGTCGCTGGCGATGAACACGGGCAGGGCGTTGACGAAGGCGACCTTCGCGTCGATGGCGCACTGGGCGTAGAACTTGTCGGCCGCCTCGGAGCCCACCGGGAGGTAGGAGACGAGCACGTCGACCTTGCGCTCCGTGAGGATCTGCACCACGTCGACCGGCTCGGCGCCGGACTCCTCGATGGTGAGGCGGTAGTACTTGCCGAGGCCGTCAAGGGTGTGGCCGCGCTGCACTTCGACGCCCGAGGTGGGCACGTCGGCGATCTTGATGGTGTTGTTCTCGGACGCGTTGATGGCCTCG
>JBBSTU010000361.1:0-2159 GCA_038235595.1 Actinomycetales bacterium | reverse complement strand
GCGGTCGTAGCCGCCGGCGGCATCGGCCAGGGCGTAGACCGCGTCGTTGGCCGAGAACATCAGCATCGCGTCGACGAGGTCGCCCACGGGGTAGGGGTTGCCCGCGATGATGCCGACCCTGGTTCCGGCAGCGGCCTGGGCATCGGGCGTGGCCGTCACCTTCCGTCGTGGGTCGAGGTGGGGCAGCAGGGTCAGCGCGGTGAGGGTCTTCAGCGTGCTGGCCGGCCGCAACCAGGCCACCTTCGGCCCGCCGACCATCGTGGCCGCGTCGAGCGACGGCGCTTCGAAGGGGGTCGGGGCGACGGTGCGACACACGACCCGCTTCGGTGGGGTGGTCGGCAGCGGTGTGGGGACCGGCGTGGTGGCGGCACCCGCCGGTGTCGCCAGCAGGCCGAGCGCCACGACGCCGCTGAACACGCCGGTAACGACGGTGGTTACCGGATGCCGGTGAGCGAGGTGGTCGGTCATGACCCGGTCAGACTAACCGCCGACGTGCACCGCCGGGGGTGCACGTCGGCGGTGAGTAGCGTCAGTGCCCGTGGGTCAGGGCATGCCGCAGGTCGACGTTCAGCTGGTTGATGACATCCTGGGGGATTTCCTTCGGGCAGGCCGCCGAGCAGGCACCGATGTTGGTGCACCCGCCGAAGCCCTCGTGGTCATGCGTGCTCACCATCGACACGACCCGGGCGTCTCGTTCGGGCTGGCCCTGGGGGAGCTCGCCGAGGTGGGTGATCTTGGCGCCCACGAAGAGCATTGCGGACGCGTTTGGGCACGCTGCCACGCAGGCACCGCAGCCGATGCAGGCGGCGGCCATGAACGACCGGTCGGCGTCCGGCTTGGGCACGGGAACCGAGTGGGCTTCGGGCGCAGCGCCGGTGTTGGCGCTGATGAAGCCGCCCGCCTGGATGATGCGGTCGAAGCTGCTGCGGTCGACGACGAGGTCTTTGATGATGGGGAACGCGTCGGCTCGCCACGGCTCGATGATGATCTCCTCACCGTCACTGAACGACCTCATGTGCAGCTGGCAGGTCGTGGTGACCTCGGGCCCGTGGGCCCGGCCGGAGATCATCAGCCCGCAGGCGCCGCAGATGCCCTCACGGCAGTCAGAGTCAAAGGCGATCGGCTCGTCTCCGCGAGCGTTGAGCTGCTCGTTGAGCACGTCGAGCATCTCGAGGAAGGACATGTCTTCAGAGATGTCGGTCACCGGGTAGGTGTGCATGGCGCCCTTGGCGGAGGGCCCGCTCTGGCGCCAGATCTTCAGAGTGAGGTTCATCGGGGCCCCCGCGAAGTATCGAAGTGAGGTACGAACGTAGAACTTTGTGGGGTGGTCACTTGTAGCTCCGCTGCTTCAGCTGGATGAACTCGTAGGTCAGGTCTTCCTTGTGCAGCACCGGGGCGCCGTTGTCGCCACCCCACTCCCAGGCCGCCACGTAGGCGTACTCGTCGTCGTGGCGCAGGGCCTCGCCCTCGTCGGTCTGCGACTCGGTGCGGAAGTGCCCCCCGCACGACTCACGCCGGTGCAGGGCGTCGATGCACATCAGCTCGCCCAGCTCGAGGAAGTCGGCGACTCGGCCGGCCTTCTCGAGGCTCTGGTTGAGGGTGTCGGCTGCGCCGAGCACGCGCACGTTGCGCCAGAACTCCTCGCGGAGGCTGCGAATGAGGTCGATGGCCTTGAGCAGGCCCTCCTCCGAGCGTTCCATGCCGCAGTACTCCCACACGATCTGTCCGAGCTCCTTGTGAAAGGAGTCGACCGAGCGGTCGCCGTTGATCGAGAGGAACTTCTGCACGCGCGACTCCACGGAGGCGCGAGCCTGCGCAACGGCGTCGTTCTTCTCGTCGATCGCCGGGAAGGGGCCTTTGGCCAGGTAGTCGCGAATCGTGTTCGGCAGCACGAAGTACCCGTCGGCCAGGCCCTGCATGAGGGCCGAGGCGCCGAGCCGGTTGGCGCCGTGGTCAGAGAAGTTCGCCTCGCCGGCCACGAACAGGCCGGGAATGCTCGACTGCAGGTCGTAGTCGACCCAGAGCCCGCCCATCGTGTAGTGCACCGCCGGGTAGATGCGCATCGGCACGTCGTAAGGGTTCTCGCCGGTGATGCGCTGGTACATGTCGAAGAGGTTGCCGTACTTCTCGGCCACCGCAGACTGCCCGAGCCGGCCGAT
>JBBSTU010000360.1:0-2185 GCA_038235595.1 Actinomycetales bacterium | reverse complement strand
CCGGCCGAGAGCGAGTACCACTCGAGCGGCACCTGCAGCCGTTCGGCGAGGTCGATCGCTGCGATCACGCGTGCGCACTCCGCCTCGGCGACCGACCCGAGAGAGCGCAGCGGGTCGCCGCTCAGCACGACCCGCTTGACACCCTCAGGATGCCGCACGGTCGGAGTGGTGACGACGGCGACGATGATGCCGGCCTTGTTCATGCCCAGAGCCCGGTCGACCGGAACGAGCACCCCCGCGTCGTCGAGGTCGTGCTCGACGACGGAGCCGCCGTCGCCCGCGATCATCGACTGCACCTCGTAGGGATAGACGAGCCCACGACGACGCAGGCGCACCACCTTGGAGGTGTAGTCGTCGAGCGGCTTGAGCGGCTCGGTCGGGGGCGGCCCGACCGTGGCCACGACGCCCGAACCGGGCTGGTAGTGGAAGCGTCCCGCGATCAGGGATGGCGCCTCGCCGGGTGCCGCTACCAGCTGGGCCTGCACGAGCACCTCCTCGATGCCGGCGCCGGCCGTGCCGGGAGCGATCTTGCCCTGCAGTGCCGTGAGCTGGCGCAGGTCGGCCTCGATCTCGGGCCAGATCTGCACCCACACGTGGTTCATGTCGAGCTTGCTGCCACCGCTGCCTCGGCTGTTACGCACGCGGCGGATCGCCTCGAGGCAGTTGGCGATGGCCCGCTCGACGTGCGGGAGCCCCGTCACCTCGCCCGACTCGTCGCGCACCACGACGATCTGACGCACCTGGGCCAGAGCGACGAGCCGCCGGTCGTCGGCGTTCTCGCGAGCCACACACTCGTAGAGCAGCACGTCGTCAGGGGCATCGAGGCGGGTGATGTCGAAGGCGCGCAGCCGCCAGAGGTTGAGGCGCCGCCCGACCATCGGGTGGACGCCGCGAACCAGGGGGTCCTCGGTGAGCTGCCCCTCGTGGTTGGGGTCGGGTCGGAAGGTGAAGTAGCTCACCGGTCGACCAGCGCCCGGGCTGACGGCGACCGCCACCCGTCGCACCTCGTGCGCGAACGGCAGGGTCTCGAGCACCCTGGCCAGCCCTTCGGCCTGCTCGTCGGTCGACTCCGGCCCGTCGCTCCAGCTGAGGTAGAGGTCGACGACCGCGTGCTGGTTCTCGGAGCGGGCGCTGACGTCGGCGGTGACCGAGGCGACGAGGTCACCCCCCGGTACCAGCTCGGCCACGGTGCCGATGGTCGAGGTCAGGTGGGTGGGCCGGTCGTCGAGCGTGTAGTCGGCGACGGCGAAGGGTCGACCGCCGGCCGTCAGGGTCGTCACCCCGTGCAGCCCGTGTTCGCGGTAGTGCCGCTTGATGAGCACCTCGAGCATCGGCTCGTGCTTCGGCATGTCGCGCGCGTCGTCCTCCGGCAGACGCTCGGCGAGAAAGCTCACGATCTGCTCGGGGATGGCCACGAGCTCGTCGATGCGGTCGCCGTGGTCAGCGGCATCCGGGCTCGCGGCGAGGCTCGCGACCTGGTCGCGGACGCCGGCCAGCACGCTCTCGCGTTCCTCGTCGACGAGCGGCTGGTCGAACCAGCGGAAGCGCACGCTGCGGGCCATGTCACCGATGACCGGAAAGCGCAGCTGCATCGCCACGACCAGGCGGTCGAGCACCTCCCGGGCCGCGGAGTCGAGCGGCGGCTCCGGCGCCGGCTCGGAGAGCCAGCGTTGGAGCAGGGAGGTGGCGAGCGCCACCTCGGGCGCGGAACGCTGCTGGGCCAGGAAGATGCGGAACACCGCCTCCTCGAGGTCGGGGGTGCGCTCGAAGTCGGTGATGCCGTAGTGGCGCAGCACCCGGGCCAGCTTGTCGCGGAAGTCGGCGGACAACCCGGCCCGGTCGATGTCGAGACTCTGCAGGAAGGAGTGGAAGTGCTCCCGCGGGCTGTGCACGAGCAGCTCGGTATGCCGCTCCTCGGCCGCGGGTCGGTTGCGGCTGAGCTCGGCGAAGTCGGTGAGCAGCTCGAGGATGCTCAGCTCGTCGGCAAGCGGAACGACGCCCTCCGCCACCGCCTCGGCTCGGGCGTGGAGGTACTCAGTGAGGCGACCACGGTCAGACGTCGGGTCGAGGTCGAAACCGAGCACCCCGGCAGAGAGGTCCTCGACGCCGCGGGTCACCCGCTCGCGAACGGTATGCGTCTGCGACCCGGCGTCGGGTAGGTCGAGGTCGACGGATGCCGACGGCT
>JBBSTU010000359.1:0-2227 GCA_038235595.1 Actinomycetales bacterium | reverse complement strand
TAGGCGGCGCCGGCGTAGCGGATCACGTTGAAGACGACCGGTGAGCCGGTCACGATGACCCCGACACCGGCGGCCACGACGACGATGTACGCCAGCAGCCCGACCTGCTGCCCGAGGATGCCCCAGACGGAACGCGTCCAGCCGACACCGAGCGCGTTGGCCATCGTGTTGATGGCACCCGCGCCGGGCGTGAGGGAGATGAGCACCCCGGTCACGACCAGGGTCAGCCACAGCGACCACGACATTCTCAGAACGATATCGGCCGGTCGAGCCTGGGCTCCGCGCCGTGTCGGCCAGGGTGGTGGCGAGCCGCCCAGCCCTGCCGTTCACAAACATTCTTGAGTACAAGCACCCGCTTGTGTAAGGTGGCGCTCGACAAAGGGAGAACCGTGGCCGCCGATGTGAATGCTCGCGTTGACGAGGCCCTGTCGGCCCTGGCCGACGGCAACCGCCGGTCGATCCTGGCGGTGATCCGCTCTGGTTCTCGCCCGGTTGGCCAGATCGCGCAGGAGACGGGTCTGTCCCAGCAGGCCACCACCTACCACTTGGGCGTGCTGCGTTCGGCCGGCCTGGTCAGCGGCCAGCGGTCTGGTACCCGGCACCTGTTCGCGGTCGACACCGATGGGCTGGCCGCGGTTCGCTCGTATCTCGACGGTTTCTGGCCGGCCCGGCTCACGGCTCTCAAAGAGGCAGTCGAGTCGAAAACGCGCGGTCACGATGGCTGAGCACACGACCTCGATCGAGATCGAGGCGGCGCCGCAGGAGGTCTTCGACTACCTCGTGACTCCTGGAGGAATGACCGCCTGGATGGGCCAGCGTGCCGTGCTGGAGCCGCATCCGGGCGGGGTGTTCGAGGTCGACATCGCCGGTTCGCCGATTCGAGGTGAGTACCTCGTGGTGGCACCGCCACACCGCGTCGTCGTCTCCTGGGGAGTGGCCGGCAGCGCCGACCTACCCCCGGGTGGCTCCACGGTGTCCTTCACGCTCAGCGCCACGGCCAGCGGTACGCGAGTCGAGGTGGTGCACTCCGGGCTGCCCGACCCGCTGCTCGCCGGGCACGCAGATGGCTGGGCGCACTTCCTCCCCCGGTTGGGGGTCGTGGCGCAGGGCGGTGAGGCGGGTGAAGACGACTGGATGCCGCTCGCGCCGAGCCTGCCCTGAGCGACAACCCGTTCCACCCACCTTTGGAGGAGCCCACCATGCACACCGACACCACCTCTCCGGCCCTGGAGACGGCTCTGGCGTATCACCGGGCGTGGACCACCGGAGATCTCGACCGTGCCATGACCTACGTCGCCGACGACATCGTCTGTCGGGCACCCGGTCAGGAATTGCGCAACAAGAGCGAGTACCGCGCGTTCCTGGGCGGATTCAGCAAGATGATGACCGGCCTGACCGACGTCGCCGCGTTCGGTGACGACGAGCACGTCGTGCTGTTCTACTACCCACACACGGCGGTGACCAGCACCGCCCCCGCCGCCGAACACTTCACCATCCGAGACGGCCGTATCATCGAGAGCGTGCTGGTGTTCGACCGAATCTCTTACGCCCCAGCAGCATCCGAGTAGACGAGGCACCAATGGCCACCGGTGAGAACGTCGTCGAGCGGGTGCGCGCAGCGCTCGACCGGCAGGGGGCAGTGCGTGAGGTCGCCATGTTCGGTGGTCGCGCGTTCATGGTGAACGAGAAGCTCCTCGTCAGCGTGGGCCGCGACGGCAACCTGCTGGCCCGGGTCGACCCCGACCGAGCGGCAGAGCTGCTGGCCGTCGACGGCGCCCGGCCGGCCGAGATGGGAGGCCGGTCGATGGGCCCGAGCTGGATGCACGTCACAAGCGGTGCGGTCGAGACCGACGACGGGTTGTGCTTCTGGCTGGGTGTAGCGCTCGCGTACAACCAGAGTCTCCGTGCCCTCCGTCGTGACCCGCGGCCACGGAAGGGGTAGCCAGGTACGCCCGACGAAGCCGTGGCGGCGCACCGATGCTGGGGTTCAGTTCTTGACGAAGACGATGCCCTCGGCGACGCCGGCACGGATCTCCGTACCGACCCGACGAGCGAGCAGGTCGTCGAGGCGGTCGAGAGGCCCGATCAGGGCGCGGCCGCCTGCCTTCGCGACGCGGATGGCGGCGTCGACCTTTGGCGCCATCGACCCCTCCTCGAACTCGAGCTCGGCCATGGCCTCCGGGGAGGCCGTAAGAATGTCACGCTGCTCCGGCGTTCCCCAGTTCTG
>JBBSTU010000358.1:0-2234 GCA_038235595.1 Actinomycetales bacterium | reverse complement strand
GCCCGGCTACGCGGCCGGGGGCCCTTGTCGCGGCGGTGGGGGCCGGGGCGCGGTTTGCCCGCCATCCGCGGACACACGGCGTTGCGCTATCGGTGACCGGCCGGTGAGTCGTCTAATAGGGGGGTGCCCCGGGGTCGGGGCGGGCAGGGAGCGGTCGGGGCGCCTCCTGCGCCGTAGTCGTCGACGGACCAGGAGCTTCCAGTGGCACGCATCGGAGAAGGCGGGGACCTGCTCAAGTGCTCCTTCTGCGGAAAGAGCCAGAAACAGGTCAAGAAGCTGATCGCCGGTCCGGGTGTGTACATCTGTGACGAGTGCATCGACCTGTGCAACGAGATCATCGAGGAAGAGCTCGCCGAGAGCAGCGAGCTGGGCCTGGACCACCTGCCCAAGCCGCGTGAGATCTTCGACTTCCTCGAGAACTACGTCATCGGCCAGGACATCGCCAAGAAGTCGCTGGCCGTCGCGGTCTACAACCACTACAAGCGCATCCAGGCGGGCGAGGGCGGGGCGCGCGACGACGACCACGTCGAGATCGCCAAGAGCAACATCCTGCTCATCGGCCCGACCGGGTCGGGCAAGACCTACCTGGCGCAGACCCTGGCCAAGATGCTCAACGTGCCGTTCGCCATCGCCGACGCGACCGCGCTGACCGAGGCCGGCTACGTCGGTGAAGACGTCGAGAACATCCTGCTCAAGCTGATCCAGGCGGCCGACTACGACGTCAAGAAGGCCGAGACCGGCATCATCTACATCGACGAGGTCGACAAGATCGCCCGCAAGAGCGAGAACCCGTCGATCACCCGTGACGTGTCGGGCGAGGGCGTTCAGCAGGCCCTGCTGAAGATCCTCGAAGGCACCACGGCTTCCGTGCCGCCGCAGGGCGGCCGCAAGCACCCGCACCAGGAGTTCATCCAGATCGACACCACGAACGTGCTCTTCATCGTCGGTGGCGCCTTCTCGGGGCTCGAGAAGATCATCGAGTCGCGCTCGGGGCGCAAGGGGCTGGGTTTCGGCCAGCCGTTGCACAACCCGAAGGACCTCGGCGACAGCTTCAGCGATGTGATGCCCGAGGATCTGCTCAAGTTCGGCCTCATCCCCGAGTTCATCGGGCGCCTGCCGGTGCTGACGACGCTGACGCCGCTCGACCAGCAGGCGCTGGTCAACATCCTCACGGTGCCGCGCAACGCGCTCGTGCGGCAGTACCAGAAGATGTTCGAGATCGACGGCGTCGAGCTCGAGTTCACCGCCGACGCGATCGAGGCGGTGGCCGACCAGGCGCTGTTGCGCGGCACTGGCGCGCGTGGCCTGCGGGCGATCATGGAGGAGGTGCTCCTTCCGGTCATGTTCGACGTGCCGAGCGACGACGACATCGCCCGGGTGGTCGTGACCGAGGAGGTCGTGCGCCACAACGTGCTGCCAACCATCGTGCGTCGCCCCGCCGAGCCGCGGGCCAAGCGCCCACGCAAGGAGTCCGCCTGAGGGCTGAGGCCCGGTGGTGACGCCGTTTCGGCTGCGATCCGGGGATGTCGCACCCCGCCAGCAGTCGCCGACCACCTGCGGCTCCGCCTCGTTGACCGTCGCCCGCATGCTGGCCGACCCGTGGTTCGCGCGGTGGATCACGCTCGGTCTCGCTCGGGAGGTCGACACGGATGCCGGGCCGTCGTCAGCGGTCGAGGAGACGGCATCCGAACGCTTCGCTCGCTACGAGCAGGTCGTCGTGGGCCGTACCAACGCCCTCTTCGGGGGCGCCGGTCGGCTGCAGCTGCCCTGGCCGCGAGCCTTGGGCACCCCGCCATGGGGTGCCCGCCACGAGCTCGAGCTGGGGATCGGTGCTCCCGGCGAGCGGTTCGCGGTGCGTCCGCTGCGGGCCGGCTCACCCCGCAGCCTCGAGCGGGAGTTCGCGAACCTGTGCTCGAGGGTGGCTCCCGGCCGGCCCGGGCTGCTCTACGTCGGCAACCGCTGGCTCCCGCGGCACGTCGTGCTCGTGCTGCCC
Source organism: Actinomycetales bacterium (assembly GCA_038235595.1). Classification (GTDB taxonomy): domain Bacteria; phylum Actinomycetota; class Actinomycetes; order Actinomycetales; family Dermatophilaceae; genus DSM-29435. The sequence continues at coordinate 241 of JBBSTU010000358.1, read as the reverse complement.
GCCACCGGGGCGTCGGAGCTCGACGTCTACGAGCCGTCGGCCGGTCGAGTGGTCGCCCTGCGACGCGAGCCCTTCGTCACCCGATCACTGGCGCTGGGCGGCTGGGACGTGCCCTGGGCCGCGGTCTGGGCCGACCGCGCCGACCGCGCGCCCTGACCCCGTGGTACGAAAGTGGGCCCACCACCGGGGCGGTCGCGTGGGCCCGTCCGTCCCGGTTGTGAGCCCGCGGGGGGGGGGGCGG
>JBBSTU010000357.1:0-2256 GCA_038235595.1 Actinomycetales bacterium | reverse complement strand
GTCGACCCGGCCTGTGTCGTGCTGTGCCACCTGGGGCCCTCCGGCGACGACCTCACCTACCAGGAGGAGCTGCTCCGGCGCGGTGCCTGGGTGCAGTACGACATGATCGGCATGGAGGTCTTCTACGCCGACCAGAACGTGCAGTGCCCCTCCGACGAGGAGAACGCCCGGTGGCTCTGCCGCCTCGCCGAGCGTGGCCACCTGGCCAGGCTGCTCATCTCCCAGGACATCTTCGTGAAGTCGCTGCTGCGGCACTACGGCGGGCCCGGTTACGGACACATCCTGCAGTACTTCGTTCCTCGGTTGCGGCGCTTGGGCATGACCGAGGGCGACATCGACCACCTGCTGACGACCAACCCACGAACCCTTTTCGAGACCGCACAGAAGGAGAACTGACATGGCGCGCGTGCTGCTCGCTGGCGAGAGCTGGATCTCGCAGTCCACCCACTACAAGGGGTTCGACAGCTTCTCGTCGACGACCTTCGAGACCGGTGCCGACGAGTTCATCGCGGCCGCTGCCTCGCAGGGCATCGAGGTCGAACAGATGTATGGGCACGACGTGCCGGCGCGTTTCCCCCGCACCGTCGAGGCACTGTCGGCGTACGACGTCGTCATCCTGTCTGACATCGGTTACAACTCGTTCGTCCTGCCCAACGAGGTCTGGATCAAGGGACAGCGCACCGACAACCCGTTGGTGGCCCTGGCCGAGTGGACCCGGGCCGGCGGCGGCCTCATGATGGCCGGCGGCTACCTCAGCTTCCAGGGCTTCCAGGCCCGCGCGAACTTCGCGCGGAGCCCGATTGCCGACGTGCTGCCCGTCGACATGCTGACCAGTGACGACCGCACAGAGTCGCCTCAAGGGGCCACCTGCCGAATCGTGGCGCCCGACCATGAGGTGGCCACGGCGTGGCCCGGCGAGTCCCCGCAGCTGCTCGGCTACAACGTCGTGACGGCGAAACCGGATGCCCAGGTCGTCGCCACGGTCGATGACGACGTGCTCATCGCCACGCGTGAGGTCGGCAAGGGCCGGTCGCTCGTCTGGACCTCGGACATCGGCCCACACTGGTGCCCGACCGAGTTTCTGGAGTGGGAGGGCTTCGCGCCGTTGGTCGGGGCCATGTTGAGCTGGCTCGGCGCCGAACGGATGTCTTGATGGGAGGCCGCCGAGGTCGCCCTCTCGTCATCGACTGCGATCCTGGCCACGACGACGCGGTGGCGCTGCTGCTCGCTGTGGGTTCCCCCGAGGTCGACCTCCGGGCGGTCACAACCACCTTCGGAAACTGCTCGGTCGACGACGCCACGCGAAACGCCTTGCAGGTGTTGACGCTTGCCGGGGTGCGGGACGTGCCGGTGGCCAAGGGCGCGGCAGGGTCGCTCGACGGTGAGTCGACGCTCGGCAACTACGTCCACGGCGTGAGCGGGCTCGATGGCCCCCCGATGCCAGAGCCGGCCTTTGAGGTCGAGTCGGTCGGCGCCGTCGAGCTGCTGCGTCGGGTCATCGAGTCAAGTGACGAGCCAGTCACCGTGGCGGCCACTGGACCCATCACCAACGTCGCACGGCTCCTGCTCGACTTCCCGGAGGTGAAGAACGGCATCCGCGAGGTCATCTTCATGGGCGGCTCGACGGAGCGCGGAAACCACACGCCCACAGCGGAGTTCAACACCTACGCAGACCCGGAGGCGCTCGACGTCGTTCTCCGCAACGGGCTGACGGTGCGGATGGTGGGCCTCAACCTCACCCATCAAGCGCTCGCGACCCCAGCGGTCGTCGACCGAATGGCCGGCATGGACCACGTCGTTGGTCAGACCTGCGCCGCCTGGATGGGTTTCTTCGGGGCCTCGTACAACCGGGTGTGGGAGTTCGATGCACCGCCCGTGCATGATCCGTGCACGATTGCCGCGCTCATCGATCCAACTGTGATCGGGTGGCGCGAGGCCTTCGTCGCCGTCGAGCTCGGCGGCCGTTGGACTCGAGGGACGACCGTCGTCGACCTTCACCACCGCTACCCCGACGAGCGGCCGAACACCCAGGTCGCGATGACCCTCGATGCCGACCGCTACTGGAACCTGGTGATCGATGCCGTCGACCGGGTCGGGCACCGGGCATGAGCACCATCGGTGTGGTGGGCTCACTCAACGTCGACCTCAGCTACCGGGTTACCACGCTGCCCGTTCCGGGTGAGACCGTACTGGCTCGAGATCGAGCAAAGGCGTTCGGGGGCAAGGGCGGCAACCAGGCCGTGGCTGCAGCCGCCC
>JBBSTU010000356.1:0-2279 GCA_038235595.1 Actinomycetales bacterium | reverse complement strand
GACCGGCTGTCGTCCCCGGTGCCGGGACGCTCGACCTTGACGACCCGGGCGCCGAGGTCGGCCAGCATCATCGACGCGAACGGCCCGGCCAGCACCCGGCTGAAGTCGGCCACCACCACGCCTCTCAGCGGTGCGCCCAGGCCCCGCGGCGCTGCCGTGCTCGCCGTGCTCGCCGTGCTCGCCGTCTCGTCGGTCTCGCCCAACTGCCTCGCCTCGGCGGGCGGGGTCGGGCGACCGGGCGACCGCTTCCTGATGGTCATCGAGCGGAGGCCACGCCGAGCAACGCAGCGAGGCCGAGGGCGCTACGCGGGTCGTAGCTCGACGTCCAGAGGCCCCCGTGAGCGGCCTCGTCAGCCTCGTCCTGCCACGGCTGCGGCTGGGCCGGCGAACCGGTGCGCAGGTCGTGTACGAGCAGCGCGGCCATCAGGGTGTTGGCTGTTCCCGGCTCGAACACCTCGATGCCGAACCGGTGCGCCCCGGCGTAGGCGGCCGCGAGCACCCGGTTCTTCAGCACCGACCGGGTGCGGGTGGGCGGCGCCACGTTGAGCGAGACCACACCACCCTCCTCTCGATAGGTCGTGGCGCGCCACCGCTGAAGTCGTTTGGCCAGAAGGTAGTTCGGCCCCTGCTGAAGCACCACGCTGTCGTTGATGCCGGGGTTCTGGCCGGGAACGTAGTTGCGTCGCAGCAGCCGGCCTCCGCTGATAGTGCGCAACGGCACCCGCAGCACCTTGGATGTGCGTCGCGCGGCGTAGTTGGCCACCGAGCGGTCGACGGCCGTGCCGGGCACGGCGAAGACGTCGGTCGGGGTGGCGAGAAAGGCGAGCGCGACCTCGCCCCGCCCCTTGTGCTCGACCACGCGACGGGTGAGCGCGTCGACCGCCATCGACACGCGGACGTTGGTCTCGCCGTCGGCGTACACGTAGTTGCCGATCACGACCGGGCCGTCGACCTGCGACACCCACCGGGTCACAGATCCGAGGTCGTGCACGAGGTCACCACCCGCGCGTGCCGTGACCGGACCGCCCCCGGGTCTGACCGGCACGGTGATCGACCCGGCCAGCTTTTGGGTATCGCCGACCAGCCTGTCCCACAGATCTTTTCGTGGGAGATCGACGGCCGCCACGTCAGCCCCCCACCGCAGCAGCGACCGGAGGGGGCCCATCTCGGCGGCCGCGCCCAGCACGACCACCGTGCGATCGTGGAGGTCGAGCCAGTCGGGGTTGTCGATGACGAGGTGCACCGCCGCGGCGCAGCTCGGCTCGATCATGCCGGTCTCGACCCAGACGTCGAGGCGACGTCGGAGACGGTCGCCCGAGAGTCGCTCACCGGCATCCGGGATGGAGAGGGTGCGGTCGGGGGCACCCTCACCCGTGAAGGTGTGCGAACCGAGCGCGTCGCCCTCCGTCTCGAACGCCGACATCAGCGGCTGGTCGCTCTCGGCGCCCCCCTCGCCCATCCACCGCATCCGCTCGTGCAGCGACGTGAGGCCATCACGGGCAATCGTGCGAGCAGCGTGCGGAGAGACCAGCCCCGCCTCGACCAGCCGGCGAAAGTGCGGCAGATAACCCTGTCGCCAGTTCGTCTCGCGCTGCGCCGACGCTGCACCCACGGGGTCGACCGCGCTCAGGGCATCGGCCACCACGGCGCGGCCGGTCGCTGTCGTGCTCCGCCGCCCACTGCTGGCTTCGAGGGGAAAGACCACTCCGGTGGGGTCGCTCATACCCCCATCCTGCCCGGTCGCCGCGGCAAGGTGTCGCCGTCGGTCTCACGCTGGGGATGAGGCTGACCCCAGACTCCTGATGACACGGTAGGTGGTTCGCCCCACGGCGACGTTGCCGGCCCGGTCGCGCACCAGGCACGTCAAGGTGTGCACTCCCGGTCGGTCGAAGCCGGGAAGGCGACCGGTCTGACAAGCCTCGCTGGCCACCCCCGAGCCGTCGTCGGCCCCGTGGGCGATCAGCACGACGCGAGCACCCTGCACCACGACCGCGGGTCGTGCTTCCGGGTGAAGGGTCGGGCGGGTGCGGTCGCCGGGGTACGCGGTGGGGATCGACCAGTCTGAGTCACCGCCTGCCGGGGCCGCCACGTCGGTGAGCCGGCCGACGTCGGTGAGGAGGGGCGCGGGTGAGGGCGTGGTCACGCCCAGGGCAAACCATCCGGCCGCAGCGAGGGCCAGAGTGGCAGCGCTGCCTGTCACCCACCCGCCGTTGCTCTCAGCCTTTGCCGACATGCGCGACACCTCCCGACGATCTCGCCGCTCAGAGGTCAGTGGTCAG
>JBBSTU010000355.1:0-2282 GCA_038235595.1 Actinomycetales bacterium | reverse complement strand
GACCCGATCGCCAACCGCATCACCGCTCAGCTGCTGCTCCTCTCCGCCCGCGACCCACGCGCTGACATCAGCCTGTACATCAACTCACCCGGGGGGTCTGTGACCGCCGGCCTGGCGATCTACGACACGATGCGGGTCATCCCCAACGAGGTCGGCACGCTCGCCCTCGGGTTCGCGGCCAGTATGGGCCAGTTCTTATTGGGCGCAGGCACGCCCGGCAAACGCTTCGCACTGCCGAACGCCCGGATCATGATGCACCAGCCCTCGGCGGGCATCCAGGGCACGGCCGCTGACGTGGAGGTGCAGGCCGGCAACCTCAAGGTCGTCAAGCAGCGGGTCAACGAGCTGCAGGCCGAACACACCGGGCAGAGCGTCGACCAGATCACGGCCGACAGCGACCGCGACCGCTGGTTCAGCGCCGTGGAGGCGCAGGAGTACGGCATCGTCGACCACGTCGTGACCTCGCTGGCTGACGTGCGACCGGTCGGCGTCGAGCGCAAGGTGGGCCTGAGATGAGCTGGCCACTGCCGCAGCAGAAGACAGGGGCGCCGCGCTCGACGGCCAGCAGCTACACGATCCCGTACGTCATCGAGAAGACGCCGGCAGGAGAGCGCAGCTTCGATATCTACAGCCGTCTGCTGCAGGAGCGGATCATCTTCGTCGGCACCGAGATCGACGACGGTGTGGCCAACGTGGTGATGGCCCAGCTGCTGCACCTGGCCGACGTGGCGCCTGACCGTGAGGTCTCCCTCTACATCAACAGTCCGGGAGGGTCGTTCACCTCGCTGATGGCGATGTACGACACCATGCAGTTCGTGCCGACGCCGGTGGCGACCTTCTGTCTCGGCCAGGCCGCCTCGGCCGCCGCGGTGCTGCTGGCCGCCGGTGAGCCCGGTCGACGGTTCGCCCTGCGCCACTCCCGTGTGCTGCTGCACCAGCCGTCGGCGGGCGGGCAGGGCACGGTGAGCGACCTCGAGCTGCAGGCCGACGAGCTGTTGCGCGTGCGCGCTCAGGTAGAGGAGGTGTTGAGCCGTCACACGGGGCGGTCGACTGCTCAGCTGCGAGTCGACACCGACCGCGACAAGGTGCTGACGGCATCCGAAGCGCTGGCGTTCGGGATCGTCGACGAGGTGATCGTGCGAGCTTCAGACGTCGACCCGCTCTACGAGACAGGCTGATTCACCGACGGTGGGCGGCCTGCGCCGGGGAGTAGCAGTAGCGGTGGCGGGGTCTGTGCCACATAGTTGCAGAACCGACTACTTTTTCGACCAGGAGCTTTCATGAGCCAGAGCAATGCCACCGAACCGACGTCCATCTCCGACTTCGGTCGCGACATGTGGAGCTACCTCACCGGCAAGGAGGCCGCCATCGACTACACCTTCGTCGACATGGCCGTCGAGGTGCCGCGCACGACTGGGCCCGACAGCGAGCACGCCACCTGGAAGCTCAACGGCACGCTGCGCATCACGACCACCGACAAGGACAACCGGGGCGCCGTGCAGGGTGGCTGACGCCCGCTCGAAGGGGTCGCTGACCTACGTCGCCGACCTCTCCATGGAGGTCAGCGGCCCCCACGGAACGGCCAGGGCGCACCTGAGCAACGACGCCTCGGGTCTGGTTCTTGACGTCGCCGCCCCCGCGACGCTGTTCCGCAGCCTCCCTGGTCGGTCGTTGACCCGCGACCTGCCGATCAGCTTTCCGCGTGACGTCTTCGCCGGAACCAGCGTTCGACTGACGTCACAAGGGCACGACCTGGGGCGCGCTCGGCTTGACGAGAAGGGTCGGGTGCGTTTTGCCCCGACTCCCGTCGGAGTCGTGATGCTCGGCCGAGCAGCGGGCAACGCGCTCGACCGTACCCAACGTAACTGGGTCGTGGTCTCGCTGTTGGCGATCGGTGCCGGTTTGGTGGCTTGGGCGCGACGCCGGGTCAGGCTGCGACGAGGCTGACCTCGCCGAAGCGGGCGGGGGTGTCGTCGCGTGGCTCGCCGGGGATGCTCGACCGCTCGGCATGCCGTCGGGTCAGGTCAAGCACATCCGCCCCGACTGCAACATCAGACCCATCGAGGTCTGCGCCGTCGAGCCTGACCACGTCGAGTCCGGCCCCGCCGGACTCGAGCACCAGCTCGCGGTGGGCTGCTCCTACGAGATGGGCGATGCTCGACCCCAAGGAAGTGCAGACCGCCTCGAGCACCTCTGACGACGGTTCCTTCAGGCCCCGCTCGATCTCGGAGAGGTAGGCGACCGAGACGCCGGCCCGGGTGGCCACGTCGCTCAGGGTGCGG
>JBBSTU010000354.1:0-2291 GCA_038235595.1 Actinomycetales bacterium | reverse complement strand
TACGAGGGCAGCCACGTACAGGTCGAGACCAGCGGCCGCGTGAACGTGTCGATCGGGCTGACCTCACAGGGCCAGGGCCACGAGACGGTGTTCGCCCAGATCGTCGCCGACGAGCTCGGGGTGCCCATGGCGGACGTGTTCGTCACTACCGGCGACACCCGAAAGATGGGTTACGCCGTGGGCACCTTCGCCTCGCGGGCCGCAGTGACGAGCGGCAGCGCCGTCGCTCTGGCCGCTCGCCGGGTGCGGGCCAAGGCGCTGCGCATCGCGGCCGACGCCCTCGAGGTGTCACCCGACGACCTCGAGATCGTCGAGGGCACCGTGCGGGTCAAGGGCGCGCCGGCCACGTCGATGAGGCTCGGCACGGTGTCGGTGCTCAGCAACCCGCTGCGCTACGCCTTCGACGAGGCGGCCCAGGCCGCAACCCAGTTCGTCGGCACCTCTGACCCCACCCGGCCACCGGTCGCAGAGGGCGAGGAGCCCGGGCTCGAGGGGAAGGACTTCTACTCCCCCACGCAGGCCACCTTCGCCAACGGCATGCACGCGGCGATCGTCGAGACCGACCCGGTCACAGCCGAGATCCGCATCCTGCGGTACTGCGTCGTGCACGACTGCGGGCCGATGATCAACCCCATGATCGTCGAGGGCCAGGTGCACGGCGGGGTGGCCCAGGGGGTCGGCGGTGCGCTGTACGAGCGGATGATCTACGACGACTCGGGCCAGCTGCTCAACGCCTCGTTCATGGACTTCCTGATGCCCTACGCGTCAGAGGTGCCGATCATCGAGACCGACCACCTCGAGACCCCCTCACCCCTTAACCCGTTGGGGATCAAGGGAGCCGGCGAAGCCGGGTGCATCCCGGTCTCGGCTGTCATCGCCTCCGCGATCGAAGACGCCGAAGGCTTCCCGATCACCCGGATGCCGATCTCTCCCGCCGAGCTCTGGGCGCTGCGTCGTCGGTACGCCGCGGGAGAGATCGCGCCGCTGCGCCGTGCGAACCACGAGTCAGAGCCTGCCGCCCGAGCCGAGGAGCCCCCACCGTGAAGAGCACCCGATGAAGATCACCGGCACCGCCACCCTCACCGCCGACCCCGGCCAGGTGTGGGACGCCTTCCACGACCCCGCCGTGCTGGCCCGGTGTCTGCCCGGGTGCGAGCAGCTGAGCGAGGTGTCATCCGACCACTACGCGATGACCGTGACCGCTGGGGTGGCCGCCATCAAGGGCACCTACGACGGCGAGGTCGCTCTGCGTGAACCGCAGCGACCGGACTCGTTCACCCTCAAGGCGTCAGGCTCGGGGGCACCGGGCACCGTCGACGCCAGTGTCGTCGTGCGGCTCACCCCCGCACCGAACGGCGGCACCGACCTCGTCTACGACGCCGACGCCTCGGTCGGCGGCGCCATCGGCGGAGTCGGTCAGCGGATGCTGTCAGGCGTGACCCGCAAGCTGGCCGGCCAGTTCTTCAGCGCGGTCGACGCCGACCTGACCGGCGAGCGAGCGGCGGAGGTGGTCGTCAACCCGACCGACGACGCCCAGACCGCAGGGCCGGCCGGCGGCGAGCCGGCGCCGCTCGATGCCGCTGTCCTGGCGGCTGGGCGCCCGGCGGCATCCGCAACGGTCGTGCCCGACTCGCGCGCGGCTCTCGACTTCGCGCTGGGGGTGATGGCCGGTGCGGCGGTCGCCCTGGTCGGAGTCGCTCTCGGCTGGCGGCTGCGGGGGCGAGGCTGACATGCGCGCCTTCACTGCGGCCGCGGTGCAGGTGGCTCCCGTGCCGGGGCCGCTGACCCCCCGGTCGGTGAACGCCAACCTCGACCACTGCGTCGACCTCACCCGTCGCTGCGTGGCCGCAACCGGAGCGGAGCTCGTCGTGCTGCCCGAGTCGGCCACCACCGGGTTCACGCCCGCGTGCTCCCCGGAGGAGCTGTGGAACCTCGTCACCGAGCTGCCCGGGCCGGTGTTGGAGCCGATGCAACAGGTGGCGCGCGAGCTCGGGGTGCACGTGTGCGTGGGCAGCTACGAGCGCGGCCCCCAACGGGGAACCGTCTACAACGCCTCGGTGCTCATCGACCCGACCGGAGACGTGCTCGGGGTCTACCGCAAGACCCACCCGTTCTGCTCCGAGATCGTCAGCGGCGGGGGCTGGGTCACGCCGGGCGACTCGGTGACCGTGTGCGACACCGAGCTGGGCCGCATCGGCATGATGATCTGCTTCGACGGCGACTACCCCGAGGTGGCCCGGATCCAGGCGGTACAGGGAGCCGAGGTGATCTGCCGGCCGTCGGCCCTGCTG
>JBBSTU010000353.1:0-2363 GCA_038235595.1 Actinomycetales bacterium | reverse complement strand
GGTGCGCGACTGGGCGCAGGTGCACGGTGAGCAGCGCGTCACGCACGCCGCCGCCCGGGAGGCCCTCGCCCTCTTCGACGTCGACGAGCGCGGCCTCGACCGCCTTGACCGTGCGGTGCTCGACGCTCTGTGTCGGCGCTTCAACGGGGGCCCGGTCGGGCTGTCGACGCTGGCGGTGGCGGTGGGCGAGGAGCCCGACACCGTCGAGACGGTGGCTGAGCCCTTCCTCGTGCGGGAGGGTTTCATGCTGCGCACCCCCCGGGGCAGGACGGCCTCTGCCCTGGCGTGGCGCCACCTGGGGCTCACTCCGCCGATCGACGCTCAAGGCGTCTGGTCCGCGACCCTGCCGCTCGACGAGGTGGGCGGAGGCCGGTTCGAGTCGTGAGACCCGCCGAGCCACGCCGCCGTGCCGGTGCTGGTCTGACAAACGGCGCGGGCACCCGTAGACTCCGTCCGGCACCCCCCGCCGCTGCTGCGGCACCTTCCGGTGCCCTCGGTCGTTGATGCGAGCAGCCAAACGATCTCTGGCCATGGCCAGTCCTGGGCACCTCGCCAGCACGACTCCGGCGGCGTGTCTACGCCCCGCACGAACCTCAGAACGAAACACGAAGGAAGCCCTGATGGAAGCCGTCATCCTGATCCTGCCGCTGCTGTTGCTCGGCTGGCTCTTTCTGACCTCGAGCCGTCGTCAGAAGCAGATGCGCGCGTTCGCGTCGGCGCTCAACGTCGGCGACCGGATCATCACCTCGTCGGGGCTGTACGGCACCATCCGGCACATGGACGACAGCAGTGCGTGGCTCGAGGTGGCCGAGGGCGTGACCCTTCGCGTCGACCGGCGAGCCGTGGCGATGAAGCAGACCGAGACGCCCAGCGCCGTGACCGAAACCCACGCGAGCGACCAGGTCGCCAACGACTCCAACGGCGAAGGACCCTTCGGGAACCGCGCCGCTGGTCAGTGAGGCCCGCACGTGGCTGGTAGCTCCACCAAACGCATCGCGACCCGCAGCCTGGCGCTGCTCGTGGCGATCATCATCGGCCTCGGGGCTCTCACCGGTGGTCTCGCTCTGTGGGGCGGCTCACAGCTGACCCCACGTCTCGGCCTCGACCTCGAGGGCGGTACCGAGATCGTTCTCGAACCCGTGCTCGTGGGTAACCAGCAGGTCAGTCCGGGTCAGATCGACCAGGCCGTTGACATCATCCGCCAGCGCATCGACGCGAACGGGGTGGCCGAGGCCGAGATCTCCACCCTCGGCGGGCAGAACATCGTCGTTGCCATCCCGGGCACGCCCACGCCAGAACAGCTCCAGGCGATCCGCAAGCCCTCCCAGCTCAGCTTCCGGGCCGTCTTCGTCGAAGCCGCTGGCAACATCCCCGCCAATGCGACCCCTCCCGCTACCACTCCGACAGCGCCCTCGAGCAGCACGCCAGCGGGAACGGCGACGACGCCGGCGGCATCGGGCACGGCAACGGGCGCCAGCGGAACGCCGACGCCGAGCTCAACGGCCGCGAACGGGGTCGTTCCCGACGCTTTCCGGGCCGCCACCACCCCGGCCACTCCTACCCCCACCGCAACGGGCACCTCGACCGCCGACTCCTCGGCGCCCGTCGCGACGACGCCGGCTCCCCAGCCCACAGCTCCGACTTCTGCGCAAGAAGCAGCCGCGGTCGAACAGCAGATCACCACATCGCTCATCGGGATGGGGTTCGACAAGGCGAAGGCTCCCGCCGCCGCCAAGAAGGTCGCTACGCAGTACGCGGCACTCGACTGCAGCAAACCCGGCGCGGTCGACCAGATCGTCGACGACCCCGCCCTGCCGATCGCTACCTGTGGCGACGACCGGGTCACGAAGTACGTGCTGGGCCCGGTCGAGATCAAGGGCAGTGAGATCTCTGATGCCTCCAGCGGCTTCCAGGCCGGGCCGAACGGCCAGCCGACGTCGATCGTCGAGGTCTCGCTGACGTTCAACGCGACCGGTGCGAAGAAGTTCGCCGAGGTCACCAAGCGGCTGTTCGACATGCAGGGTCAGACGCCCCTCGACCAGTTCGCCATCGTGCTCGACAAGGTCGTCATCTCGGCTCCTCGGTCTCAAGCCGTGATCCCCGACGGTCGAGCATCGATCACCGGGTCGTTCACCACCGACTCGGCGAAGGCTCTGGCTCAGCAGCTGAAGTTCGGCGCCCTGCCGATCTCGTTCGCGCTGCAGACCCAAGACGACATCACGCCGCAGCTCGGGGCCGAGCAGCTGGGGCTTGGCCTGTTGGCCGGCGCCATCGGGCTGTTGCTCGTCGTGGTCTACTCCCTCTTCCAGTACCGGGCTCTCGGTCTGGTCACGGTGGTCTCGCTCGTCGTGGCGGCCACCTTG
>JBBSTU010000352.1:0-2454 GCA_038235595.1 Actinomycetales bacterium | reverse complement strand
TCGAGACGCTCCTGGCCGCGGGCGTCGACCCGTGGCGGGCGTGGGTCTGGCTCACGCACCCCGCGGCGTTGCTGGGCGGGGAAGTGCCGCACGAGGTCGCCCGCGACCCCGAGGAGCTGCCGGTCGTGCAGCGCGCGGCGATCGCCCTCGCCGAGCGGGCACGCGGCTCACGGAGCTGACCCACACGCACAGCGCCCTGCCTCCCGACCGACGGCCGGAGGGCAGGGCGCCGAGTGCGTGCGATCAGTCGGTGACGATCGCGACGCCTTCGATGCGGATCTGCTTGCTCTTCGCCACCACCACTCGGAGCTTGCCCTTCTGCGGCTTGTCCAGGCGGATCGTACGGAGTTGGCTGAACGCCTTCTTCCCCTTGAACCGGACGGTGCCGATCCTCTTCTTGCCGAGGAAGACCTTGGCGACTCCGCCCTTGGGCACCGTGCCGATCACCAGGACGATCCGCCGGGTGATCGCCACGCGGGTGACGAGCTCTGACCCCTTGCGGTGTGAGGTCAGGTAGTGCCGCGAGAAGGCTCGGTCATCCTTCTTGCGGTCCCATGCGTGCTTGCCCTTGCCCTTGCGGGCGAAGGTGCTGTCGCTGCGCGGCACCGTGAAGGTCACGGTCGCCGGCGTCGGGTCGGCCACCCCCGCGGAGTTGACGGCCGCCACCGTGACGACGTGCGTGCCGGCCCGGAACTTGTCGGTCAGGCCAGCGGGGTCGCACGGCACCGTCTCGTCGTCGATCGTGCAGACGAAGGTCGACGGCGAGACGGTCGAGGTGTAGCCGATCGTCTGCTTGCGCTTCAGCACGATCGAGCCGTCGGCCGGGCCGGACGTGATGGTCGTGTCCGGGGCCGGCGTGGCCGCGAGCTTGAACGACGCGTCGTTGACGTCGAAGAAGTAGTTGCCCACCGCCTCGATCTTGAGCCGGACGTCACTGGCGGTGACGTTGGGCATGGCGAGGGTCTCGGATCCGTCGTTGGGCGTCGCGGCTGCGAGCACCGTGCCGAACGTCGCCCCACCGTCGGTCGACAGCGAGATCTTGACCTGCGACGCGAGGCCCTGCGTGTTGTTGACGGCCCACGTCACGGGGACGGACGAGCCGCCGGCGACGGTCGCCCCGGCAGTGGCCTGCGAGGTGACGAGGAAGGGACCCGCGGTCTTGTCCACCGTGAGGGCGACGTCGTCGTGGGCCACCCCACCACCGTTGGGGTCCAGGTCGCGAGCGGTGACCCGGAAGGTCATCACGCCACCGGTCTCGTCCAGGCTGCCGAGGTAGTCAGCCGTGGGGAGGAACTCCGAGTAGCAGTCCAGCAGTGTGTTGGGCAGCTGCTGGTTGTTCGGTGTGGTCGCCGTCGGGCAGGTGCCCGTGACGGCGTTGGTGTTGCCGGACAGCACCTGCGCCAGGTCGGGGAAGACCCGCGTCAGGTTGCCGTCGGCGAGGTTCTCCCCCGGCGACGGCGTCTTCAACGTGTCCGCGTCGCTGACGATCGCGTCGTCGCCGAACACCCGGAAGAGCGGCCCGTAGACCTTGGTGTTGTTGGAGAGGCGGGTGCCCTCACCGAAGTTGGTCTGCTCCCACAGGTAGACCAGGTCGTCGCCGTCGGGATCCATGGCCGACTTGGTCGTCAGGGCGAACGGCGTACGGACCGGGATGGTCTTGGGGTCAGGGGCCTCCACGACAGGCGCGGAGTTGTCGGACACGTTGAGTGTCTGGGGGAGGTCGATGCCGTCGTTCTGCGAGGTTCCGCCACGCGCGGTCTCGCCGATGAAGCCGTCTACACCGGACGGGTCGACCGTGAGCTCGTCGACGTCGTCGAGCACGGTGCCCGCGCGGGGAATGATCGACGGCCTGCTGTTGAAGATCACCTGGAAACCACGCGCGTCGGGTACGCCGACGGCCGGGGTGTAGCCGAACTCGTCGAAGCCCCACTGCGCGATCGAGACGACGCGACCGGTCAGGGTCTGGATTGCCGCCTTGAGGCCCGCCGCGTTGTAGTTGGCGAACGGGATCGACGTCGTTTTGCCGTCGAAGCCGAGGACGAGCGAGTCACCAGGACCGAACCCTTCGGTCAGGGAGACCGTCTGCACCTCGACGTTGTCGTAGGCCGCCTCGCGGTAGGCGTCGACCTCGTCGATCGTGAGGAAGGAGAAGTAGGGGTCGGTGTGCGGCTGGAGGTCGTCCTGGCCGCAGATGCCGGCGTACGCCATGACCGACGAGCCCGAACCGGGCTCGACCGAGGCGTCGGAGATGTTGCCACCGCACGCGCCGAGGGCACCGTTGAAGGTGTGGTTGCCGGCGAACTGGTGACCCATCTCGTGTGCGACGTAGTCGATGGCGAAGAAGTCGCCCTTCGGCTCGGGCAGGCCGGTGCAGCCGCCGGCCTTGTAGTCGCCGCCGACGACGCCGAGGTAGGCGATGCCGCCGCCGTTGACGCCGAGCGCGACGTGGCCGAT
>JBBSTU010000351.1:0-2474 GCA_038235595.1 Actinomycetales bacterium | reverse complement strand
TGCGGCGCAGACCATCTACTCCCGCACCTTCCAGCCCATCCCGCTGCTCATCGTGGCGAGCATCTGGTACCTGATCGTCACCTCCGTGCTCAGCGTGGGCCAGTTCTACCTCGAGCGTCGGTTCGCCCGCGGCAACCGCACCCTGGCGCCCACGCCGCTGATGCGACTGCGCTCTGCGCTGTCGGCTCACGCACCCCTTCCGGGAAGGAAGAGCTCATGAGCGCCGTCACCGGTCACGTCGGGCCCACAGCGGGTCCAGCGGCATCCGAAAGCACCCCGATGGTGTGGGCCGAGGGGGTGCGCAAGTCGTTCGGCCGCAACGAGGTGCTCAGGGGGATCGAGCTGACCATCGACCGCGGCGAGGTGGTCTGCCTCATCGGGCCCTCCGGTTCGGGCAAGAGCACCTTTTTGCGGTGCATCAACCACCTCGAGCGCGTCGACGGTGGACGTCTGTGGGTCGACGGGGAGGTGGTCGGCTACATCCAGCGGGGTGACAAGCTGCACGAGCTGAGCGACCGCGAGATCTGCCGCCGCCGCACGCACATCGGCATGGTCTTCCAGAGCTTCAACCTCTTTCCGCACATGACGGTGATCGACAACCTCATCGAGGCACCGAGGCGGGCGCTCCGACAGAGCAAGAGCGAGGCCACCGAACGGGCCCTGACCCTGCTTGAGCAGGTCGGGCTGCAGGACAAGACCCACGCCTATCCCCGGCACCTCTCGGGCGGGCAGCAACAACGGGTCGCCATCGCGCGCGCCCTGTGCATGGAGCCGAAGCTGATGCTCTTCGACGAGCCGACCTCAGCGCTCGACCCCGAACTCGTGGGCGACGTGCTCGCCGTGATGCGCGACCTTGCCACCACCGGCATGACCATGGCCGTGGTCACCCACGAGATGAGCTTCGCGCGCGACGTCGCCGACCGGGTCGTGTTCTTCGACGGCGGCCAGGTCGTCGAAGAAGGCCCGGCCGCACAGGTCATCACCGACCCCCAGCACCAGCGCACCCAGGCCTTTCTGCGCGCCGTGCGCTGACACCGAGAGGAGATACGCCGTGACCATCTCGACCAACCCCCGCACCACCGACCTGCTCGGTGACGACACCCGCGCCACCACCCTGCGCCTGCTCGTGCGCCAGATGCGCTGGGAGAGCGACGGCGTCGTGTCACTGCTCCTGGAGAACGCCGACGACGGCGCGCTGCCCGAGTGGGAGCCGGGCGCCCACCTCGACCTGCACCTCGGCGGCGCGCTGGTGCGACAGTTCTCGCTGTGCGGCGTTCCCTCCAACCGGCACCAGTGGCGCATCGCCGTGCTGCTCGAGCCGGCCGGCCGGGGCGGCTCGCACGCGGTACACACCCAGCTGCATCCGGGGATGGTGCTCGACGCCCGCGGCCCACGCAACAACTTCTCACTGCGCCCCGCCGGCCGCTACCGGTTCGTCGCCGGAGGCATCGGCATCACACCGATCCTGGCGATGGTCGCGCACGCCCGAGAGAGCGGCATCCCCTGGTCGTTGCTGTACGGCGGGCGGATGCGCACGTCGATGGCCTTCCTCGACGAGTTCGCCGCGCACTCCGGCGCCGGTGGCGAGGTGATGGTGCACCCGCAGGACGAGGCCGGGCTGCTGCCCCTGAGGGAGGTGTTCGCCCAGGTCGAACCCGACACCCTGGTCTACGCGTGCGGGCCCGAGCCGCTGCTCGCCGCCATGCAGGAGGCGACCGCCCACTGGCCCGCCGGTTCCCTGGTGGTCGAGCGCTTCTCGCCCGTGGTAGCGCCCGAACCGACCGGAGAGGAGGCTGCCTTCGAGGTCGAGGCGGCGGCATCCGGCCTCACCGTCACCGTCGAACCGGGAGTATCCATCGTTCGCGCCCTCGAGTCCGCCGGCATCTTTCCCGAGACCTCCTGCGAGGAGGGCATCTGCGGCACCTGCGAGACCCGCGTGCTGGCCGGCACCCCCGAGCACCGCGACTCACTTCTGTCCGACGAGGAACGTGAGGCGAGCGAGACGATGATGATCTGCGTCGGTCGCTGCCGCGGCGAAAGGCTGGTGCTCGACCTGTGAACCCCTCCACAAGCAACTTCGGAGCGGATGCCGCTGGGCCGCTGGGTACCAGCGCCGCACGGGCCGGTTCGGCGCCCGGGCCGGAGCCCTGGGCGGGCGTGACCGACCTGCTCTCGACCCTGATCCGCATCGACACCCAGATCGATGGCCCCGGGGAACGAGCTGCTGCCGAGTACCTCGCTGCCCTGCTCACCGACGCCGGGCTCGATCCCCTGCTTCTCGAGTCGGAGCCGGGGCGAGCCAATCTGTTCGTGCGCGTTCCCGGCACCGACCCGGGCCTTGACCCGCTGCTGGTGCAGATGCACCTCGACGTCGTTCCGGCGCGGGCCGACGAATGGAGCGTGCACCCGCTCTCGGGCGAGGTGCGGGAGGGCTACGTGTGGGGGCGCGGTGCCGTCGACATGAAGAACATGAT
>JBBSTU010000350.1:0-2485 GCA_038235595.1 Actinomycetales bacterium | reverse complement strand
CCTCGGCCGCCGGTCGGTTGCGGCTCAGCTCGGCGAAGTCGGTCAGCAGCTCGAGGATGTTCAGCTCGTCGGCGAGAGGAACGACGCCCTCCGCCACCGCCTCGGCTCGGGCGTGGAGGTACTGCGTGAGGCGACGCCGGTCAGACGTCGGGTCGAGGTCGAAGCCGAGCACCCCGGCAGAGAGGTCTTCGACGCCGCGGGTCACCCGCTCGCGCACGGTCTGCGTCTGCGACCCGGCGTCGGGTAGGTCGAGGTCGACGGATGCCGACGGCTCTACGGGCGCTGTGTCATCGGCATCCGCGGTGGGTTCGAGACGCACGAGTGGGGCGCCCGTCTCCACCTGGCTGCCGATGGTCACGAGCAGCTCACGCACCCGGCCTGCGACGGGTGCGACCAGCACCGTCTCCATCTTCATCGACTCGAGCACCAGCACCGGCGCTCCGGCGGCGACCTCCGACCCGACGGCCGCGGGGGTGGCCACGACCAGGGCCGGGGCAGGCGATCGCACCACTCCGCCCTCGTCGCGGGTGACCCGGTGCGTCACGCCGTCGACCTCGACGAGGTGGACCGGGCCGTGGGTGGCCGTGACGAGCCGATGCGTGCGGCCCTCGACGGTGATGCGGCCTGAGTAGTCGTCGATGCGGTCGATCGAGGCGTCGACGACGTGCTCGGCGCCACCGTTGACGATGGACACCCGGAACCGGTGGCTCGCGGTGCGCAGCACCATGACCTTGTAGGCCGTGCCGCGCAGCTTGAGGTCGATCGCCCGACCGACGGTGTGCTGCACCTGGGGACGACCACCACGCGCCGACTCGAGCAGACGCCTCAGCTCGATGGCCTCGGCGTCCTCGTAGGCCTCGATACCGGCGGCGACGAGCGCGATGCCCGAGTGGCGGTGGCTGACGAGTCGACCCTCGGCGCGGACCCGGTCGATCCAGCCGGTGTCGGCCGACCCGTCGATGATCTCGGGCTGGGCCAGCAGGTCGAGAATGAAGCTCTTGTTCGTCGAGCCTCCCTCGATGACGACCACCGTCTCGCCCAGGGCTCGTCGCAGCCGGGCCAGCGCCTCGTCGCGGTCACGCCCGTGAGCGATGATCTTGGCGATCATCGAGTCGAAGTCGGCGGGGATCGAGTCGCCCTCCGCCACCCCGGTGTCGACCCGGATGCCGGGCCCGGCGGGAAAGCTCAGCAAGGAGATGCGGCCCGGTGAGGGGGCGAAGTCGCGGTCGGGGTCTTCGGCGTTGAGCCGGGCCTCGATGGCGTGGCCACGCTCGGTCGGTCGGCCACCAGGCAGCTCGTCGAGTCGACCGCCGTTCGCCACGTGGATCTGCAGCTTGACCAGGTCGGTGTCGGTGACCACCTCGGTGATCGGGTGCTCGACCTGCAGCCGGGTGTTCACCTCGAGGAACGCGAAGAACTTCTCGCCCGGGTGGTAGAGGAACTCGACGGTGCCCGCCCCGGCGTACCCGACGGCGAGAGCAAGCCGCTCGGCGCTCGCCTTGACCTCGTCGGCCTGCTCGGCGCTCAGCACCGGCGAGCTCGACTCCTCGATGACCTTCTGGTTGCGTCGCTGCACCGAGCAGTCGCGCACGCCGATGGCCCAGGCCGTGCCGTGCGTGTCGGCGATGACCTGCACCTCAATGTGCCGGGCCCCGGTGACGAGACGCTCGAGGAAGACCACACCCGAGCCGAAGGCGCGCTGCGCCTCGTCACGGGTTCGTTCGTAGGCGTCGGTGAGGTCGGCGTCAGAGTCAACTCGCCGGATGCCGCGACCGCCACCACCGGCGGTGGCCTTGAGCATGAGCGGGTAGCCGATGCGGGCCGCGGCGGCCGTCGCGTCGGCCAGGGTGTCGACCCCGCCACCGCTCCAGGGTGCGACCGGAACGCCGACCTGTTCGGCGATGAGCTTGCTGCCGATCTTGTCGCCCAGCTTGCGCATGGCGTCGGGGCTCGGCCCGATGAAGGTCACGCCGATGCGGCCACACAGCTCGGCGAACCCGGCGTCCTCGGCCACGAACCCCCAACCGACCCAGGCGGCATCCGCGTTCGTCTCGCGCAGCGCCTTCTCGAGCACCGCGTGGTCGAGGTATGGCCGTGCGGAGGCCGGCCCCAGGTCGTAGGCCTCGTCGCTCTCGCGGACGAACATGGCCCGCCGCTCACCCTCCGTGTGGAGGGCGACCGTGACGATGCGGTGGCCCTCGGGACCGCTGGCTGCGTTGAGGTCACGCACGGCGTGGATGAGGCGCATGGCAGCCTCACCGCGGTTGACGATCGCGATCCGCGAGATCATTCGAGCAGCACTCCTTGTCGTCGCCCCGGTGGGCACGTGACGCCGGTCGGGGCGTCACCCCGCCACCCTTCCATCCTTCTGCCCCGACTCGCGAGGAGCCATCCCTAAGATCTGCAACGGGTCGTCGGCCCAGCAGGCCGATGGTGTGGACCGACGCCCAAGATGCTCGATGCCGCGAAAGGCCGGCCCGCGGAT
>JBBSTU010000349.1:0-2570 GCA_038235595.1 Actinomycetales bacterium | reverse complement strand
GCGAGCTAGGAGCGACTGACCCCCTGGCAGCGTCAGGGCCGGTGAGTCGACTGCGACATCGTCGCCGGCTGCGTCACACGAGGCCCCGGCGCCCGGGTCGGCCGCCACGACACCGCAAACAGTACCGCCAGCAACACCGCCAGCGCCGCGGCAGCGGCGGTACTGTCGCGCCAGAGCCCCGACAGCGCGAGGCCGGCCGGCACCGCCGCGGTGAGGACCCCTTCGATGACCGCGACCGCACCCGTGAACCGGGTGAGGTCGTCGCGCTCGAGCGCCAGCGTCAGGAAGAAGAGGAACCACAGCACCGACCAGGCGAGCCAGATGACGACGAAGACCCGGCCGCCACCCGCCCACACAAAGGCCGCGTAGCCCAGCGCCGCCACCGCCACGAAGAGCGAGAACCAGCCCAGCCCGTGGCCGGGCCACCCGGTCACGGTGTTGATGCCGACCCAGAGATAGGTGAAGCCGAACAGGTAGAGCCCCCCAGCGGCCGCGATGACCTCCCGGTCACCGCCCGCGGTCATGATCAGGAAGGTCGGTGTGACGACCTGCAGGGTTCCGACGAAGAAGTTCAGGGGTGCTGCGGCCTGAGGGGTCATTCGACCCAGCAGCATGATGCCGTTGACGATGAGCACCGCTCCGACGAACAGCAGTCCGACGTCGCTCACGGCTGGCCTCCGCCCGCGCCTGCGAGTGGTCGCCTGCTGCGGTCAGTGCTTGGCAAGAGCCGTCCAGGTGCTGACGACGGTGTCGGGGTTGAGCGAGATGGTGTCGATGTGCTGCTCGAGCAGCCACTCCGCGAGGTCGGGGTGGTCGGAGGGGCCCTGCCCGCAGATCCCGACGTACTTGCCCGACTTCTTGCACGCGGCGATGGCCATCCCGAGCAGGTACTTGACCGCAGGGTCGCGCTCGTCGAACCCGGCCGCCACGAGGCTGGAGTCGCGGTCGAGACCGAGGGTCAACTGGGTCATGTCGTTGCTGCCGATCGAGAAACCGTCGAAGTGCTCGAGGAACTGGTCGGCGATGACCGCGTTCGAGGGCAGCTCGCACATCATGATCACCTGCAGACCGTTCTCTCCGCGCCGCAGTCCGTGCTCGCCGAGCAGGGCGATGACGCCGGCGGCCTCGGTGAGGGTGCGCACGAAGGGGATCATGATCTTGATGTTCGTCAGGCCCATCTCGTCACGCACGTAGCGCAGCGCCTCGGCCTCCATGGCGAAGCAGTCAGCGAAGTCGGCCGAGAGGTAGCGAGAGGCCCCCCGGTAGCCGAGCATCGGGTTCTCCTCGATGGGCTCGTAGCGGCGCCCCCCGACGAGGTTGGCGTACTCGTTCGACTTGAAGTCGCTCATCCGCACGATGACCGGTTTGGGGTGGAAGGCTGCCGCGATCGTCGAGACGCCCTCGGCCACGCGCTGCACGAAGAACTCACGCGGGCCCGCGTAGGCCCCGACCTCCTCGTCGATGCGGGCCGCCAGGTCGGCGTCGTCGGCGCCGAGAGTGCCGGACGCGTGGTCGAGCAGTGCCTTGGGGTGGATGCCGATCTGGCGGTTGATGATGAACTCGAGACGGGCGAGACCGACACCCTGGTTGGGCAGCATCGAGAAGCCGAAGGCCTGGTCGGGCGTGCCGACGTTCATCATGATGCCGACGTCGACCGGCGGCATGGCGCCGAGGTCGGTCGACTCGACGTCGATCGCCAGGACGCCGTCGTAGACGAAGCCCGTGTCACCCTCGGCGCACGAGACCGTGACCTCGTGGCCGTCGGCGAGCGCGCGGGTGGCCGACCCGGTGCCGACGACAGCCGGGATGCCGAGCTCTCGGGCGATGATGGCCGCGTGGCAGGTGCGGCCACCCCGGTTGGTCACGATCGCGCTGGCCCGCTTCATGATCGGTTCCCAGTCGGGGTCGGTCATGTCGGCGACGAGCACCTCACCGGTGACGAAGTCGCGCATCGCCTCGGCGCTCGCGAGCACGCGCACCGGCCCGGCTCCGGCCTTCTGCCCGATCGCACGGCCCTCGACGAGCACCGACCGGTCGGCCTCCGACCCAGCGACCCGGTAGCGTTCGATGCTTGAGGCCGACCGCCGCGACTGCACCGTCTCGGGCCGGGCCTGCAGCACGTAGAGCAACCCGTCGACGCCGTCCTTGCCCCACTCGATGTCCATCGGCCGGCCGTAGTGGGTCTCGATGGAGACGGCGAGGCGAGCCAGCTCTGACACCTCGGCGTCGGTGAGGCTGAACCGCGCCCGGTCGGCCGGCTCGACGTCGACGAACTCGGTGGTGCGCCCCACCGAGGAGTCGTCGGTGAAGATCATCTTGATGGCCTTGCCCCCGAGGCCACGCTTGAGCACGGCCGGGTGGCCGGCGGCCAGC
Organism: Actinomycetales bacterium; assembly: GCA_038235595.1. Lineage (GTDB taxonomy): Bacteria > Actinomycetota > Actinomycetes > Actinomycetales > Dermatophilaceae > DSM-29435. The sequence goes on along the minus strand of JBBSTU010000349.1, from coordinate 197 downwards.
CCGGGCTTCCAGACGTACCACTCGTCGGGGTTGACCGCGCCCTGCACCACGGACTCACCGAGCCCGTACGACGCGGTGACGAAGACGGCATCCGTGAAGCCCGACTCGGTGTCCATCGTGAACATCACGCCGGACGCCCCGATGTCGGAGCGCACCATGCGCTGCACCCCCGCCGAGAGTGCCACGTGCTCGTGCTC
>JBBSTU010000348.1:0-2605 GCA_038235595.1 Actinomycetales bacterium | reverse complement strand
GACCGGGCGATCCTGCGCCTGGGCGCGTGGGAGGTGCTGTGGAACGACGAGATCCCCGATGCTGTGGCCATCTCCGAAGCGGTGGGCCTGGCCACCGAGATGTCGACCGACGACTCGCCGGCGTTCGTCAACGGGCTGCTCGGTCGCCTCGCCGAGCTCAAGGCGACCATCGTCTGACCCGCTCCTGGGTCTCAAGATGTGGATCGGCTGGTTGCCGACTGACTGCCGGCTGAGGGTGGGCTGGGTCACGTTACGGTCACGATGACTTCCGTGGCATCATCCGCAGTCTCGTTGCGGGCACGCTCGGACCCTTCCATTCGCCGAGGAGGTTCCCATGGCAACTGTGCTCATCGGGGTCGACAAGAGTGAGGCCTCGACCCGCGCGGTCGAGTTCGCGCTCGAACGAGCCGCTGCAGAAGATCTGCAGCTCGTCGTCGCCCACGTCATCAACTGGTCCCCGTTCTCGTTCAACACCAACATCGAGAACGAGGAACGACCAGCACGCCGGAAGGCCGAGATCGCGGCCGCCGACGAGCAGGTCATTGCACCGATGGTCGCGCTGGTCGAGGCGGCCGGCCGCAAGTCCAGCAGCCAGATCCGACACGGTCACCCGTCCGAGACGCTCATCGACATCGCCGAGGAGGTCGGGGCCTCGCACATCGTGGTGGGACGCACCGGCGACTCGGGTCTGCGAGAGGCCATCTTCGGCAGCGTCGTGATGAAGCTCGTGCACGTCAGCCCCCTGCCCGTGACGGTGGTGCCCTGATGGATGTGCTCGTCGACGGCTTCAACAAGTTCTCCGAGATCCTGACCTCGATCGTCTTCTTCGCTCCGACCGTCGGTGGGGTGAAGGTCCCCCTCATCGTGGTCTGGCTCGTCGTGGCCGGCTCGTTCTTCACCGTCTGGCTCGGCTTCATGAACCTGCGCGGGTTCAAGCACGCCATCGACCTCGTCAAGGGCAAGTACTCCGACCCTGACGACGCCGGTGAGGTGACCCACTTCCAGGCTCTCGCCACCGCGGTGTCGGGCACCGTGGGCCTGGGAAACATCGCCGGTGTCGCAGTGGCTATCTCGCTCGGTGGCCCGGGTGCCACCCTGTGGATGATCCTCGCCGGCTTCGTCGGGATGAGCACCAAGATGGCCGAGTGCACCCTCGGTGTGAAGTTCCGTCGCGAGCACGCCGACGGCACCGTGTCGGGCGGCCCGATGTTCTACCTGCGCGACGCGCTGGCCCTCAACGGCCGCGGCAAGCTCGGCAAGGTGCTGGCCGCGTGCTTCGCTGTCTGCATGATCGGCGGCTCGCTCGGTGGCGGCAACATGTTCCAGTCGAACCAGGCCACGGCCCAGATCATCGAGGTCACCGGTGGCACCGACGGTGCGCTGGGTAACCTCGGCTGGCTTATCGGCGTCGTCTTCGCCGTGCTCGTGGGCGCCGTCATCATCGGCGGCATCAAGAGCATCGCCAAGGTCACCGAGAAGATCGTGCCCTTCATGGCCGCGGTCTACGTCTCGGCGTGTCTCATCGTGATCTTCAGCAACTTCGGATCCATCCCGTCGGCGGCGGGCGACATCCTCACCGGCGCCTTCACCGGCCCCGGCATCGTCGGCGGTGCGGTCGGCGCCCTTCTCGTGGGGTTCCAGCGGGCGGCCTTCTCCAACGAGGCCGGCCTCGGGTCGGCCGCGGTGGCCCACTCTGCGGTGAAGACCAAGGAGCCGGCCACGGAGGGCTTCGTGGCCCTGCTCGAGCCGTTCATCGACACCATCGTCATCTGCACCATGACGGCCTTGACGATTGTCATCACCGGGGCCTGGCGAGACCCCGATGCTCCCGACATCGGCGGGGTCAAGCTCACCTCGCGCGCGTTCGAGAGCGTGCTGCCCTGGTTCCCCGTTGTGCTGGCCATCGCCGTGGTGATGTTCGCGTTCTCGACGATGATCAGCTGGTCGTACTACGGCATGAAGGCCACGGCGTACCTGTTCGGTGAGAGCAAGAAGACCGAGGTGATCTTCAAGGTGATCTTCGTGATCTTCACGGTGATCGGCTCGGCCGCCGCCCTCGGGCCGGTGATCGACTTCTCCGACTCGATGATCTTCCTGATGGGTGTGTTCAACATCATCGGCCTCTACTTCCTGGCCAAGGTGATCCGTACGACGATCAGCTCGTACTACGCGCGCATCCAGAGCGGCGAGATCAAGGAGTTCGCCGACCGGTGAGCGACTAGCCGCCCGCTGGTCCAACAACGGACCAAGGCCGCTTCCTGACGTTGTCAGGAGGCGGCCTTCGCGTCGTTGACGCGAGGGCGGCTGCAGTGCAACGCATCCCGAGCAACCAACCCCTTGATGGCGGAATATCCGACATGGTCGACTTCGGCACCTCGACTTGGCGCGTGCGCGGGCAGCGCGCGCCTTGGGGAACATTGAGGTTCTGCGTCGTCCGTCGTTGCTCGACGTCTGTACCGCCGCCGCCGCCGCCGTCGCCGCCGCCTCTGCGGTTGCGGTCGCCGGGCCGGGGGAGGCGGCTCCACCCGCCCAGCAGTCCGGCATCAGCGCAGGTCTGCCGACCGGCAACCAGGAGGCGCTCGTTCGGTTGCGCCTTCCCGACCAG
>JBBSTU010000347.1:0-2628 GCA_038235595.1 Actinomycetales bacterium | reverse complement strand
TCGGCTGCGAGCCGGACCCGCCACGCCGCGACGTCGCGGGCCCCTCGGCTGGGCGAGGCCAGCCCCGTGATGACGGTTCCGCCGCCGGCCTCGAAAATGGGCGCGTCCTTCACTGAAACGGTGGGCATGACTCATCTCCTCCAAGTGGTAAACTAAGGTTTATCGTAAACCAGGGAGAACTATATGCGCAACCCAGATCTGGCCATCCTGCTCACCGGCGCAGGGCGAATCGTGGCCGACCGTCTCGGCGAGGCCGTAGAGCGCGCCGGCGTGGGCGACATGCGATCCGCCTTCGGTTTCGTCATCCGCGCCCTCTCAGACGACGAGCGCTCCCTCACCGAGCTCGCCGAGCTGCTCGGAGTCACCAAACAGGCCGCGATCAAGGTGGTCGACCAGATGGAGGCGCTCGGCTACATCGATCGCATCCCTGACCCTGCCGACCGCCGTTCCAAGCGTCTGCGGCTTACGCCCAAGGCGCACGACGTCCGCCGCGCAGCCCTCGCCGCCAGCCGCCGCCTCGAGCGCGAGCTGCGGGCCGACCTCGGAGACGACGACGTGGCGGCCATGCGTCGAGCCCTGACCCGGCTGCTCGAACGACACGGCGCCCTCGACGACGCCGTCGCCAGCCGCTCCCGTGCCGTGTGGTGACGAGGTCGCATCGTCGAAACCGCTTTTGCGCCCCCTTGACCGGTGGCGCTCGGCTGACTGCAGTGTCCTCCCGCTGAGCGGCTCAGGTCCAGAAGCGCCCGGCCAGCTGCCGCGGGGCCAGGGCGGGCAGCGCGTGCCGGTCGGTGGGCCGACCCGAGATCCGGCCCTCGAGATCGGCCAGCACGTCGCCGCCGGTGGCGGTCGCTCCGCCGCCGTCGACGAGGAGCGGTTCGCGAGGTGAGCCCAGCTCGCTCCACTGCTCACGCCAGTCCCGGATGAGGTGGAAAGCCGCCGTCGTGACTGGGCCACGAGCCGAGGTGACGGCGTACCCCCACTCGCGAAGGGGCTGCGAGCTCGAATGGCCACTACGGATGATGTCGCCCAGCAGGCCCCGCAGCACCTCCGGGTTGCCGATGTCGAGGCCGCCCACCCAGTAGGCGCGGAACAGGGCCCGTCGAGCAGGCCCTGCCACGCCGGCCCCGTACGCCTCGGCGTACCCGGCCACCGCTGCCTGGGTGCTGGCCACGAACGAAGGAGAGCGGCCCGGCACGGCCTCACCCGGCATCCGAAGGGAGCTCATGGTGGCCCATCGACCGCTGAGCCCCTCCAGCTCGGCGCGTGCGGGGCGCAGCCCGGTGAGCGGCAAGGTCGGCTGGTGCTCGACGGCCCTCCAGTCGACCGCGTCGGCGGTATCGTCGAGCAGGTCGGCGCGCCAGCTCGCCAGATAGCACATAGGGCAGGTGAAGTCGCCGTAGATGATCACGCTGCTGCCTCCTCCTATGGTCTCGATGATGGTCTCGATGATGTTCTCGATGATGTTCTCGATGGTGCGTCGGGTGCGGGTCACCCGCCTGCTCAGGGCGCCGGTGCGACCTCAGCCACGCACAGGTCCGGCTCGACGAAGGGATGAAGCCGACCCGAGGCGTGCGCCCCGAGGCGCCTCAGGCTGCCGCGCAGCAGCCCCAGGTGGATCGCGCAGACGACGTCAGGCCGCTCTCGGGCGACAGACCGGAAGGGGCAGGCGTGCAGCGTGATCTGCTGACGACCCTCGACAGCCCGCATCTCAGGTTCGAAGCCAAGACGGTCGAAGAGTGAGCTTACCTGCGCCGCAGCGTCGTCCGCCGTCATGTGGCCCGGCGCACCCGGCAGCGGGATCACCTGCTGGGCCCACCGTTCGCCGATGCCCTCGGCGTGCCCCGCCTCATCGTGCGCGGTCTGCGCGACGTCGGCGGCCAGCATCCGGGCCAAGTTTTCGTACCCAGCCTCGGCGTGCTCACGGATGGCGACGTAGACCGTGCGCGGACGGCCGGCCCCAGCCGCCCGCTGTTCCCTTCGGGCCACCAGGCCGGCCTGGCGCAGGGTCTCGAGGTGGAAGCGCACGGTCGAGGGATGAAGTCCGACGGCCTCGCCCAGCTCATGGACGTTGCACGCGGAGTCTGCGCCACGTAACAGCTCCAGCAGACGACGGCGGGTGGGCGACGCCAGGGCGCTGTGAACGCCGCCTGACTCGCGCACCGGGCGCGGGCTCACGACTCCGCCTTCGGCCAACCGGCCACCAGCGGCGTGTCCACTCCGAGCCGGCCCATCTTCGCCGCCCCACCCGGCGAGCCGAGCGGCGTCTCCGTGCCGGGAAGTGCCTCCGTGAAGAACTCGACGTTGTCGGTCGTGAACGGTTCCCACTGCTGCGGCACGTCGTCCTCGTAGTAGATCGCCTCCACGGGGCAGACGGGCTCGCAGGCCCCGCAGTCGACGCACTCGTCGGGGTGGATGTAGAGGGCGCGCTTGCCCTCGTAGATGCAGTCGACCGGACACTCGTCGACACAGGCGCGGTCCACCACGTCGATGCAGGGCTGCGCGATCACGTACGTCACGAACGACACCTCGGACTCTCTGCCATGAATTAAAGGTACACGCATCATGTTAACCCCGCTCGGAGCCTTCGCCCAAGAACATCTCGTCGTGGTTTCAACCACTTTGGTT
>JBBSTU010000346.1:0-2632 GCA_038235595.1 Actinomycetales bacterium | reverse complement strand
CGCTCATCCTCGCCTTCATCGGGGTCAAGCTCGTGCTGCACTGGGCCCACGGGGTGTGGTCGTCGGTGCCTGAGATTCCCACCCTGGCCTCGCTCGCCGTCATCATCGGCATCCTCGTCGCCGTCACCCTCACCAGCCTGGTCGCCTCCCGCCGCACCGAGCAGCGCGACCGTGAGACGACCGGCGCCGTCGAAGGTAGCCCGGATGCCGCGACCGTCAGCTCTTCGACGTCGACGTCGGAGCCGGGTTCGTCGTCGTAGCCGGCTTCGGAGTCGTGGGCGCCTTGACCGGCCGCTTGCCGGTCAGGAAGACCACGCGGTTGGCGCTCGGGTTGCTCGCGCCCTCACCGACGACGAGCGCCCTCGCGCCGGCTCTCACCACGCTCATCGACGAGGCCGCGGCCTTGCGGCCGGCCTTGTCGGCCGCACCGAGGTCGCGCGCGAGCACCGTGGTTCCGGTACCCACTGTGTAGGTCTGCGAGAAGCCGTCAGCGGCCTTCACGGTGATGCTGGTGGCCGTGGCCGCCGTCACCTCGCCGCGGATCGCCTGGTGGGTCACGACGCCCTTCTTGTTCTTGGTCACCCAGGTGGCGTGCAGGGCGCGGGCGAGCCGGTCGCGGGCGGCATCCTTCTTCTTGCCTGTGTCTTTGTCGGCGGCCGACGGGCTGCTCACGAGGGCGGCGGTGGCGGCATCGACGGTCGTGCCGTTGCCGGCGTTCTGCTGCTGGCTGCTGCCTGTGGCGGTGGCGTCGGGCTTCGAACAGGCCGTGACCGAGAACGCGGTGGTGGCGATGACGGCGGCGGTGAGAACGCTGCGGGTGATCGAGCGGTGCAACATGTTTCCTCCAGGGCGAGACCAGCTTCAGGGGCGGCCGTAGGGGGCCGCATCACCCACTCTGCCTCGGCGACATGAGCAGTCGACGTGAGTCGTGTTCGGATCCTGTTCGGGTCACCTCCGGCCGCAGGATGCCGCAGGCGACGACATCAGGGTCAGGCGAAGATCGGCCCGATGGCCGGGTAGGCAGCAGTCAGCAGGCTTCGCACCGACGACAGTGACGGTGTCGGTGCAGCGGCCGGTGACGCGAAGCCCGTGTCGAGACGCATCGGTTTGCCCCAGGCGAGGAGGTTCTCGATCGTCGTGCCCTCTGCGGCCCCCGACAGCGACGCGAACCAGTCTGCTCGCGCGTAGGTGACATCGCCGCCGATGCTCACCAGCTCGACCCACGACGGGTCGGCGAGACACACGTTCTCGTAGGGGTCGACGTGGTGGCGTTCGAGCACCAGCAGGTCGGCCGGGCGCCCGACCACGAGCGAGCCGAGCTGGTCGTCAAGGCCGGCGACGCGCGCCGCCACCGTGGTGACCATGGCCACGAGATCGGCCGCGGACACCTGGTGGCCCTGTTGCGCCAGCGCCCGTCGGGCCACCTTCATCTCCGCCAACAGGCTCGACGAGCCGGAGGGGAGCCAGTCGGCGCCGAGCGCGACCGGCATTCCGGCGTCGAGCGCCACCCCGGCCAGGGTGGTCTCGCCGTAGAGGCGCAGGTTCGACTGCGGCGACCACACCAGCCGGCAGCCGGCCTCGGCCACCGTGTGCAGGTCGGCCTCGCCGAGGGAGGTGCCGTGGATGATGTTGGTGGCTGGTGTCGCCGCGTTCAGCGAGAGGAACCGCGCGAGCTCGCTGGCACTGCGCTCGTCGCCGCGCACGCCCTCGCAGAGGTGGAGGTAGAACGCCGTGACGTCGCCGGCAGCGATATCGGCGACGATCTTCTTCAGCCTCGGCACGTCGCGCGACGACGCCGACGGTAGGTCGATCATCGCCCTGGCCCGGTGCGCCCCGAACGCCCAGAGGTCGACGTTGCGCACCAGCGGTTCCATCGTGGCCGTGCTCGCCCCCGACGCTCCCTGGATGCCGGTCACCCCGCCCACGAGAGCCCGCACCTCGGCGTAGCGCGTCTGGGTGCGTGGGGGCACCTGCTCGAGCAGGGCGTTCTGTGGGTCGCGCACGAGCTCGTGGTAAGGATCGGAGGCGCGCCACCGGTAGCGGTTGGCGTACAGCTGCGGGGGTTCCCACGCGGCGAAGACGTTGAACTCCGGGTGTCCGTGCAGGTCGAGCAGGCCGGGCAGGATCACCCCGTCGGTCTCGTGCACCGTGACCGACGTGGGCTTGCGACGGGTCAGAGCGGAGACGACGCCGTCGGCGACCACGACGTACCCGCTCGACCACGCCCCGTCGGGCGTGATGACCGCGCCGTGCAAGGCGAACGGCGCGGGCGGCAGCGCCCTCGGGCGTCGGGTCGGAGCCGGCAGCTCTTCGGTGATGCCGCGTGAGTAGGCCCGCGCGAAGGGGTCGTTCACTTCTCCAGCGAAGGCCATGTTCGGGCTCCCTTGGGCACAGTCACCGTGATGGTGGCCCGCTTCCGTTGGGCGTCGGTGCCGCTCCGAACAGCCCACGACGCGACGTCACGCCACCAGGCGGGGGTCCCGGCGGGCAGGTCACGTTCCGGGATCGAGGCGAGATCGCTTGCAGACCAAACGGTTCCGTAGGGAGTGAGGTCGACTGCGATCTCGGGCTCCAGGTGCGCAGCGAGTGCCGGCAGGTGGTCGTTCCAGTTGGCGAGCTGATCAGCGGTCGT
>JBBSTU010000345.1:0-2643 GCA_038235595.1 Actinomycetales bacterium | reverse complement strand
CCTGGATCGCGACCCGCTTGAGGGCCCCGGACAGGTAGGCGAACGCGCCGGAGTCCTGGGTCGACTCGACGAGGTCGCCGGCGAGGGTGAGCGGCATCCCGGTGATCGTGGCCAGCCTTTCGGTGACGAGGGCCGCGTACCCGGCGGGGCTGTTGATTCCGGTCCCGATGGCGGTGGCACCCATGTTGATCTCGTGCAGCTCCAGGGTCGCGTGCTCGAGCGCGTGGCGGGCCGTGGTCACCATGCGGGCGTAGGCGCCGAACTCCTGGCCGAGCGTCATGGGAACGGCGTCCTGGTTCTCGGTGCGTCCCATCTTCAGCACGTCGGCAAACTCGACCGACTTGCCCCGCAGGGCTTCGGCGAGCTGGTCGAGGGCCTGCAGGGTCTGCCCGATGGTCAGCAGCACCGCGATCTTGACGGACGTGGGGTAGGCGTCGTTGGTCGACTGCGAGAGGTTCACGTGGTCGAGCGGATGCAGGTGGGTGTACTCCCCGCGCCGGTGCCCGAGCAGCTCGAGGCCGCGGTTGGCGATCACCTCGTTGGCGTTCATGTTCGTCGAGGTGCCGGCGCCCCCCTGGATCAGGTCCACCACGAAGTGCCGTCGCAGCTTGCCCTCGATGATCTCGTCACACGCGGTGGAGATGGCTGCCGCCCGATCGGAGTCGAGCACGCCGAGCTCGGTGTTTGCCTGAGCCGCAGCCTTTTTCACCATAGCCAAGGCCGTGCACATCGCACCGACGTCGTGCAGCCGTTGACCCGAGATGGGGAAGTTCTCCATCGCTCGTAGGGTCTGCACTCCGTAGTAGGCGCTGGCCGGCACCTCGCGCAGTCCGAGCGAGTCCTTCTCCAGCCGGCTGGTGCCGATCGGTTCGAGCGCCTCGCCGTGGTCAGCGAGGTGGGCGGTCGCGACCCGCAGGCGGGCTCGCAGTCGTTGGGCAACGCGCAGCATCAGCTCAGACCAGACGTCGGGTCGCTGCGTACGCAGGCCGTCGACCGCATCCGTGTCGACGGCCAGCATCTCGACCGGCCCGAGCGCGCGGGTAGACAGTCGGTGCGGCGTCTGGTCCTCCATCAGCACGCCCTCGAAGACCATGGCGCCCCGTTCGAGCAGGCCCACTCGCCGCGGGTCGCCATGGCGGCCGTGCAGCAGCTCGAGCTCGCCCGCGAGCAGCACTCCGAACCACTCACGCGGGGCGCCCTGCTCGGCGACGAACACGCCCGAGGCGAACGTCTGCACGCGACCGATGTCGTGCAGCACGTCGAGCAGCTTCTGGTCGGCGTCGTTGACCTCGGGTGCAAGGTCGTCGATGTCATGGAGGTCGCTGACCCCGACGATCTCTCGCTTACCGTCGGTGTCGTGCTGGTCGACGTAGGTCGTGTCGTTCATGGTGGGTCCCTTCGAGCGGTGGTCTTGCTGGTCTGTGGGAAGTCCCGGCAGCGGACCGGGGTGGGTCATGGGGTGGGCGACCCGACCGGGTGGCCCGGCCGGTCAGCTCGCACGCTCAGAAGAGCCGGGCGATGAGCAGCCCCACGCCCACCGAGCCGATGGTGGCCACGAGCCCGGGGAGCATGAAGGAGTGGTTGAGCACGAACCTGCCGATGCGGGTCGTGCCGCTGCGGTCGAAGCTGATGGCCGCGATAAGAGTTCCGTAGGTCGGGAGGAAGAAGTAGCCGTTGACCGCCGGCCACATCGCGACGAGCTGGGGGCCACCGAGGCCGAGAGCGAGCCCCAGCGGCAGCAGCGCCCGAGTTGTCGCGGCCTGGCTGAAGAGCAGCACCGAAGCCAGGAAGAGGCCGATCGCGAAGGTCCAGGGCGCCGCGGTGACCATGCTCGTCAGTCCCCCGACGACGGTCTTCTCGTTGGCGTCGATGAGCGTCTGACCGAGCCAGGCCAGCCCGAAGATTCCCACAAGAGCGACAAAGCCGGAGCGGGCCGTGGCTGCCCGTGGGACGGCCTCGATGTCGACCCGGCAGGTGAGCATGATGATGGCCGCGATGGCGAGCATGGTGATCTGGATGGTCAGAGCCATCGACAGCGGGGTGGCCACGCCATCGTCGTTCGGGAACGCGGGACGCAACCCCTCGAAGGCGCCCAGCACGACGATCGACCCGACACCGACCAGGAAGATGAGGGCGCTGAGCCGGCCCGCCCCCGGTCGCTCGTTCTTCGTCGGGGGGGCATCTGCAGCGTCCCGTGCCGGCATGAGCGCGGTCGCGGTGGACGCCGCCGGGGCGGCGGCTCCCGAGGCGGAGTCGGTGGGCGCAGCCGAACCCGTCCTCATTACAGTCGTACTGTCCGATCCGGCCGACACCTCCACGGCATCCGCGCCGATGGCACCGACGTCACCCGCCCGCTCGATTTCGGCCGCTCCCCTGACGGGTATCGGGGGCACCAGCCCTTCGCGGACACGCTGCTGGAACACCGGATCGTCAGCGAGCTCGGCACCGCGTCGATACGACAACAGGGCAGCGATCACGACACCGGCCAGGGTGGCAGGAACCGCGATCGCCATGATCTTGAGCAGCGTCATGCCCTCGGGTTCGAGGATGACGATGATCGCCGCCATCGCCGCCGAGACCGGGCTGGCGGTGATCGCCTGCTGTGACGCGATGGTGGCAACGGCGATCGGGCGTTCGGGCCTG
>JBBSTU010000344.1:0-2644 GCA_038235595.1 Actinomycetales bacterium | reverse complement strand
GCGACCACCCCGGCCAACAGGTACCCCAGCCACAGCAGGAAGCCGCCGAACACCACCCAGATGATGTTGAGCAGCAGCTTCATGGCTTGCCTCAGGCCTCGGAGCTCGCGGGGCCGCTGGCCGCCTCGGCCGCCATCTGCTCCCTGATCGGAGCCATGTCCAGGGCCTTGACCTGGTTGATGACGTCCTGAAGGCCCGACTGGGGCAGGGCCCCGGGCTGGGCGAACACGAGCACGCCCTCCTTGAAGGCCATCAGGGTCGGGATCGAGGTGATGTTCGCGGCTTGGGCCAGGCTCTGCTCGGCCTCGGTGTCGACCTTGCCGAACACGATGCCGTCGTTGCCGTCGCTCGAAGATGCGGTGTCGTAGACCGGTGCGAACTGGCGGCACGGGCCGCACCAGGACGCCCAGAAGTCGACGAGCACGATGTCGTGGTCGAGCACGGTCTGCTCGAACGTCTGCGCGGTCAGTTCTGTGGTAGCCATGTCACTCCCAACGGGCGGGTCGAAGCCGATATTCCAGACGCCCGAGTGGCCTGGCCCGCAGGCCACGACGGACGTGCCGGTTCACCCATGGTGCTTCCGGTGCCCAGGTTTGCGCTTCTTCTTGGGCATCCTGAGCGCCCACGTCACCGTGACCGCCGCAGTGACGTCGAGGTCACCGCCCTGGACCGGCATTGCGCTGGCCGCCATCGGCAGGTCGGCCCCGAAACCCTTCCGGCTCCGCGCTCCCACCGGCGCGGCGCCGAGCTCGGCCACGCCGAGCACCTCGCTCAGCTCGGCGCCGGCGAGAGCGGCATACTGCTCGGCCTTCGACCGCGCGTTCGCAAAGGCGGCGTCGCGGGCGCGCTGCTCGGCGTGGTCGCGGGCGTAGACGTCGAGGCGCACCTGGTCGACGAGCAGGGCGTTGCCGATGGCCGCGGCACCGGCCTCGAGGATCTCGCCGGTGGCGTCGAGTCGGCGCACGACGACCCCGAGCTGTTGTTGGGCCGTGAAGCCGACCGCAGAGCCGTTGTTGTCCCAGCGCTGGTTCACCGAGACGTCGAGCGTGCGGATGTCAGACTCGGCGACTCCGGCGGCGCGAACTGCTTCGATGACCGAGGTGAGGCCGCGCGTCGCACCCGTGAGTGCTTCGGCGACATCGGCGGCGTCGTGACCGACACGCAGGTCGAGCCGCACGACGTCGGGGGAGACCCGCACCGAGCCCGAGCCGATGACGGTGACCGTTTGCTTACCCATGAGTCCTCCGAGTCGTCAGCGAGATGCCGTCAGCCGACCGACGATCGACGCTGGATCCCGCTTCGCAACCTACCTACACTGATCCTCCTATGCCCAGCCTTGAGACTCCCCTCCCCGGTCGCACGCGTGACCTCGTCAGGGTCGCAGCCGGTGTGGCGGTGGTGCTCCAGCTGTGCGTGCTCTACTGGCCCGTCGTCACTGTCGAGGGCCCGGTCAGCTGGACCGACAAGGTGGTCCACGTGTTCGTCTTCGCGGTGCCCACCTACCTGGTGGGCTGGGCGCTACGCCGGGTCAGCCTGGCGGTCGCGCTCTTCCTCGTGCACGCACCGCTGAGCGAGCTGGTTCAGCACTTTCTTCTGCCGGGCCGTTCGGGCGACGTCTGGGATGCCGTGGTCGACGTGATCGGGGTCGCGCTGGCCGCGAGCCTGCTGTTGGTCAGGACACGGCGCGAACGCTGGTAAAATCGATGAATCCGACTCCGAGGTCCCCTCGGAATCGACGGATGGGCGGCTTTCGGTGATGACCGGAGACGGAGCTCGTCCGACGAGGTGACACCCACCGGAAGCTCTCGCCATGTGGCGCGGCCCGGCACCCGACGCGGAGCGGATCCGAAGACCTGGGCGGCACAGACGCCGTGGCCAGGTTCCCATGGGGCGCAGTCGATGCGCCTGAGGCTCGTCTGCATGGTCGCGTTCAGTCATTCGCGGCTCGAGGCGAAGTCTGCTCGAGTCAAGCGAAGAGAGTTGAATACGCATGTCCAAGAAGTCTGATTCCGGCGCGCCCAAGAAGGCCCGTTGGTCCACCGAGAAGAAGTCGATCGCCGCCAAGAAGCCGCATCGTGGCCAGGGTGGCTCAGGGGGCCACAGCTCCACCGCCCACGCCGGTCGCACGTCTCGGCCGGCCTCGGCCACGTCGTCTCACGTGGGGGGTCGTGAGTGGCGCGCTCCACGCGATGAGCACCGGTCGTTCGAGCGCAACGACCGCACGACGTCAGGTAGCGAGCGCCCGTCGTACACCAACCGTGATGACCGGGGTTCGCGCCCGTCGTACACCAACCGTGACGACCGGGGTTCGCGCCCGTCGTACACCAACCGTGACGACCGGGGTTCGCGCCCGTCGTACAGCAACCGCGACGACCGGCCTGCGTTCAAGCGTGACGACCGCGGCGAGCGTCCGCCCTACAACAACCGCGACGACCGCGGTTCGCGACCTGCGTACAACAGCAACCGCGACGACCGCGGTTCACGACCCGCGTACAACAACCGTGAGGACCGGCCCGCGTTCAAGCGTGACGACCGGAGCGAGCGCCCGTCGTACAACAACCGTGACGACCGGGGCGGGCGTCCGTCGTACAACAACCGCGACGACCGCGACTCGCGTGGCGGCTACCAGCGCCGTGATGACCGT
>JBBSTU010000343.1:0-2695 GCA_038235595.1 Actinomycetales bacterium | reverse complement strand
GGTGACGAACACGGCATCCGTGAAGCCCGACTCGGTGTCCATCGTGAACATCACGCCCGAGGTGCCGATGTCGCTGCGCACCATGCGCTGCACTCCAGCCGACAGGGCCACGTTCTCGTGCTCAAAACCGTGGTGCACACGGTAGGCGATGGCGCGGTCGTTGTAGAGCGAAGCGAACACCTCGTGGATGGCCTGCAGGATGCCGTCGACGCCGTCCTTGCCCCACTCGATGTCCATCGGTCGGCCGTAGTGGGTCTCGATGGAGACGGCGAGGCGAGCCAGCTCTGACACTTCGGCGTCGGTGAGGCTGAACCGCGCCCGGTCGGCCGGCTCGACGTCGACGAACTCGGTGGTGCGCCCCACCGAGGGGTCGTCGGTGAAGATCATCTTGATGGCCTTGCCCCCGAGGCCACGCTTGAGCACGGCCGGGTGGCCGGCGGCCAGCCCGGGCTTCCAGACGTACCACTCGTCGGGGTTGACCGCGCCCTGCACCACGGACTCGCCGAGCCCGTACGACGCGGTGACGAAGACGGCATCCGTGAAGCCCGACTCGGTGTCCATCGTGAACATCACGCCGGACGCCCCGATGTCGGAGCGCACCATGCGCTGCACCCCCGCCGAGAGTGCCACGTGCTCGTGCTCGAAGCCGTGGTGCACCCGGTAGGCGATGGCACGGTCGTTGTAGAGCGAGGCGAAGACCTCGTGGATGGCCTGCAGCACCGCGTCGATGCCGCGGATGTTGAGAAAGGTCTCCTGCTGGCCGGCGAACGAGGCGTCGGGAAGGTCTTCGGCGGTGGCCGACGAGCGCACGGCGAACGACATCTGTTCGTCGTCGCCCACGAGCTGGGCGTAGGCCTCACGCACCGGCTGCTCCAGCTCGGGCTGGAGTGGCTGGTCGATGATCGCCTGCCGCACCTGCTTGCCGACGCGGGCCAGCGCGTCGACGTCGTCGCTGTCGAGACCCTTCATGAGGGTGGTGATCCGCTCGGCCAGCCCCGACTGGGCCAGGAACTCGCGAAAGGCGTGGGCCGTCGTGGCGAACCCGTCTGGCACCCGCACGTCGGCCGAAGCGAGGTTGCTGATCATCTCGCCGAGCGACGCGTTCTTGCCGCCGACCTCCTCGAGGTCGCCCATGCCCAGGGCGGAGAACCACTTCACACTCTCACTCATGACCTGTCCTTCGTTCGTGTCTCGAGAATCTGAATGATCAGGGTCGACATCTCCTCGACCGACCGCGTCGTCGAGTTGATGACCGGGATGCGGTTCGCGTGGTACATGGCCTCGGCCTGACGCAGCTCGAACCGGCACTGCTCGATGGAGGCGTAGCGCGAGTTGGGCCGGCGGGCCTGGCGCACCTCCGAGAGTCGCTTCGCGTCGGCGAGGATGCCGATGCACCTCTCGCGCAGGGCCCGCACGGGGCGCGGCAGCTCGGCGGCATCGAGGTCTTCCTCGACGAGCGGGTAGTTGGCCACGAACAACCCGTGCTGCAACGCCAGGTACATGGTGGTCGGTGTCTTGCCGCAGCGTGACGGCGCCACCAGCACCACGTCGGCCCGGTCGAGGGCCCGGACGCTCTGGCCGTCGTCGTGCTCGATCGAGTACTCGATCGCTGCCATCCGCGAGTTGTAGCGCTGGATGTCACCCACTCCGTGCAGCATCGCGACGTGACGCTGCCCGGCGACCCCGAAGACCTCCTCCACCCGTGCCATGTGCAGGTCGAAGAAGTCGATCATCGGGCAACGGGTCGTGTTCAGGATGTGCCGGATCTCGTCGGTAGCGGCCGTCGTGAAGGCGATCGGCGTGACCGGCCCGTCAGCAGCCGCGTCGAGCACGGCCACGACCCTCCGGGCTTCGGCAGCGGTCACGATGAACGGGATCAGCCGACGCTCGAAGTGCAGCTGGGGAAACTGGATCAGCAGGGCGTTGCCCATGGTCTCGGCGCTGATGCCCGTGCTGTCGGACAGGAAGAAGACCGGCACGATGCCTTCGTCGGCAGCCATGCGCAGGCCCGTCCTTCCGCTCCGTCGACGCCCTCAGGGCACCCACCGCCCCATGTCTATCGGAACCTGACGGTAACCGCCAAGACTGACCACCCACGCGAGCACTCACACGACGGCCGAGGCGCGCCGGAATGAGGCCTCGCCCAAGGGCCGGCGCATGGCGCCGTGACGCGTTGGGGGTGACTCGTTCGGCTCAGGAGGTCGTGGCCCTGGCACGCGGCTTGGTCCACCAGAACTCGAGCTGGATGTTGTCTGGGTCGCGGAAAACGAGCGCCGCACCTGACTCGGTGTCGGCGGCAGGCGAGTGTTCGACGCCCAGCTCGGCCAGCCGCGCCTGCCAGACGTCAAGGTCTTCCCGGGTCGTCACCGCAAACCCGACGTGATCGAGGCCGGCCCGGTGTTCGTCGAAGGCCCCACCGAGAGACGCGTTGTGCTCGTTGAAACCGATCACGAGCCCGGCCGGTTCGTGCAGCATCACGATCATCGTGCGCCCCGTCAGTTCGACCCGTCGCAGCCGACGAAGACCCAGCACCCGCTCGTACCAAGCCGCGCTGGCCTCGACGTCGGAGACCGAAAAGTCCAGGTGGCTGATTCCGTTGAACGACGTGGTCGACATCTCGCTCCTCATCATCACGGGCCAGCGGCTCGCTCGGCCCCATCGTCCTTCGACTGTAGGTCTTCTCCGGCGGAGCGTG
>JBBSTU010000342.1:0-2724 GCA_038235595.1 Actinomycetales bacterium | reverse complement strand
CTCGCCGAGCGTCGCCTCGGCCTCGATCGAGAGTCTGCGCCCGCGTGGCCGGCACGTTCAGGTCGGGCTGCTGCTGGGTTCGGAGGCGTCGCCGGCGCTGCCGATGAGCCTCGTGATCGCCCGTGAGCTCGCGGTGTTCGGATCACACGGGATGCCGGCCGTCGACTACCCGCCCATGCTCGAGCTGGTGACGAGCGGCCGGCTCGACCCCGCGGCCCTCGTCACCCGCGAGGTGAGTCTGGAGCAGGCCGGGGACGCCCTGGTCGCGATGGGGCGCCCCGGGCCGCCGGGGCTCACCGTGGTGGTGCTCGACCCGGCCGGCTGATCACCGAGCTCTTGCCTCGTGCCTGCCCGACGGCTGCGCTCCACAGACCCGCCGAGGGCGCAACGATCTGCTGTCGACACGACCCGCGACTCTGTGGGCCACCAGCCAATGAGGAGGTGCCTCGGGTCATGGGTCTGCGAGCCGCCTCGGGTCAACTGTCCGAGTCTGCCAGTCCGTGTGCTGCGGCTGCTCAGGACGGTCGACGCGAGCTCCGCGTCGCTCACACACCTCGCGTCGCAACGCTCCACCGGTAAGGCGGTAGCCCTGCCGGGTCCCCATCGTCTTGAGACCGAGGGAGACCAGCGTGCGATCCCAGGTGCTCGTCACCCGAATGTTGCTGCACAGCGTGCTGACACCCAGGCCTGCCCGTGGTGGTGACGAGCCCGGGTGCCCCTTGATCTCGACCGTGCCGTCAGTCGTGCGATTGGTGACGATGTGGGTGAAGTGAGCACACCTACTCAGGCGAAGGTCAGTGCGTCGCTGCTTGCATGGGGCCGTGACCGAGAGCAGCGCGCCCGTGCGCCCCCGAACCGCCCGAGAGCTGGACGTGGCCACGGCGCCCGACCGCGTCGACGAGGTCACCCCGGCCATCGGCCTCGTCGTACTCGGCCTGGGTGTCGGCCTGCTGGCGGTCACCGGCAGAAGTGATCAAGCGGCGGATCAGTCGGCACCGGCTGCAGTCAGGACAGCAGCAGTCGCAGACTGATTCGCAGACTGATGCCCGTGGCCGGGGGCTGCGGCGTGAGGATCGCGAGATCGCAGGCGGAGGCGTCGGCGGTCGCGGGTGGGGGCCGTTCATCAGGGGGTGGACGGCAGGTGCTGGCGGCGGGGGCCGCCAGGGGGGATGGGGTGGGGGAAGTCGAGTGGTCACGGGCTGGGGGGTCCGTGACCACTCGTTGGCCCCTCGTTGCTTTCGGGCTGCGCCGACATCCAGGCGGTGCCGGCCCAGGCGCGGTGGGAGCCGCGTCAGAAGGCCGACTCGGGCACGTCCATCAGCGCGTTGTCGACGGCCTCGGCCATGACCCGCTCGGCGGTCAGCTTGGGCAGCACGTTCTTGGCGTAGAACGACGCGGCCGCCACCTTGCCGATGTAGAAGTCGCGATCCTTACCGGCCGCGCCACCGTCGAGGGCACGCTGGGCCACCTCGGACTGACGCAGCAGCAGCCAGCCGACCACGAGGTCACCGGCCGCGAGCAGCAACCGGGTGGTGTTCTGCCCGACGCGGTAGACATTGGAGACGTCGCCGCCGAAGCGAGGGTCGCTCTTCATGGCGTCGTCGACCATGTGACCGACGATGCCCTGCACGTCCTCGAGCGCCCGGCCGAGCAGCTCGCGCTCGGTGTCGAGGGAACCACCGAGGTTCTTGGCGAACTCCTGCATCTGCGACGCCACGTGCGCAAGAGCCTGGCCCTTGTCGCGCACGATCTTGCGGAAGAAGAAGTCGAGGCCCTGGATCGCCGTGGTGCCCTCGTAGAGGGTGTCGATCTTCGCGTCGCGCACGTACTGCTCGACCGGGTAGTCGGCGAGGAATCCCGACCCACCGAAGGTCTGCAACGACTCGGTGCCGAGCAGCGTCCACGCTCGCTCGCTGCCGAGGCCCTTGACGAGCGGCAGCATCAGGTCGCTGACGCGGTGCGCCATCTCGGCGTCGGACCCCTTGACCAGCGGCGCGCTCGGGTCGCCACTCTGCGCCTGGTTCACGGTGTCCTGCTGCGATGCCGTGTAGAGAACGAGCGCGCGCAGCCCCTCGGCGTAGGCCTTCTGGAGCATGAGCGAGCGGCGCACGTCGGGGTGGTGGGTGATCGTCACCCGCGGCGCGGCCTTGTCGGCCATCTGCGTCAGGTCGGCGCCCTGCACCCGCTCCTTGGCGTAGGCCAGCGCGTTGAGGTAGCCGGTCGACAAAGTGGCGATCGCCTTGGTGCCCACGAACATCCGCGCGTTCTCGATGACCTTGAACATCTGGGCGATGCCGTCATGCACGTCGCCGAGCAACGTGCCGACCGCCGGCTCGTGCTCGCCGAAGGTGACCTCGCAGGTGGTGCTGACCTTGAGGCCCATCTTGTGCTCGAGGTTCGTCACGTAGGCGCCGTTGCGCTCGCCGATGCCGCCGGTCTCGAGGTCGACATGGAACTTCGGCACGACGAAGAGGCTGAGGCCCTTGGTGCCGGGGCCGGCTCCCTCAGGGCGGGCGAGCACGAAGTGCACGACGTTGTCGACCATGTCGCTCTCGGCGGAGGAGATGAACCGCTTCACGCCGGTGATGTGCCAGCTACCGTCGGCCTGCTGCACGGCTTTGGTTCGCCCGGCGCCCACGTCGCTGCCGGCATCCGGCTCGGTGAGCACCATGGTGGCGTGCCAGGCGTGGTCTACGACGTGCTGCGCGAGCTTCTTCTGGTCGT
>JBBSTU010000341.1:0-2743 GCA_038235595.1 Actinomycetales bacterium | reverse complement strand
GCGGGCCGTCGTGATGATCCACCCGGCCGGGCTGGGCGGCAGCCCTTCTGCGGGCCAGCGCGCGACGGCCACTGCGAAGGCGTCCTGAACGGCATCCTCGGCGAGCTCGATGTCGCACAGCGCCCGGATCAGCACCGACACCGCCCGGCCGTGCTCCTCCCGGAACACGGCGGCGATGGCCGTACTCGTGACGTCGGGTTCGGGCGCTCGGCTCACGGGCGTCTCATTCGGTGGCTGGCATACCGGGGTCGCCGTCGCCCATGAACGGCCGCACCTCGATCGGTAGGCCGGTGGCCGCGTGGATACGCCGGGCCCAGCCGATCACCTGGGCGTAGTCGTTCGACTTGACGACCGAGATCCCGCCCAGGTGCTCCTTCACCTCCACGAAGGGGCCGTCGGTGAGCACCGCCTCGCGGCCCCGACCGGGCCGCAGGGTCGTGGCGGACGCCGTGTCGGCCAGACCGCCGGCGAACACCCATCCCCCCGCCGCACGGATGTCGGCGTTGACCAGCTCGAGGTCGCCCATCACCTGCGAGAGGTCGAGGTCGTCGGGGGGTGGGCCGTCGGCCGACATCAGGCTGATCAGGTAGGTCTTCATGGTGCTTCCCTCTCGGTCAGGGGGCGCCGGCGCGGCTGCCCCTCACCCACTACACGAACGGCCTCCACCCCGATCGACAGAAGGGTAGCCGCGATCTTCGGCGATGAGCAGTGCAAGGCTGGCCCGATGAGTGATGCGCTGCCCGAGGGCTTCCTGGATCGCACCGATCCGGGCCCCGACCCCGACTTCTACGCCTTCCCGCGCCTGGTCACCCATATCGACGACGCGGCTATCGCTGCAGTGGGGCAGCTCTACGACGAGCTGGCCGTGTCGGGTCGGGTGCTCGACCTGATGTCGTCGTGGGTGTCGCACCTGGTCACCGCGCCCGAGTCGCTGACCGTGCTGGGGCTCAACGTCGACGAGCTCGACGCGAACCCAGCGGCATCCAGCCGGGTGGTGCATGACCTCAACGCCGACCCCACGCTGCCTTTCGATGACGGCGCCTTCGACGCTGCTCTGTGCTGCGTGTCGGTCGACTACCTCACCCACCCGGTCGAGGTGCTCGCCGAGGTGGGGCGCGTGCTGGCGACGGCCGCACCGGTGGTCATCACCTTCTCCAACCGCTGCTTCCCCACCAAGGCCGTGCGAGGCTGGCTGGAAGAGACGGATGCCGGCCGCTGCGCCCTCGTCGTCGACTACCTGCGTCGCGCCGGCGGCTTTACCGAGCCTGAGGTGTCTCGGCGCACCCCGGCGCCCCCCGAGCAGGGCGGTACCTACTGGGGTGACCCGTTGTACGCCGTGGTGGCCCGGCGGCGCTGACCGCTGGGTGCGCGACCGGCGGGCCACCCGTGGCTCAGGGCAGGTAGTAGGTCGGGTTGGGCAGCTTGACCGAGGTGTTCGAATGGCCGCCGATGAGGTCGCTGAACTGGTCACCGAAGTTGGCGACGATGTCGTAGCGACCGAACTGACGCGACTCGATGTAGGCCCGCGTGGCCGACTTGAACTCGATGGTCGTGCAGTGCGTGGGGTCGGCGCACTTGCCGGCCATGTAGGCCGGTACCGGGTCGGTCGAACGCCACTTGGTGAAGTAGAAGTCGCTGGTGAACTGCGGGAAGCCCTGCTCGTTCAGGTTGGCGATCGTTGCGTCCTTCTGCCCGTTGTTGCGACCGGTCAGACCGATGACCTGGCAGCCAGCAGCGTCGACGGCGGCCACCAGCGACGGCATCCCGGGAGTCGCCGGGAAGAGCTTGTTCTGCACCCAGTAGTCCTGGCGCACGGGGTCGAAGACGAACTTCATGTCGTGAACCTCCATGTCGTAGGTCCACAGGGTCGTGTCGTCGCCGTCGAGCACCACGGCCGGCTTCTTGCCCTGCCGCACGGCCTGCCGGCACGCCGAGACCACGCGGGGGGCCTGCTTGGCCTCAAGGGTCGCCAGCTCGGAGATGTAGGGCGACGACACCTTGTTCGCGATACCCGTACCGGGGTCGCCGTAGTAGGCGTAGATCGTCTTCTTCACGGAGTCGATGTTGGGGATCGCCTCGCCGGCGCTGTGCAGACCGCTCGACCCGTCGGGCGCCATGTCGAAGTGGGTGCGCGGCGCCAGCCAGGGCTGGCTCTTGCCGGGCAGGTTCGGCGACGGGAGGTAGTAGGTCGGGTTCGGCAGCTTGACGTTGTGGTCGGCGTAACCGCCCATCAGGTCTGACCACTGGTCACCCAGGTTGAGGGTGATGTCGTAGCCGAGGTCCTTCACGATGTGGCGGCGGGTGCCGGCCTTGTACTCCACGGTGGTGCAGGCGGTCATGATGACGCACCTGCCCGCCATGTAGGCAGGGATCGGGTCGGTGGAACGCCACTTGGTGAAGTAGTTCTTCGCCGTGAAGCCGCGGTAGCCCACCTTGGCCAGGTTGGCGACGGTGGCCTCCTTCTGGCCGTTGTTGCGGCCGGTCAGCCCGAAGATCGTGAAGCCCATGGCCTTGGCCTCGTTGACGAGCTGAACCATGCCGGGGGTGGCCGGGAAGCGTTGGTCCTGAACCCACTCGTCCTGCAGCACCGGGTCGAAGACGAACTTCATGTCGTGGACCTCCATGTCGTAGGTCCACAGGGTCGTGTCGTCGGCGTCGAGCACGATGGCCGGCTTCTTGCCCTCCTTCACCGACTCGCGGTAGCGCCACTTCAGCGTCGCCCGCACCTGCTTCGTGCGGTTCT
>JBBSTU010000340.1:0-2760 GCA_038235595.1 Actinomycetales bacterium | reverse complement strand
TGCAGAACAGGCGCATCGTCAGACCGTGGGTGACGATCACGACGTTGCGCGCGCTCCGGGAGGTCTCGAAGATGCGGAACAGCGACTCGAGGAAGCTCGAGACCCGGTCGTAGACGTCGGAGCCCGACTCGCCGTGCGTGAACCGGTAGTAGAAGTGCCCGTAGCGGTCGCGCTGCGCCTTCTGCACCGCGATGTCGGCCGAGTCCTGGAAGTTGGCCCAGTCCTGCTCGCGCAGGCGAGGCTCGACCCGCACGTCATCCGCAGAGATCGACAGGTTGAGCGCCTTGAGGGTCTGGCGGGCCCGTAGGTACGGCGAGCAGTGCACGTCGACGCTCTCGTCGGCGACGATCGACCGGAGCCGGGCACCGGTGGCCGCGGCCTGCTCGACTCCTGTGCTGGTCAATTCGATTCGGTGATCAGGCACGCGTTCGTAGAGAGAGTCGTCGACGTTGCCCTGCGACTCCCCGTGGCGCACCAGGATGATCCGCTGGGGTCGGTGTTCGAGCGCCACTCCCGGTCAGCTGCTCAGGTCGGGGAACTGCTCGATGCGCCACTCGAGCTCGGGTTGCGCAGCACCGCTCGCGTCGAGGTCGGCCTCCCGACCGCGCAGCTCGACCCGGCGGATCTTGCCCGAGATCGTCTTCGGCAGCTCGTAGAACTCGATACGACGCACGCGCTGCCACGGGGCGAGACGGGCCCGGGCGTGAGCCAGGATCGAGTGGGCCACCTCGGCATCCGGCTCGTGCCCGGGGGCCAGGGCGATGTAGGCCTTCGGGATCGCGAGGCGCACCGGGTCGGGAGAGGGAACGACCGCTGCCTCCGCCACCGCCGGGTGCTCGATGAGCACCGACTCGACCTCGAACGGGCTGATCTTGTAGTCGCTCGCCTTGAACACGTCGTCGGTGCGCCCGACGTAGGTGATGTAGCCGTCGGCGTCGACCGAGGCCACGTCGCCCGTGTGGTAGAAACCACCGGCCATCGCGTCGGCGTTGCGCTGCTCGTCGCCCTGGTAGCCGGTCATCAGCAGGGTGGGGGATGCCGCGAGGTCGAGGCAGATCTCGCCCTCGCGCGCCTTCTCACGGCCGGGCTCTCCCCCGCCGTCGACCTGGGCGTCGGCGAGCGCGACCCGCTCGTTCGTGATGGGGTCGACGAGCACGACCGGGCACCCCGGTAGCGGGCGTCCCATCGAACCCGGCTTCAGCGGTGAGCCGACCGTGTTGCCGACGATGGCCGTCGTCTCGGTCTGGCCGTAGCCGTCACGCACGTGCAGCCCCCAGGCCTGGTGCACCCGCGCGATGACCTCCGGGTTGAGCGGTTCACCCGCGGCCACGATCTCGCGGAGCGTACCGGGGCCCCTGCTGAGGTCGGCGTTGATGAGCATCCGCCACACCGTCGGGGGCGCGCACAGGGAGGTGACCTGATGCTCGGTCAGCACGCGAAGCAGCGCGGTCGGGTCGAACCGCGTGAAGTTGTAGATGAAGATCGTCGACTCGGCGATCCACGGCGCGAAGAAGCACGACCAGGCGTGCTTGGCCCACCCCGGGCTCGAGATGTTGAGGTGCACGTCGCCCGGCTGCAGACCGATCCAGTACATCGTGGTCAGGTGCCCGCAGGGGTAGCTCTGCTGCGTGTGCTCGACGAGCTTCGGACGGCTGGTCGTGCCCGAGGTGAAGTAGAGCAGCAGCCGGTCGTCGGGTGCGGTCTCGGGATGCGGCGCCGGACCGACCGTCAGCCCGTACGCGTCGTGCAGGTCGAGCCAGCCCGAGCCGCTCGTCCCAGCGGGGGCCGTGGTCGCAGCGCCGAGGCCACCGGCGTCGGGGCCGGTCGGCACCGCGATCCGGAGGTAGTCGCCCGGCACGTCGTCGAACTTGTGCGTCTCACGCGAGTCGGCGATGACGGCACGGGCGCCGCCGCGCTCGAGGCGGTCGACGAGGTCGCCCGGCCCGGCCGCCGTGGTCGTGGGCATGAGCACCGCACCGAGCTTCATCACCCCGAGCATGGTGTCCCACAGCTCGACCTGGTTGCCGAGCATGAGCAGCACCGCATCGCCACGTCGAACGCCCAGGCCCGCGAGCCAGGCCGCCACCTGGTCGGAGCGACGGCTCATCAGGTCGAACGAGATCGTGGTGACCTTCTCGTTGGGCGAGCCACCGTCGTCGATGATGGTGAGGGCGGCATGGTCGTTGCCGCGGGCGATGGCGTCGAACCAGTCGACCGCCCAGTTGAACCGGGGCCCAACGGCAGGAAACTCGAACTCGCTGACGGCCCGTTCGTGCTGCCCCCGTAGCTCGAGCAGCTGGTCACGGGCGGCACGGAAGGCGCTCGTCGCGCTGGAGGCATCGGTCATGACCCTGACCCTGCCACGCGCTCGGCCGACGTCAAGAGCAGACCGGGGTGAGCGGCATCCGGCAGTGGTGCTCAGGCCTCATCGGAACCACGACGCGCCCGGGGCCGGCGCTCCTCGGCGAGCTCGGGCCGGGCACGGCGACCGTCAGGGTCGCGGGTGGTGAAGCTCTCTTCTGCGTCGGGGCCGTCTTCTGCGGGGCCGGCCGAGGAACCCAGGTGGCCTCGACGCCGCAGGTCGTCTTCGTCGATGAGCCGGTTGATCAGCTGCTGCACGTCGTTGCTGTTGGGGATGTTGGCAAAGTCCTCGTCGGGGCTGTCGCCGGCCGACTCCACGTGAAGAGAACCGGCGTTGATGACGCGGTCGAGCAGCGTCTGCTGGAAGCTCACGTCGGTGATCTTCGAGAGCGTGATGTC
>JBBSTU010000339.1:0-2783 GCA_038235595.1 Actinomycetales bacterium | reverse complement strand
TGACGCCGTTCTGCCGCAACCACTCCGAGACCGGGAACATCGACCAGTACGTCTGGTCGTTCGGGGCGGCGGTGCTCGACCTGGCGCGCGAGGCGGTGCGCCTGCGCTACCGGTTGATGCCGTACCTTTACTCGGCGTTTGTGCGGTCGACAGAGACCGGTGAGCCCGTGCAGCGCCCGCTGGTGTTCGACCACCAGCACGATCCTGCTGCAGTGGCGGCCGACGACCAGTTCCTGCTCGGCCGAGACCTGCTCGTGGCGCCCGTCACCGAGGCGGGCATGACGGCTCGTCAGGTCTACCTACCGGCGGGGCACTGGTACGACTGGCACACGGGTGAGCTGCACGAGGGGGGTCGGCACGTTGTCGCACCGACCCCGATGGACCGGATCCCGTTGTACGCCAGAGCGGGGGCCGCGATTCCCCTCTGGCCCGAGGTTCCGGCATCCACCGCTGGCTACTCGCCGGAGACCATCGACCTGCACGTGTTCGACCCGGTTGTCGACGGGCGTTGGGAGTCAACGCTCGTCGAAGACGATGGGCTCACCTTCGAGTCGCTCAACGGTGCTCGCCTCACCACCACGGTCGTGGTCGAGCGGTCAGGCGGGCAGGTGAGCGTCGGAACGACGACGCAGGGGGAGGGTTACCCCGCTCACCGGCGACAGTCGTTCACCGTGGTACGGCACACCGCCTGAGGTGGCGCGTCAGGCGCTGGCTCGTCAAGGCGGGGTGCGTCAGGAGCCTTCGGTGAGCTTCTTCGAGATGGTCGCCAGCGTCTCGTCGATCGACTCCTCGATGCCGGGGTGGTCGCTCTCGGTGCTGAGCGTCAGCCGCACGGTGGAAGCGCCGTCGCCGTCGGGGTCGAAGTCGAGCTCGCCGTGGTAATGGTTCGACCCCTCCGACCCCCACTCGACCTTGTGGGCGTCGTCGTCGGTCTTGAACCAGGCGGTGCCGTGCACCTTCTGCTCCGGCTCGCCGGGCGGCTCGATGACGGCGGTGGTCTCGACCTCGTCGCCGCTCTTCTTGTTCACCTCGGTGATGCGCGGGAAGTACTCGGGGAGGTTCTCGGCCTTGGACAGGTAGGCGTAGGCGGTGTCCTCGTCGACGTCGATCTTGGTCGTGCGCGTGTAGCTGGGCATGAGCGGCTCCTCCTCGGAATCGGCTCGACCTACGAGTGACGGTGGCCGAGATGCTCGTACGCCAGTGGCATACCCGTGGCCTGGGGTCTTGAATCCGGCGAGGCGGCAGGATGGGCTTCGCCGTCGGGTTTGGCGGTTGTCCGCTACGGCAGTGATTCACCCCGCGCATCAGTGCCGTAGGGCGATGCCTGGCCAGGGTCTCGGGCTACGGCACTGATTCACCCCACGGGTCAGTGCCGTAGCCCCCTCCCCGTCTCTGGCCCCCTGGACGGCCGGCCACCAGAACGCAGACTCAAGCGAGCGTGATGTCCACGAACAGTTCGCCGGCGAGCTTCTCGAGCTCGGTGCGCAGCGGTGCGGTGTCGGAGCCGCTAGGCACCTGCACGACGACCTGGGCCTCGAAGAGCACCCCACCGGCCATCGGCGCGTCCCGGGTGGTCGTGGCGATCGTCTCGATCGACAGGTCGTGACGACTGAGCACGGCGGTCACCTCGCGTACGATGCCCGGGCGATCGGTGCCGAGCAGGTCGACGGTCAGGCGTTGACGCTCTTCGACCGTGCTTGCTGCCTCGTTGCCGGGGTGGGGGGTGACCTCGAGCATCTCGTCAAGGGTTCGCAGGGCCGCGGTCAGGTCTGGGATCCCCTCGGCATCGACGCTGACCACGACGATGCCCGCGAACTTCCCCGCGAGCTCGGCAAGCTGGCTCTGCTCCCAGTTGCCACCATGGTCGGAGACGACGGCCGAGAGGGCACTGACGAGGCCGGCGCGGTCGTCGCCGATGACGGTGAGCACAAGTCGGGGCACCAGGTCAGCCTAGCGGGCGAACCCGCGCGTGCCTGTCGGGCGACGGTTAGGTGAGGCTGATGCGGATGCCGGCCCGCGGTGAGCGCTGCAGCAGTCCGAACGTGATCTTGTTCGCAGCGTCACCGACCCGGGCCAAGGGGTACTTCCGGGCGATGGCCCGCTTCACTGCTGCGATACCGGCAGTGTCGCGCACCACCTGCGCCGTGCCTGAGAAGGTCGGCGCCTCGTCGGCCACGTTTCCGCGCATGTCGCAGGGCCGCAGCTCGACGGTCGGGTTGTTGTCGAGCCTCTTGACCTTGCCGGTCTTGTCGACGGTCGTCACCACCAGCTGGTCTCCGTCACGGGCGATCCAGACGGCAGTGGGCACCCCGACCCCGGTCTTGCGGAAGGTCGTGAGGGACACGTACTGCACGTTGTCGAAGACGCTGGGGTCGGCGTTCGCCTGTTCGTTCACGCTTTCAGCGTAGGCGGCGGGACGCTCGAGCGTGGGGAACGCCTGTGGACAGGATGCAGCGCATCAGCGATTGGTCGGGCAGAATCGGGCCCACACTTCGCCGGTGCTGACGTTGGGGCCGGCCCTGCCCGACCATCAGGGGACCGCCATGAGACTTCGCCTACCGATGAGAGTGGCATCTGCCGCTGTGCTGGCGTCTGCCCTGCTGCTCAGTGCGTGTACCGGCGGAGACAACGACCCCGACCCCAGCGGCACGCCGCCCCCGTCCACGACCGCTGCGACGACACCCCCCTCGACGTCGACCACGACGTCCGCGACTTCCACCCCGGTCAAGACCACCCCGCCGGTGGACCCCGTCCTCGCGAAAATCCCCAAAGCCGCCCGCCCC
>JBBSTU010000338.1:0-2786 GCA_038235595.1 Actinomycetales bacterium | reverse complement strand
CGGTCGGGAAGAGCGGCTCGTCACCCGGGCCATGCGCACCGCGCTCTGGCTGCGAGACCAAGGATGTTCCTTCCCCGGTTGCTCCACCCCGGCCCAGTGGACCGACGCGCACCACGTCAAGCACTGGGCCGACGGCGGCACCACCTGCCTGGGCAACCTGGCGAAGCTCTGCCGGCGACACCACGTGTACGTCCACGAGAAGAGCCTGACAGCGACCATCACAGACACCGGGGTCACGTGGCACACCTGGCAACACTGGCGCACCACCTTCACCACCGGGCCACCCGACCCCGGGCCGTGACCGATTGGTCGCCCGCTCCACGGCGTCCTTGATGACGAGCTCGACACGTCACCAGAGGTCCGTCACGCACCCAGAAGACAGGGCTCCGGAGCAAGCGGGGTGCCAGCAGTGGCGGTCACGTCAGCGACTGGCCCCAGCCGTACAGACCGCAACCGACCAACCGAGGCATGAGCGGTGAGGCCGTGTGCATCACCGTGTCGGCGCCACGGGCGACGGTCTACACCGTCATCGAGCCGGGCTGGCAATGGTGGCCGCGCGGCCTGCCCGGCTCGGCTGCATCCCGACGGCTCACAACAACATCTGAGCCTACGGCGCCTCGTCACTCACGAGGCGCGACGGGTACTGCAAAAAATCAACTTCATTTGATAAGACGGTGTCGTGACCTTTTCTCCGGTTGCGCCTGCTGCACCCGCGCCCGACCGCGCCCGGGCCCTTGCTCAGCACGAGCGGGCACTCGACGCGATCGAACGGGCGTACGCCGACCTCCCGTCCGATCGCCAGGTACGGCTGGCCAAGGCTACGTCCAACCTCTTTCGCGCCCGGTCAAAAACCACCTCCACGGGGCTCGACGTCTCGGCCTTCCACGGCCTCATCGAGCTCGACCCCGGTTCGGCGACAGCGACTCCCACCGCGCGGGTGGGCGGCATGACGACCTACGAGGAGCTGGTCGACCTGCTGCTCCCTCACGGCTTCGTGCCACTCGTCGTGCCCCAGCTGCGCACCATCACCATCGGTGGGGCGGTAACCGGTCTCGGCATCGAGGCCTCGTCGTTTCGCAACGGGCTGCCGCACGAGTCGGTGCGAGAGATGCGCATCCTCACCGGCGCCGGTGAGGTGGTCACGGCGCGTCCCGACGGCGAGCACTCCGCCCTGTTCCGCACCTTCCCCAACTCCTACGGCTCACTCGGCTACGCGCTCGACCTGGTCGTCGAGCTCGAGCGCGCGGTGCCCTACGTTCACCTGAGGCACGTGCGCTTCGCCTCGATCGACGAGCTGGTGCAGGCGATCGGCATCATCATGGCCGAGCAACGCTGGGAGCAGGAGCGCGTCGACTTCGTCGATGGCGTCGTGTTCTCGGCCACCGAGGGCTATCTCAGCCTGGGTCGCTGGAGCGACGACCTCGAGGGCCGCGCCCGGCCGAGCGACTACACCGGGCAGGAAGTGTTTTACCGCTCGATCCAACAGCGACGCACCGACGTGCTCACGGCCCACGGCTATCTTTGGCGCTGGGACACCGACTGGTTCTGGTGCAGCCGCGCGTTCGGGGCGCAGCGTCCCCTCGTGCGGCGCCTCTGGCCGAAGAGACTGCTGCGCAGCGACGTGTACTGGAGGATCGTCGCGTTCGAGCAGCGGCATGGCGTCATGGCGGCCATCGACCGGCGACGGCACAGGCCCGCTCGCGAGCGCGTGATCCAGGACGTCGAGGTCCCGTTGGAGCGAACGAGCGAGTTCCTCTCGTGGTTTCTTCGAGAGGTGCCGATCGAGCCGATCTGGCTCTGCCCCATCCGGCTTCGCGACCAGCCGACTGGAGAGCAAGCTGCACTGCTGACCACCCCTGAGACCAACGACGTCGTTGCTGCGACCACCGACGAGCCGCCCTGGCCGCTCTACCCGATGCGCCACGGTGAGCCCTACGTCAACGTCGGGTTCTGGTCGACGGTCGCCATCGAGCCCGGCGGCACCGACGGCGACCTCAACCGCCGGATCGAGCACGAGGTGACTCGCGTGGGAGGCCACAAGTCGCTCTACTCCGACGCCTACTACGACCGGGCCACCTTCTCCGCGCTCTACGGCGACGCGGCCTACCAACCTGTGAAAAACCGGTACGACCCCGAGGGGCGACTCCCCTCGCTCTACGAGAAGGCGGTGCAGGCTCGATGACGCTCACAGTTGGAAAGGCCTTCGATCGGCTGTTCGGAGCTGACGCCCCGTTCCACGTGGTGGCCTACGACGGCTCGACGGGTGGCCGCCCCGACGGCCTCGTCATCCGCCTCCTCACGGAACGCGGCCTCAACTACCTGCTCACCGCCCCCGGAATGCTCGGCATGGCGCGGGCCTATCTCATGGGCGACCTTCTCATCGACGAGATGAACGAGGGGGATCCCTACGAGGTGCTCTCGCTCTTCGGCAGCGGGTTGGTGGCGAAGCGACCGTCGTTCACGGATGCCGCTGAGCTGGCGGCATTCGTTGGCCGGGCCGGCGTGCATCTGCCTGAGCTGCCGGAGACCGAGACCCCGGGCACGGCTGCGCGACTCGCTCATGGCCTTCGCCACGGCCGCCGGCGCGACGCCGACGCGATCAGCCACCACTACGACGTCTCGAACGCGTTCTACGAGCTGGTGCTCGGCCCCTCGATGACCTACACGTGCGCGTGCTACCCCACCGACACCTCCTCGCTGGAGGAGGCACAGGCGTACAAGTACGACCTCGTGGCCCGCAAGCTCGGGCTCGAGCCGGGAATGCGACTTCTCGATGTCGGCTGCGG
>JBBSTU010000337.1:0-2787 GCA_038235595.1 Actinomycetales bacterium | reverse complement strand
TTCCTCGACGACCCTGCGGTTGCGCTCGCCCTGGGCCACGTCGATGAGTCGCGCTCCGGTGCCGAGCAGCTGGCCGACGGCGCCATCGCAGCCGGCCCGACTGAAGATGAACGTGATGGCCGGCAGCAACCCGTCTCGCTCTAGCCGGTCGATCACCTCTGCCCGGGTTGCGCCGCCTCCGGGCCGGCCACCCTGGGGAAAGCCACGGCCACCCGAGCCACCGGAGCCACCCGGCTGTCGTGAGACCTGCCGGCCAGATGGGCCAACCCCGCGCCCCCGGCCGCCCCGGTCGTCACGCCCACCGCCCCGGCCGGCCGACGGTTTGCGGCCCTGCGACTGGGTGCGTCCGCGGTCACGCCCGCCACGGCCGTTCGAGCTGGCCCAGTGTGAGTCCCAGGCCCCTCGGCCCTCACTGCCGCGGATCGCGTGCACGAGGTCGGGGTTGACGCTGACGTCGGTGCTGGGGCCACGGTTCGAGACGTCTTTCGGGTCGACCTCCTCGACAAAGAGGTCGAACAGGCTCTGCCCGACCATCATGTGCTGCCAGAGCGGCACCGGCCGAATCTCGGAGACGATCACGGCGGTGTCGCCCCGGACCTCCGCCAACCAGGAACCGAACTCCTCGGCGTTGCTCACGGTCGCCGACAGCGACACCACGCTGACGTCGGGGGGCAGATGGATGATGACCTCCTCCCAGACCGCGCCTCGGAAGCGGTCGGCCAGGTAGTGCACCTCGTCCATGACCACCCAGCCGAGGCCCCGCAACGTGGCGGAGCCGGCGTACATCATGTTGCGCAGAACCTCGGTCGTCATGACGACGATCGGGGCCTCGCCGTTGATCGAGGCGTCGCCGGTGAGCAGGCCCACCTGGCCCACACCGTGCACCCGCACGAGATCGGCGTACTTCTGGTTCGACAGGGCCTTGATGGGGGTGGTGTAGAACGCCTTGCGACCGCCCGCGAGGGCCAGGTGCACGGCGAACTCCCCCACGATGGTCTTGCCCGCTCCGGTCGGGGCGGCCACGAGCACGCCCCGGCCCTCCTCGACCGCGCGGCACGCCTCGGTCTGGAAGTCGTCGAGCGGGAAGTCCAGCCCCTGTGCGAAGTCACGCAGGTGGGGCCAGTCGGGCATCTTCATCGTGAACCTTCGGGGTCGGGAACGGCCACCTGCAGCGCAGCGGGCACCACTTCGATATCGAGCGGCAGAACCGCCACCGGCTCGCCGTCGGCCTGGGCGTGGATGCCGTGGGCCTCGAGCCGCACTCGCCGCGCCCTGCGGATGTCAACAGCGGGGTGGCCGACATGTGTTCCCGAGAAGACTCTGGGAAAGACCCTGAGAAAGGCGACGATCGACAGTTCGTGCACGATCAGCACGTCGAACAGCCCGTCGGAGACGTCGGCGTCGGGACACACCGTCATCCCACCTCCGAACGATGTCGTGTTGGCCACTGCCACCAACATCGCACGGGTCTGCAACCGCTCGCCATCGAGGTCCACCACGTAGGGGATGGCACGAAAGACGGGCAGCTCCCGGACGATGGCGAGGTTGTAGCGCATGGGGCCCCGGGGCCAGCGCATCCGGGCCGCCCGGGCCGCGACCACCGCGTCGAACCCGGCACCGAGCACCCCACCGAACCACCGCGTCTGACCCCCGGCGTCGGTGACCTTCCCGGCGTCGACCGCCCGGGTCACGCCGGCGTGGATCACGCGCACCGCGGCCGACGGATCGCGCACCGGAAGGCCGAGGTCGCGCGCGAAGTCGTTGCCGGTTCCGGCGGCCACGACCCCGAGCCGCACGGGGGTGCCCGCACAGAGGTTGACGCCGAGATGAACCATGCCGTCTCCGCCGACCACGACGAGCGTGTCGGCGCCGCCACTCAGAGCGGTGGCTGCAGCAGCGCGAGCCAGGGCGTAGCTGGCGGCCGAGACGTCGATGACCTCGTGCCCGGCCGTACGCAGCAGGCGAGCCGTCTGCTCGCCCATGGCGGCGCCCGCGCCCTTCCCGGACGTGGGATTGACGATCAAGGCGATGCGCGAGGGCACAGCGGCACGCTACAGCGAGGACGCCTCGTCGTCGGGGACGTCGAGCCACCCGGGCTCTTGCTTGGCCTTGCGCCTGTCGAAGATGAAGGCGATGCCCACGGCCGCGAAGAAGAAGGCCACCATCGGCAGGGCCAGGATGCACATCGTGTAGGCGTCGGGCGTCGGGGTCATGATCGCGGCGAAGACGAAGATCAGCATGACCGCCGGACGCCAGCCTCGCAGCATGAGTCGGGCCGGCAGAATGCCGACGAGGTTGAGCGCGACGAGGAACACCGGTAGCAGGAACGCACACCCGAAGGCGACGATGAACTTCAGCACGAAGTTCAGGTAGGCAGCGGCATCCTGGAGGTTGGCGGCGTTGTCGGGGGTGAAGCCGAGCAGCACCGAGACGGCCTTGGGCAACATGAAGTAGGCCAGGGCGCAGCCGGCGAGGAAGAGCGGCACCGCGGCGACGATGAACAGTCGCGCGACCCGCTTCTCCTTCTTGGTCAGCCCCGGAACGATGAAACCCCAGATCTGCCAGAGCCACACGGGCGAGGCGACGATGAGGCCGACGAACAGCGAGACCGTCAGCTGGATCGAGATCGGGTCGGTGAGCCCGGCAAAGTTGATGTTGACGAGCGCGTTACCGCCCTCGGCGGCCCGTTGCCGGGCGAGGTCGGTGATGGGCTTGGTGAGCGCGTTGATGACGTGCTCGTAGAAGATCCATCCGAGAACTCCGGCGATGGTGATCGCCAAGGCGGCG
>JBBSTU010000336.1:0-2856 GCA_038235595.1 Actinomycetales bacterium | reverse complement strand
GGCCGCCACGAAGAGCCGGTCGCCCCATTCGGCATGGTCGGCGGGCAGACCGACCTGGTCGGCCAGGGCCTCACCCGACTCCTTGGCCACGAACGCGCCGAGCGTGCCGAGCAGCGCCGCAGCGACGGTGAGCCAGCCGTAGGGCCGGCGCCACCGCGGCACCGCGATGATGGTGATCAGGGCGATCGCGGAAGCCGGCAGCACGACCACGGCCAGGTGCACCACGAGGGGATGGAGGGGGAGCCCCGCGATGGAGGAGAAGAGGCCCGACTCGTGGTCGTCCGTTGGCAGCATCCCGCCAAGGTAGGAAATCGTGGCTGAGAGTCGGCTGAGGTGCTGGTGGGAGCACGACGGAGTGAGCCGAGTCGCCGCCCACTGCGTCAGGCGTGGTCTCGCTGCGGGCCACTGTGCACGTGAACGTGCAGGTGCTTGGAGTCTTGGTAGCGGCCGAGGTTGGTCAGCACCGCGGCAGCTCCTTTGCGGTCGGTCACCTCGCGCGCGAGGCGCTGCACGACGGCGAACAGCTGCCGCACGTCGGCCTCGTCGCACTCGGTCACGCTGGTGAACGAGTCGATGTGCCGCTTGGGCACAACGACGAGGTGGGTCACCCAGAAGGGTCGGGTGTGGTGGTAGGCCAGCACCAGATCGTCATTGTGCACCACGTCGAGGTGTGCCGCGCTCGGGATCGCCACGTCGCAGTAGAAGTCGTCACCGGTGTACCGGTCGGGCAGGGCCACTTCTCACCTCTGGGGGTCGGCGATCTGAACGGGGTACCCCGCTCGCAGCGCTCCCAGGCTGGCCGGCGGGGTGATGACCGATGCCGTGCCGCGTCGGGGGCGCCCCACCGGCGGTCCGTAGGTGTTGTCGGGCCGCCACGGGATCAGCCGATTTTGCACCACGACGGCCGGACCCTGCTCGACGAGCACGAACGCCCCGTCAGGAAGATCTGGCCAGCTCGACCGGAAGAGCGGGCGGCCGTCCGGGCCGAGCGGCATCCGCTGACCGTGCAGAACGGCATCCAGCTGCGGGGCTCGTGGTGGCACGGCCTCACCGGTGAACCGCGCCCAGGCGGCACGGAACTCGTTGAAGTCGGCCCGTCGGCACTCGGCGCACGGCCGGTGCCCGGCGGCGAGCGACAGCGCCTCGTCGAGGAAGAACAGCGGCGTGTACCGGCCAGGTTGCCACTGCGGAACGCGGCGACCCCGGAAGTCGAGCACGCAGGTGATCCAGGCCCGCCCGCGGTGGCTGCGCACCGTCACGCGGGCACCCGTGCCCGCGTGCAGCACCCCGCGGTTGCCCATCCAGCCACCGCGGCCGGGCGCGGCGACGATGTTCCCGAACGGGGAGACCCGGTTGCCAGCCGGCGGGTGCGGCCCGTCTCCGGCGCCGCTGGACGTCGTGGTGTCGGAGATCGTCATGGTCGAGAGGGCTCCTCTGTCTGCTGTGCCGTCCCGCCAGTCAACACCCAGTAGCGTCGGGGCATGTCCGAAGCGTCGTCGTGGCTCAACCCGTTGCCGGTGCAGCGCGTGCAACGTAGCGAGCAGGGCGCTCTCGCCGACCTCGCGTGGCCCGCCACCCTGCCCCCGGTGGCGCAGCTGCTGCGCGAGGGCATCGACCTTGGCCCGGCCACCGTGCTGGTCGGCGAGAACGGCACCGGCAAGTCGACGATGGTCGAGGCGATCGCGATGGCGTTCGGGTTGGGCGCCGAAGGAGGGTCGACCGGGGCGAGGAACAGCACGTGGAAGAGCGAGTCGCCGCTGCACGAGTCGTTGGCCTTGGTGCGCGGTGCCGGGGCCAGCCGCTGGGGCTACTTCCTGCGCGCAGAGACGATGCACGGCCTGTTCACCTACCTCGGTGGAGAGGCCGCAAGCGACCGCACCGAGGACCCCGACTTCCACACCCTGAGCCACGGCGAGTCGTTCCTCGCGCTGCTGTCGAGCAACCGGTTCAACGGTGACGGGTTCTTCGTCATGGACGAACCCGAGGCCGGCCTGTCGTTCCAGGCTCAGCTCGCCCTCGTCGGGTCGCTGGCCGGGCTCGCCTCTCAACGAGGCACGCAGGTGGTCGTGGCCACCCACTCGCCGATCATCGCGAGCCTCCCCGGCGCCACGATCCTCGAGCTCGACGACGACGGCTTCCACGACAGCACGTGGGCCGACCTCGCGATGGTTGAGCATTACCTCCGCTATCTCGAAGCGCCCGAGCGCTACCTACGCCACCTGGTCGACTGACCGTGCCGTCCCTCGCGACAGGGTCCCGGATGCCGATGGGCCGGCGCCGCTTCGAGGTGGTCGGAGCGTTCTGCTGGCTGGCCCAGCCGCTCTACATCGTCGCCGAGCTGCTGGTCGCAGCGGGAGCGTCGGCGACCTACAGCCTCAGGGACAACACGATCAGCGACCTCGGCTCGATCGGCTGCACACCGGCGCTCTGTTCGCCGTGGCATCCCGGCATGAACACGGCGTTCGTCGTGTTCAGCCTGCTTCGAGTGGCTGGAGCACTACTGCTTCTCCCGTCGTGGCGTCCTGGTCGCGCGGCGGTCACCGCCACCGTTCTCTGGGTGCTCTCTGGCGTGTTCTCGGCCGCCATCGGGTTCGTCCCGGTCGACCAGCAACCGAGCCTGCACGTGCTCGTGGCCGTTCCCGTCTTCGTCACCCAACCACTCGCCGTGCTCGCAACCGCCCTGGCGTTCAAGGGCACCCACCGGGGCCTCACGGCATCCGGCGTGATGGTCGGCATCGGCTGTCTCGTCGGAGCGGGGGCCTTTCTCGTGGCGAGCGCCGGGGTGAGCTGGGTGGGCTTCTGGGAGCGGTTCGCTCTCTGGCCGGCCTACCCCTGGCTCGCGGTCGTCGGCGCCGT
>JBBSTU010000335.1:0-2873 GCA_038235595.1 Actinomycetales bacterium | reverse complement strand
GACCGGGGCAGCGGTACCAAGACCAGGCTCAGCGGCATGCGCCGGAGCCGGCTCTGCGGCATCCGACGAAGCCGGCCTTGCGGCATCCGGGATGGGGGTCGACCAGAACCCGGCCGTCGCGGTTCCACCAGTTCGGCGCTGGCTCGCCTCGAGATCGGCCAGCTGCCGCCGGAGCCTCTCAAGAAGCGAACCATTCGTGTCCATGACTCAAACCCTAGAGGCCACCACCGACACTGCCCCACCCACGAAAGGGTCTTGTCCACAACCGAACTGGCCACTCGGCTGGGTGCCTCTGGCGCGGCGGGTGCGCGGTCGGCACCCGCCCGTTGCCAGAGGTGCCAACCGCACGATGGGCTGTACGTCTGGCACCTCTGGGCCCTCGAGGGTGCCAACCGCGCAGTACAAAAGTGGCCACTCGACGGTACGAAAGTGGCCACTCGACTGGAGAGAGCGGGGGCTAGGTGAGGGTGCTCCACCGGATCGAGAGCACCAGGCCACCGACCAGAACGAGAGCGGCACCGAGCGCGAACCACGCGCTGAGGTCGACGTCCTGTTGCTGCACCGACACCTGCTTGGGCAGATCGCTCAGCACGCTGTCGAGCTGACCGGCATCGGTCGCGGCGAAGTACTCGGCCTTCGTCGTGGTCGCGACGGTCTTGAGTGCCGCATCGTCGACCACCAGGTAGTTCCGCCCGCCGGTGTCCACGAAGCGGTTGCCGACGTCGCCGGAGAACTGGCGGCCCGACGAGGCGCCGATCTGGTCGCGGGAGCACACCAGCTGGGTCGGGCTCTTGGTGCCGAACCCGATGGGGTAGACCCGGATGCCGCGGGCCGCGGCCTGCTCGGCCGCCTCTGCCGGGGTGACACCCCGGGTGTTGGCGCCGTCGGTGAGCAGCACGATGATCTCGGGCGCCAGGTTGCCGGAGTCGTTCTGGGCAGGCGCGCTGGTGCCCGCCGTGCTGCCGGGAGGCGAGGTGGGCGCCGGCACGGGCGCGGCCCCGAGACCGTCGTCGGGTTGGTCGACGATGTCGCTGGGCGCCACGTCGGGGTCGATCTCGGCGATGGCGTCGATGGAGGTGAGGATGGCCGCCCCGATCGTCGTGCCCCGACCCGTCGTGGCTCCGGCGAGCGCGGCGAGCAGGTCGTCGCGGTTGGTGGTCGGGGCCACGGCCAGCTGGGCCGACCCGGAGAAGAGCACCAGGCCCACCTTCGTCTCCTCGTCCTGGCCCTTGACGAAGGTGCGCACCGCGGCTTGCGCCGCCGTCAGCCGGTTGGGGTCGACATCCGTCGCGCACATCGACCCAGAGACGTCGAGGGCCAGGATGATGGTCGCGCTCGACACCGGCACGTCGGCCCGCACCTGAGGCCGGGCACTGGCCAGCCCGAGCAGAGTGAGGCTGGCCAGCACGAGGCCGATCGGCACGTGTCGCCGCCACCGGCGCACCGGCTGGGCCGCGGCGCGCACGAGGGCGATGTTGGAGTAGCGAACGACGGTGCGACGTCGGCGTCGTTGCTTCCAGACGTAGGCCCCCAGCAGCAGGGGCACGACGACGAGCCCGACCAGCACGTAGGGCAGGGCGAACGCCATCTCAGATCACCCGGCCCTGGCGCAGCACCGAGAGTGCGGCTCCGGCGATCAGGAACAGCAGGCCGACTCCGGCGACCAGAGACGTCACCTCGTGTGGCACCGTGCGGGTCGTCCACATCAGCTCGATGGAGTCGTAGACCTGGGCGAGCGACGCGGCATCCGCCGCAGACCGGTAGGTGCCGTTCGTGGTCTTGGCAATGGTCTTCAACGTGCTCTCGTCGAGCGCAGTGGCGATGCTGAAACCCTTGATCTGCAAGACGGTTCCGGCCGCGCTGCCGAGCCCGACAGGGTCGATCCGCACGCCGGCGGCCGAGGCGAGGTCGGCCAGCCCGGCGGGATCGGGCCCGCTCGTGTTCTCGCCGTCGGTGAGCAGCACGATGGCGGTGCCGCCGTAGTAGCCGATGGGGGTCTCGTCAGACGGGCCGGCCTCAGTGTCGCCACCCGCTCGGATGGGTCGTCCGGCAATCGCGCTCAAGCCTCCGAGGATGCCGTCACCGAGCGACGTCTCGCCCTGCGGTCGCAGGCGGGCTATGGCGGCGAGCACCGAGGCGCGGTCGGTGGTCGGACGTTGCGACACGACACCCGTTCCCCCGAAGGCCACGACGGCGACCCGTACCGCCGCGGGCTGCTTCTCGACGAAGGCCCGCGCCGCCGCCTGGGCGGCGCCCAGCCGGGTCGGCGTCACGTCGGTGGCCGCCATGCTTGTCGACACGTCGAAGGCGAGCACCACCGTTCCCTCACTGCGGGGCTCGCCGATCGAGGCGACGGGACGGGTCAGCGCCAGGGTCATCAGGGTGAGGGCCGCGAGGAGCAGCACCGGGGCCACGTGTCGCCATCGGTCGGGCCGGGTCGACGGCGTCGAACGAGTCACCACGAGCCCCTGCTCCGCGAGGGCGTCACGCCGGGCCTGCTGGCGCCCGAGCAGGCGGCGGTAGGCGATCACGAAGGCGGGCACGGCGAACAGTCCGACGAGTGCCCACGGCCAGGTCAGGGTCACCGGCGCCGCCTCTTGCGCAGCGCCGCGACGCGAACCAGCGCACGCACGAGGTCCTCGTCGGTGCCGACCCGGTGCAGGTCGACCCGGGCATACCGAGCCGCGCTCTCGATCATCGACTGCCGCTCGTCAGCGGCGGCTCGAAGGCGGGCCCGAAACCCCGGGTCACCGGTGTCGACGAAGATCTGCTCACCGGTCTCGGCGTCTTCGACGTAGATCATCCCGGCGTCGGGCAGCTCGAACTCGCGCGGGTCACTGACGTGCAGAGCCACGACCTCGTGACGCTGCGCG
>JBBSTU010000334.1:0-2888 GCA_038235595.1 Actinomycetales bacterium | reverse complement strand
TAGTCGAGCGCGCCGACTCGGCTCGAGTCTCGCAGCAGCACGAACCAGAACGTGGGCGAGTCGTTCGGTAGCACGACCCACCCGAGCCCGACGGTGGCCAGAAAGCCGATCGCCGAGAGAGCGCAGGCGCGCCACTGCCGGGTGGCCAGGTAGTAGACGGCGAAGATGCCGGGCACGACCTTGATGCCGGCTGCCAAGCCGGTGAGCAGGCCGCGCCATCGCCTCGGAACCACGAAGGCGTCGACCACGACGAGCGCCATCAGCACCAGGTTGACCTGGCCGAAGCCGAACGTTCGCCAGATCGGCGACATGACCACCAGCCCGGGTATGGTCCACCAGAGGCTCGAGCGGGGTAGGCCGAGGCGATCGCTGAGAACCAGAACGGTCACCACGAGCGCGGTGCCGCTGGCCACCGACACCAGAGCCCCGGCCACCCCGGCCGACACCAGGCTCAGAGGCGTTGCCAGCAGGGCCGCGAACGGGGGGTAGGTGAACGGGAGAGCCTCGCGCACGACGTAGGGGGAGGCTCCGTTGACGACGTCGGCGCCCGCCTGCAGGTAGACGGCGAGATCGAGAAGACGCTGGCTGAGCTCGACGACGAGCCGGCGAGCAGCGACCAGAACCAAGGCGCTCCACGCCGCCCAGACCCACCCCTGAGGCCGCGCCAACACGGCAGCGGCCGGTGCTCGGCGTGTTGCGGTGTCGGTACCCACCGGCACAGGGTCCCAGATCAGCCGAGCCTTCGGGTGACCTGGGGCGAGCGGCGCACGGCGAGCCAGGCAAAGGCCGCAGCGATGAGCGGCACGAGCACGACCGGCGCGACGATCTGCAGCCACGGGATCTCGAGGAACGGCCCGTAGGTGATCTCGGCCACGCCGTCGAAATCGCGGCCGAACGTTGTAGCTCGAGCGATGGCAATTCCGGGTATCAGCCCTACGGCGGTCCCGACGAACGCTCCCAGCCCCGCGAGGTGCAGAGCCTGGGATGCCGCCATCCGCCGGCGGGTGCCCCGGGTGGCGCCCACCGCGGCCAGAGTGCCCATCAGCGGCTGCTGCTCTGCGAGCGAGAGGGCGGTCGAGACGAACGTGGCCACGAGGATCAGCAGGGAGACGATGCCGACCAGCGCGAGCACCACCGGCAGGTCGTCACGTTCGAAGCCTCGCTCGACGTACACGTTGGCGTACTCGTACTGCTTCTCGAAGGCAGTCTCCAGCCGCTGCTGTGTGTCACGATCCACCGGCCCGGAAGGGGAGTAGAACCCCACCACGTCGGGCGTGGTCGCCCAACCCAGTCGGGTCGTACCCTCCGTCGCCATGATGCCGCCGACGCCGTTGCTGTTCTGCAGTCGCAAGTACTGCTCGAAGGGCAGCAGGAGTACGGGTAGCCGAGTCTGAGTCGCCGAACCCGTAGCGGTGAAAGTGTCGTTCTCGAGGTTTCGGTTACCTGCCTGAACGGCAAAGGCAACCCGGCCGGCGTTGATGTCAACCGTGGCAACTGAGATCGACGCCAACGTGTTCTTGCGGGACGTGGACTGCACGGTCTTGGGGTCGGGAAGCATGATCGCGCCCCGCTTCACAGCGTCGATCTGCGGTGGCGTCAAACCGAGCACCTCGCCCAGCTGGCTCGCGGGAAGCACGCGAACCTGACCGGTCTGAAACGCAGCCGTGGACAGCGACGCACACGGTGAGCCAGGGCCCGAGACGTACGGGTTGTCGAGCGCATCCTTCGCGGAGCAGCCGTTGCGGATGGCCACGATCTGCTGGTCTGGGACGGTCAGCGACGTTGCTGAGCCGGAGACTCGATTGGGGTTACCCAGCAGGAACTCGTCGAGCACGCGCAACCTGGGGGCGGTGCGGGTGACGAGGTCGCGTATCGCTGCCTGACTCGGCGGCTCGCCTGAGCCCACGTACCCGACGTTGACGGTGCCCATGCCCGCCGAGAGCTGGGGGACATAGGTGTCGGCTCGCTTGGCGGTGTCGGAGGCCAGCCCGATGCAGGCCGCTGAGAACAGTGCGGTGACGCCCAGCACGGCGGCGACGGTGGGCGCGGTCCGCGCCCGCTGTCGGGCCGAGTCGCGAGCCGCCATCCGCATGGTCAGGGGCAGTCGACCGGCCAGTCGTGCCGACACAACCAGCAGGGCCGGCACCAGACACAGCGCACCGAGGGTCAGCACGACGCTGCCGACGAGAAAGGCGGTGACCGACACTCCGCTGTCGCTCACCGTTCGGGTGAGGGCCGTCAAGGCGCCGATGCCGCAGAGCACGAACCCGACGACCATGAGCCGGTGCCGCAAGGAGCGGCTGACCTCCTGCCCCCTCAGCACGCGCACGATGTCGAGTCGACCCAGCGACCGAGCCGGGACCAGTGCCGCCACCACCGCGCTCAGCAGCGCTACCGCGACCACAAGGCCGATCAGAGACCACGGCACATCGACTGGGGAGTACGAGAGTTCGAGCAGGGGTTTGAAATGCAGACCCCTCAGCACGAAAAAAGCCCCCAACCCGAGGGCCGCCCCCAGCACGGCAGCCGCCGCACCCAGCACGACGGCCTGAGCGAGTACGAAGCGCCTCACATGGGCCACGGTGCCGCCGTTGGCGGCGGCAAGGGCGAGGGTACGACGCTGCCGACTGGCGCTGACCGCGAAGGCGGGGCCGGCCAGCAGGGTGGTGGTCAGCAGCAACGCGCCCGAAGCAGCCGCGATGGCCACGGCTGTGCTCTGGCTCTGGTCACCGGTGTACGTCTCGGGATCGAGCCGAGCACGCTCGTCATCAGGCAGGCTGGTCACGGCCTTACTCGTGACCACGAGGGCGTAGCGGTTGAGCCGCTGCACCGAGGGCCAGTCGATCGTCTTGGCGGAGGTCATCAGCCACGTCGACGGAACGCCGGTG
>JBBSTU010000333.1:0-2923 GCA_038235595.1 Actinomycetales bacterium | reverse complement strand
TACACCCCCCGCCTGCGCGCCATCGCCCGCGAGGTCGACCCCGACCTCGACGAAGGCGTCTACGTGCAGTTCCGCGGGCCCCACTACGAGACCCCGGCCGAGGTCGCCATGGCCAAGGTGCTCGGCGGCGACCTGGTCGGCATGTCGACGACGCTCGAGGCCATCGCCGCCCGGCAGTGCGGGCTCGACGTGCTCGGCATCTCGCTCGTCACCAACCTGGCGGCCGGCATCTCCGACGTGCCGCTCAGCCACGCGGAGGTCTTGGAGGCCGGCCGGGCCGCTGCCGACCGGTGCGGCCGCCTGCTCGCCGACGTCGTACGGAGGATCGGGTGAGCACGCCATCAGTGGGCGAGCTGAAGACCGCGGCGCTGGCGTGGCGCGACGACGACCCCGACCCGACGACGCGCACCGAGATTGACGACCTGCTCGCCCGTTCAGAGGCCGGCGAGGCCGCAGCCCTCGATGAGCTGGCCGACCGGTTCTGCGGGCTGCTGGAGTTCGGCACGGCCGGCCTGCGTGGTGCCATCGGCGCCGGCCCGAACCGGATGAACCGAAGCGTGGTGATCCGCGCGGCGGCCGGGCTGACCGCGTACCTGCAGCGCGAGGTGGCGGTCACCAACCCGGTCGTCGTCATCGGCTACGACGCGCGCTACAACTCCGACGTGTTCGCGCGCGACACCGCTGCCGTCGTCGTGGCCGCCGGTGGTCGGGCACTGCTGCTGCCCCAGCCGCTGCCGACGCCCGTGCTCGCCTTCGCGATCCGTCACGTCGGAGCCGACGCCGGGGTGATGGTGACCGCGAGCCACAACCCACCGCAGGACAACGGCTACAAGGTGTATCTCGGCGACGGCAGCCAGATCGTTCCTCCTGCCGACGCCCTGATCGCTGCCCACATCACTGCGGTCGACCGGGTGGCCGACGTGCCGCGAGCCGCCGATGGCGCGGAGACCTTCGGCGAGGGGCTGCAGGACGCCTACCTCGACGCGGTCGTCTCCGTCGTCGACCCTGAGTCCGCTCGTGACCTGTCGGTGGTGCACACGAGCCTGCACGGGGTGGGACACGCGACCGTGCACGACGCGTTCGTGCGCGCGGGATTTGCCGCGCCGGTGGCCGTCGACGAGCAGGCGGTTCCCGACCCCGACTTTCCCACGGTGGCCTTTCCCAACCCCGAGGAGCCGGGCGCGATCGACCTCGCGCTGGCCAAGGCCGTCGAGGTCGGCTGTGACCTCGTCATCGCCAACGACCCCGACGCCGACCGGTGTGCGGCGGCGGTACGCGACCCGGCGGTGAACGGCTGGCGGATGCTGCGTGGTGACGAGGTCGGCACCCTGCTGGGGGCTCACATCGTGTCGCGAGGCGTCCGCGAGCACGACGTCTTCGCCTGCTCGATCGTCAGCTCGCGGATGCTGGCCGGCGTCGCACAGGCGGCCGGCATCCGACACGAGGAGACCCTCACCGGCTTCAAGTGGATCGCCCGGGTCGACGGGCTGCGCTACGGCTACGAGGAGGCGCTCGGCTACTGCGTGGCTCCCGAGATCGTGCGCGACAAAGACGGCGTCAGCGCGGCCCTGCTGCTCGCCGAGCTGGCGGCCGGCCTCAAGGCCAAGGGCGCCACGCTGCTCGACCTGCTCGACGACCTGTCGGTCACCCACGGCGTGCACCTCACCGACTCGTTCTCGGTGCGGGTGGCCGAGCTGCCTCAGATCGAGGTGCTCATGGGCCGGCTCCGCACGCAGCAGCCGAGCATCCTGGCCGGAATCGCCATCGACGGGGTCGACGACCTGGCGCGCGGTGACGGGGGCCTGCCGCCCACCGATGGGCTGCGCTACCGCTTCGCTGACCGGTCTCGGGTCATCGTCCGGCCGAGCGGTACCGAGCCGAAGGTCAAGGTCTATCTCGAGGTCATCGAGACCGTGGAGACCGTGGAGTCCATCGAGACCGCCGACACCATCGAGACGCCGGAGCAGAGTCCCAGGCAGCGGTTGGCGCACGCTCGCCAGACGGCGACGCAGCGCCTCACCTCGATCCGTGGCGAGTTCGAGCGTCTGACCGAGCTGCCACAGCCCTGACCGCGCGGTCTCCCACCCGGCGTGGGAGGCAGCCTGCTAGGGCTTGCGTGTGCTCAGCCGAACAACAGAGCGAGCGCGAAGAGGGCGAGGGCCGCCAGCAGCATCCCGACCGCAGCCGGGTCCCAGCTCTGGCTGGCGATGCGCGGGGTGCGCCCGTCCTTGCGTCGGCGGTCGGCGGCGATACGCTGCTCGACCTCGGCCGCCACGGTCTGCGCCTCGACCTTGGCCTTGAGCTCCGGTTGTGGCACCTCCGACGCCCTCGCGCCGCGGGAGCCTCGACCGCCTTGAGCACTCGCGACCTTGTTGGCCCCCAGGGTCAGCAGGCCGCGACCGTGCCGTGGCCGTTTCGGGTCGGCCGGGATGCCCCAAGCGGTGTACCGCGTGGTTCCGACGAACAGCTCAAGGGCCCACTTCGAACGCACCTCGGTGATGGCCGGCCAGGTGAGGTCGACCACCCGAAGCGGGTTGACGAGCCGGATGCCCTCCGCGTGAATCACGGCACGGGGCCGGGCGACGAAGAGCCAGAGCAGCACGAGAGCCAACACGACCGAGGCGATCAGCGTCAGGCTCCGATCGTTCGACAGCAGGGAGGGCACGAGCAGCGACAGCCCGGCGAGGGCTCCGGCCACGCCCACGATCACCGACGAGGCGGGTCGCAGCGACCGGGCTCCACGCAGGCCGGCACCTTCTCGGTCGGCCTCCGTACTGGCCGGCTGTGGTTCGTGACCCTGTGGTTCGTGACCCTGTGGTTCGTGACCCTGTGGGTCGTCGCTCCCGCTCACCGCGCCGACACCTCGTTTCGCGT
The DNA here is from genome assembly GCA_038235595.1 of Actinomycetales bacterium. Lineage (GTDB taxonomy): Bacteria > Actinomycetota > Actinomycetes > Actinomycetales > Dermatophilaceae > DSM-29435. Next base: position 49 of record JBBSTU010000333.1, on the reverse strand, counting down.
GCTGCCCATTCCCTGACTGTCTCAGACCAAGACTGTCTCAGACGAAGCC
>JBBSTU010000332.1:0-2957 GCA_038235595.1 Actinomycetales bacterium | reverse complement strand
TCCGCTCCAGTTCACCAGCCTCTCGTGTGCGGGGGGGCCTGAGGTGTCCGGCGGTGGCCCAGAGCTGAAGAAGGCTCTCAACCAACGTCAGCTGACGATGATCGCCATGGGTGGCGTGATTGGCGCCGGCCTGTTCGTCGGGTCGGGCACGGTCATCCACGACACCGGGCCGGGGGCGTTCATCACCTACGCCTTGTGTGGCGTGCTCATCATCATGGTCATGCGCATGCTCGCCGAGATGGCGGTCGCACAACCCTCGACCGGCTCCTTCGCCGACTACTCGCGCAAGGCGCTCGGTGACTGGGCCGGCTTCTCTGTCGGTTGGTTGTACTGGTACTTCTGGGTCATCGTCGTCGGCTTCGAGGCGGTGGCCGGGGCGAAGGTCGCCAACTTCTGGCTCCCCGACGTGCCGACCTGGCTCCTCAGCCTCTTCCTCATGCTCCTCATGACCGGTACCAACCTCATCTCGGTGAGCTCGTTCGGCGAGTTCGAGTTCTGGTTCGCGGGCATCAAGGTCGGCGCGATCATCATCTTCCTGATCTGTGGCGGGCTCTTCGTCTTCGGCATCTGGCCCAACGCCACCAGAGACTTCAGCAACCTCACGCAGCAGGGCGGCTTCTTCCCGAACGGGGGTGCGGCCATCACGGCAGGGGTGGTCACAGTCATCTTCTCGATGGTCGGCGCCGAGATCGCCACCATCGCCGCGGCCGAGTCCGACGACCCCGAGCGGGCCGTCTCGAAGGCCGCCAACTCGGTGATCACCCGCATCGCGATCTTCTTCGTCGGCTCGATCTTCCTGCTGTCGGTCATCCTGCCGTGGAACTCGCCCGACCTGGCCGTCTCGCCGTACGTTGCGGCGTTCAAGCAGATGGGTATCCCCTACGCCGACGACGTGATGAACGCCGTCGTGCTCACCGCGGTGCTCTCGTGTCTCAACTCCGGCCTCTACACCGCGTCTCGCATGCTGTTCGTGCTGGCGGCTCGTCGCGAGGCTCCCGCATCGATGGTGTCGGTGAACTCGCGCGGCGTGCCGGTGGTCGCCATCCTCGCCTCGTCGGTCGTCGGCTTCCTCGCCGTGATCATGGCCGCCATCTCGCCCGACACGGTGTTCTCGTTCCTGCTGAACTCCTCGGGTGCCATCATCCTGTTCGTCTACCTGCTCATCGCCATCTCGCAGATCATCCTGCGATATCGAACCGACGAGTCGACGATCAAGGTGAAGATGTGGTGGTTCCCCGGCCTCTCGGCGGTCACGGCCCTGGGCATCATCCTGGTGCTGGTTCAGATGGGGTTGACGGCCGACGTGCGGATCCAGCTGGTTCTGAGCCTTCTGTCGTTCGGCGTGGTGCTCATCCTCTTCTTCATCAACAAGCGCCGCATCGCTCGGCTGCCGATCAGGGCCGAGGTCGAACCGACCGGTGACGCGCATCGCGTGCTCGTGCTGGCCAACCAGACCCTGGAAGCCGACGAGCTCATCAGCGAGCTGGACCGCATCGACGCCACGGGGAAGGCGACGTACTTCGTCTGTGTTCCGGCCAGTGCTGTCGAGACCGGTACCGCATGGACGCACGGCGCCGTGTCGGTGCATGACGCGACGGTCGCGGCTGCGCAGGAGCGGTTGGACCGGACCCTCGAGACACTGGCGGACCACCATCTCGACGCCACCGGCGCTCTGGGCGACTACCGCCCGATTCGGGCCCTGCAGAATGCCGTTCAGGAGTTCCGTCCCGACCAGATCGTCGTCGTCACGCTTCCTGCGTCGGATTCGGTGTGGCAGCGGTTCGAGGTCGTCGACCGGGCTGGTGAGCTGGGGCTGCCGGTGACCCACATCGAAGCGGCCTCGCTCGTCGCGCCGGTCTGACCCATGACGATCGTCGTCGCCTACACCGCGCAGGACAGCGGCGCGTCGGCCCTCGAGCTGGCCAGCGTGCTGTCGCGGTCCACTGGTGAGCCGCTCGTGGTTGCGGTCGTCGTCGCCACCCCGCAAGCAGCGGGAGTACCCGACTTCGTCGACGGCGACTACCTCGGACCGCTCACCGACTGGGGCCACTCTGTGCTCGACCAGGCCAGAGTGAGCCTCCCGAAGGACATCGAGGCGACCTACGAGGTGCGCCGGGCGACATCCATCCCGGGAGGACTGCTGCAGCTCTGCGTCGACACCGGCGCGTCGGCGCTGGTGCTCGGATCGTCGAGCAAGGGCTCGCTCGGCCGGATCTCGCTCGGCAGCGTCACCGACCGGCTCGTGCACGCGGCGCCCCTGCCGGTGCTCCTCGCCCCGCGTGGGTTCCGTTCCGGCCCGACCTCACGCATCCGCCGGGTCAGCATCGGCTTCGGAGGATCCGCCGGGGGGGCGCACCTGGCCACCGTGGGCTTACGCCTCGCCGAGACCGTCGGCGCAGACGTCCGCGCCGTGTCGTTCGCCGTCCGGCCGCCCAAGAGGTTCTTCGGGTCTGTGGACGAGTCCGCCGACGACCTTGTCGTCGAGCAGTGGGTGACCCGCACGAAGGCTGCCCTCCAGGCCGAGGTGGGCGCGGTGGATGCCGCCCTGGGCGACCGGCTGGCTACCTCGCTCGTGGTCGGGCAGGGCCTGTCCTGGGGCAAGGCGATCTGGGATGTCCCCTGGAGCGACGGTGACCTGCTCGTCGTGGGGCCGAGCTCGACGGCTCCGGCCGCTCGGCTCTTCCTCGGTTCCCGGGCCTCCAAGATTCTGCGATCGGCGCCTGTGCCGGTCTACCTCGCGCCGGCCCCGCGCGCCGGCTGAGGCCACCTGGTCACACGTCGCCGGTTCGCTAGCCTGTAGGGATGGCCACCTGGATCGTGTTCCTTCGTGCCATCAACGTCGGCAGGCGGAGCTATCCGATGGCCGAGCTGCGCCAGGCCCTCACCGACGCCGGTTACGCGAACGTCGAGACCCACATCCAGACCGGCAACGTGCGCCTCACCTCTGGGCTGCGCTC
>JBBSTU010000331.1:0-2970 GCA_038235595.1 Actinomycetales bacterium | reverse complement strand
GCACGCTCGGAGCGTTCGTGGCCAAGGAGTCGGGTGAGGCCCTGGCCGACCAGGTCGGTCTGCCCGCCGACCATGCCGAATGGGGCGACCGGCTCTTCGTGGCGGCCATGGTGTTCGCCGTCGTCACCGTCGTGTGGTTCGCCCTCGACCTGCTCGCGCGACGGGCTGCTTCATCGGGCGCCACCACCGACCCCGCCCGTTTTCGCCCGGCCCTGACCCGAGTGGCCGGCGCCGGCGCGGTGGTTCTCTCACTCGTAGTGCTGGCCCTCACTGTGGTCGTCGGCCACAGCGGCGCCACCGCGGTGTGGGGAGGCAGACAACCGGCGGCGGCGAGCGCACGCACGGCGTCGGCGACAGAAGCGGCACCGGCCCCGACGGCCGCTGACCCGACCCGGTCGGCGAGCACGACGGCAGCCAGCCGGAAACAGGCCCAGCGAACACCGCGACCGTCGACCTCTCCTGCCACCCCACCGACCAAGGGTGGGCCGACCGCGTTCAGCCTGTCCGACGTTCGCAAGCATGGCTCGGCCTCGTCGTGCTGGGCTGCCATCGACGGCGGCGTCTACGACCTGACCCGGTGGGTCGACGCCCACCCCGGAGGGTCGGGCGCCATCCTCGGCATCTGCGGCACCGACGCCACCGCATCCTTCGATGCCCAGCACGGCGGGCAGGGTCGCCCAGCCCGAGAGCTCGCGACGTTCAAGGTCGGGGTTCTGCGCTGAGGGGTCGCTCGCCGCGATGGTGAGACGCGACGGCGCGGCGTCGCCATAGGTTGAGGGGCGTGAACCCTGACGCGAGCCCGACCGCGCGAGCCCTGCTTGCCCTCGAGCTGATCCAGAACCAACCGGGCATCACCGCGCAGCGGCTCGCCGATCGGCTCGAGGTCTCCGACCGGGCGGCGCGACGGTACGTGGCGATCCTGCGCGAGGCCGAGATTCCCATCGAGTCGGTGCGTGGTCCCTACGGCGGGTACCGCGTCGGGCGGGGCCTACGTCTGCCACCGTTCACGTTCACCGCCACCGAGGCTCTCGGCCTGGTCATGGCCGTGCTCGACGGTCATCACCTGGTCAGCGACCCGGGCGACCCGGTGGGCAGCGCGATCGAGAAGATTCTGCGGGCCTTGCCCGAATCGGTTGCGGCCCAAGCCGACACGGTGCGACGCACCACGGCCCCCGCGCCCGACCGAGGCTCCGCCCGGCCCGACCCCGGCACCACCACCGCTCTCGCGGACGCGTGCGCGAGCCAGCACCGGGTTCGCCTGCGGTATCACTCAGAAGCTGGCTCGTCGTGGGACCTGGAGGCCGACCCGTGGGCGGTCGTGGTGCGGCACGGGCGCTGGTACCTCCTCTGTTGGTCTCACCACGCCGAGGCGCGCCGGGTCTACCGCATCGACCGCGTCTTGGCGGTGGAGAAGCTCTCTGCCACCTTCGACCCGCCCCGCGACCTCGATCCCGTCGTCGAGCTGGAACAGCACCTCTCGGCCGGCTGGGAGTACCCGGTCGAGGTGACGATCGACAGCCCTGCCGACCTCGTGGCCCGCTGCCTGCCGCCCGCCCTCGGCCTCGTCGAAGCGGTGAGCGACCGCTCCAGCCGCCTCACCGGCAGCACGAGCGACCCGGCCTGGTACGCCGAGCAGCTCGCGCGCACACCGGGCGCCTACCGCGTGGTGGCCGGCCCGGAGCTGCAGGATGCGGTCCGACGGCTCGGTGAGCGAATGCGGGCCGCAACCGTCGACCCCTGAGCCTGCGTGGCAGGGCGCGGCGGGATGCGGAAGACGATGGTCCGCATCCGGCATTAGCGTGCTCCCATGAAGCAGGACGACACCCCGTGGGAACCGCCGCCCGCCGGCACGGAGCAGGAGGCGCTCTTCGGTGCTCTCGAGCGTCTGCGAGCGACCTTTCGCTACAAGACCGACGGCCTGGGCGCAGCGGGCCTGCAGACCCGGGTCGGCGCGTCGACCCTGACCCTCGGCGGGCTGCTGAAGCACTTGGCGGTCGCCGAGGACTACGCCTCTACGGTGAAGCTGAGCGGCGCGCCGCTGGGCGAGCCGTGGGCCACCGTCGGGTGGGACGATGACCACGACTGGGAGCTCACCTCGGCCGCCCACGACCGCCCCGACCAGCTCTACGCGCTGTGGGACAGAGCGGTCGAGCGGTCGCGGGCCAGCTCGTGCACGTGTCCTGGCCTGACGGGCGCCGGGCGAACCTGCGCCGACTCGTCTGCGACCTCGTGGAGGAGTACGGACGCCACACTGGACATGCCGACCTTCTGCGCGAGGCCGTCGACGGCCGCACCGGCGAGGACCCACCACCGGGATGGCAGCCATCGACGGGCACCGCGACGTCGGCCGGCCCAGCGGCATCCGGCCCAGTCGTCGCGGTGGGCCCCGCCTGAAGGAAACCCCTCGGTGAGGGGTTACTCGTTGTCGGCCGTGACGATCGCGTCGAAGAGCATCTGGGGGCCGAGGTTGCCGACGATGTCAGGGGCGGCCGTCGTCGGCGGGGCAACGAGCTGGTCCTCCCGCAGCTCGGTGGCTCCAGAGAGGTAGAAGCTGCGCCACGGTCCGATCCCCGCGGCGGCTGGCGTCAGATCGCCCAGGGCGGCGTGAAGGCACCGGCCGCGGTCACGGCCTGTCCGCCCACCGGCAGTACGCAGATCGCCTCGGCCGCCACGTCACGGGCGACCAGTGAGAACTCGGTGTCGGCGGGGATGATGAGGGCGTCACCGGCCCCTGCGGTCTCCTCGTGCGCGGCGAAACGTGCAGTCACCGCGCCGGACAGCACGACGAAGGTCTCCTCTCGGGTGACCGAGTGGGAAGGTGTGGCGTGGTCGGCTGCGAGCCGGACCCGCCACGCCGCGACGTCGCGGGCCCCTCGGCTGGGCGAGGCCAGCCCCGTGATGACGGTTCCGCCGCCGGCCTCGAAAATGGGCGCGTCCTTCACTGAAACGGTGGGCATGACTCATCTCCTC
>JBBSTU010000330.1:0-2986 GCA_038235595.1 Actinomycetales bacterium | reverse complement strand
GCCTCGAGATCGGTCTGCGCCCGCTGCCGATCGGCCCGCAGGTCGTGGGCCTGGCCCTCGCGGGCAGCGAGCCCTGCCTCCAGCTCGATCGCTCCCGAGAGCGAACCGACCACCTCGCGCGCCGAGGTCGCCGCCTCGCGCAACAGCGAGATGCTGCGCTCGTGCAGATGTGGCTCGACTCGCGAACGGGCAGCCACCAGCGCAGACTCCGCCCGTTTGAGGGCGGCTTCAGAGATGGCCAGGGTGCGCACCGCCCCGACCACCGGTTTCGCCTGCGTGGCCCGCGTGACGGTGGCGGCCAGCTCGCGCATCTCGACCGCCCGCCGACCAAGGTCTTCGTCCTGCTGTTGCAGCTGACGCAGCCGATCACGGCGTTCGATGCGCAGCCGGGTTCGCCGCACCTCATCAGCCATCTGCCCGTGCGCCTCGATGGCCTCTCGGCTCACCTTGGCGGAGTGGCGCTTGCGGGTGGCGAGCTCGTCGACCACCTCTGCCAGCTCAGCGGCCAGCGACTCCGGGCTGGTGCGGCTGGTCGCGACGAGGCGCTCGCGGGCCTCCTCGTCAAGGCCCACCGACACGGCAAAGGCGTGCACGGCGAGCCGGATCTCGTCGACGGCGCCCTGGCGGCTGGCCTGCGCCGCCTTGCCGGCCTCGACGATCTCGTCCTGCACCCGGCGGAAGAACGCCGTGCCGAACACCTTCTCGAGCAGCCGGCCCTTGTCTTCGGGCTTGGCCCGCAGGAAGGTCGCGAACTCGCCCTGGGGCAGGATGACAGTCTGCACGAACTGGTCTCGGGTGAGCCCGACGGCTCGGGTGATCTCGTCGTCGCAGTCGCCGATGTTGGTCGAGAGCAGCTCACCGCCGACGAGGTCGTCGGCGGTGGTCACCCGCCAGAGCTTCACGCTCGGCTGCGCCACCGTGGTGCCTGACCCGCGTGACTTCGGCCGTTCGAAGCGGGGGGTGCGCTGCACCCGGTAGAGGCCCGACTGGGTTTCGAAGACCAGCGTGACGAGCGGCACCGTGCGAGGGTCGGCGTGGTGGGAGTGGATGCGCTCGACGTCGGCCGAGGCCTGCGCCACCTTGCCGTAGAGGGCGAAGGTGATGGCGTCGATGATCGTCGACTTGCCCGATCCGGTCGGCCCCTCGAGCAGGAAGAGGCCGGCCCGGCCCAAGCTCGCGAAGTCGACCCGTTCGGTGCCCGCGTAGGGCCCGATCGCCGTCATCTCGAGGTAGTGCAGCTGCACGTCAGGCCACCTCCTGTGCCTCGGCCGCCCGCGTCGCCGACACCGCCGCCTCATACCCTGCGGTGAACGCGTCGATCTCGCCAGCGCTCGCCTCGCTCTTGGTGACATGGGCGATGAAGTCGGCGCCCAGCTCGCGGGGGTCGCGCTCGCTGACGGCGGTGGTGCCGCTGCGGCCTCGGTCGACCGCACCCTCCGGCTCGTGGAAGACCTGCAGAGCGTGGGGGAAGCGCGTCTTGAGACGGTCGATCAACGAGTCGGGGCGAACCCGGTCGGTCACCGTGACCCGAACCCAGCTCTGCTCGTGCACCGACAGGGCGGCATCGGCGAGCAGCTCGTCGAGCCGACCGCTGAGTGTCGCCATCGGGCGTGGCTGCTCGATCTCGACGGGGTGCACCACGGCCGGGCCGGAGGCCGGTAGGTCAACCAGCAGCACCACCTTCTGCTGGCGCTCCTCGGAGAAGGAGTAGCGCAGCGGCGAACCGGAGTAGCGCACCACCGAGCCGTCAGCCGCTGCCGGTGCCTGGGGGCCGTGGAGGTGCCCGAGCGCCGCGTAGTCGATGCCACGGAACACGGTGCCGGCCACCCGGTCGACGCCGCCCACCATGATGGAGCGCTCGGAGTCGCTCGGCTCGGCTCCGGCGACGAAGGCGTGGGCCATCACCACGCTGCGCCTTCCCTCTCGGCGCGCGAGGTCGTCGCGGATGCGGTCGCACGCCGCCGCGACGACGGCCTGGTGCGACCGCGGCAACAGATCTGGCCCGCCCGGCTTACCCGCCCCGCCCGGGGCCAGCGCAGCTCGCGCGTGGTCAGGGTCGAGGTAGGGGATGCCGTAGATCGCAACCTGCACGCCGTCGGATCCCTCGAGCAGCACCGGTAGGTCGAGCACGGCCGGGTCGGTGATCATCCGGATGCGGTCGCGGAAGAGCGCTGCACCGTAGCCGAGCCGGATCGCCGAGTCGTGGTTGCCGGAGGTGACCACGACGGTGGTCGTCTGCGCCAGCCGGCTCAGGGTCCACTCGAAGAGCTGGACCGACTCGACGGGTGGTACCCCGCGGTCGTAGACGTCGCCGGCCACGAGCACGGCATCGATCTGCACCCCATCGGGCGGGTTCTCGACGAGGCCGGCGATGCGGTCGAGCACAGCAGACTGAGCCTCGTGCAGGTTCACGCCGTGAAGGGTGCGCCCGAGGTGCCAGTCTGAGGTGTGCAGCAACCGCATGTCCTGACGGTAGGCCGACCCGCCGACAGCGCGCACCAGACACACCGGCATCCGCGCTGACGGGCGCGACCGAAGCTTCCGTTCAGAGCCGCCCCGACCGTACGCACGGACTGCGGTGGGCGACGGCCGGCGAATGGTCCTACGGTGTCGCGATGGGAGGTCGTCGTTCCGGCCGCCGCGACGAGGTGGTGTTCTCGGTCGCGGTGCAGAGCCTTGGGTGACCGACCGTCGGTCGCGATCCTGGTCAACGGTCGGCGTCTCGAAGAGCTGGCCGCGCAGGTCGAACGACCGCACGCCATCGACCAGGGGTCTCCGCACCTCGCCGGAAAGTACGCCGGTCTGCCCGCCCGGCTCGTGGCCGAGGGCGGCCGGCATTTTCTCGGGCACCCGGAGGAGGTGTGGTTCGGACACGGCGACACGGCGACACGGCGACACGGCGACACGGTGCTGCTCGGCTGCACCTTCGCCCGCGACCGCTACGAGCAGTCACTCGCGGCTGCCGCCGGCGTCTGAGCCGAGACGG
>JBBSTU010000329.1:0-3016 GCA_038235595.1 Actinomycetales bacterium | reverse complement strand
TTTCGGGCCCGAACGTGGGTTGCGCCAGGCCAGGCTCCGGCCTGGGGAAGCCCGGCGCCACTCCGGAGCTGTCGGCCGGCGGTTTTCGGGCGCAGCGTGCGCCTTGAGGAGCTGACGACCGACCCCCGGCCCGGTGCTCACGACGACGACGGAAAGAGTCACCGGGGCCCACCAGCAGCCGGCAGCTGCTCCGCAGGTCGGCAACGATCTCAGCGGCCGGCTGACACCCGTCGACCGTGGTGTGCTGTTCTCACGAGTGGGCGCTAGGCTGAGCCCATGTCAGACCGAGTGCAGAGCGTCCTGAGCCTCGTCTCCGAGGAGGCCGCCCGCGAGCTGCCCATGCCGGTGATCGCCTACTTTCTGATCACCTTCGCACTCTTCCTGCTGTTGCTCGGCGTCACCTGGAGCTTCCGCAACACCGCCTACAAGGTGCAGTCACCCCGGCCCGCACCCGAGCAGCAGGGCTCCCCGGGCAGCGCCGTCTCGTCTGACGGGTCGCAGCACTGAGCATGCGCCTCGGCGTCATGGGTGGGACGTTCGACCCGATCCACCACGGGCACCTCGTGGCAGCCAGTGAGGTGCAGGCGCTCTTCGACCTCGACGAGGTCGTCTTCGTTCCGACCGGGGAGCCCTGGCAGAAGGCCGACGAACGTGTATCGCCCGCCGAGCACCGCTACCTGATGACCGTGATCGCCACGGCTAGCAACCCACGGTTCACGGTGAGCCGGGTCGACATCGACCGGCCCGGGCCGACCTACACGATCGACACCCTGCGCGACATCTCTGCCGAGCGCCCCGGTGACGAGCTGTTCTTCATCACCGGCGCCGACGCTCTGGCCGAGATCCTGTCGTGGAAGGACGCCGACCGCATCTGGGACCTCGCGCACTTCGTCGGCGTGACCCGACCCGGACACGTGCTGTCTGACAAGGGGCTCCCCGAGCACCGCGTGACACTACAGGAGGTGCCGGCCATGGCGATCAGCTCGACCGGTTGCCGTGAGCGCGTGGCTGACGGCGAGCCCGTCTGGTATCTCGTGCCCGACGGCGTCGTGCAGTACATCAACAAGTACGGCCTCTACACAGGCCACCAGACCCTGCCGATCGCCGGGGCCCGGCCGTTGACCCCACCCCTCAACCTGGTGGCGGGATCGCCGGCCGAACATCCGGCTACCGAGCTGACAGAACACACCAAGGCACTCTTGCCGCAAGGAGATTCGTGACCGCAACAGAACGTTCGCTTCAGCTCGCCAAGGTGGCGGCCGTGGCCGCCGAGGAGAAGATCGCCTCGAAGGTCATGGCGATCGACGTCAGTGACCAGATGCCGCTCACCGACGTGTTCGTGCTCGCCTCAGCGGCATCCGAGCGCCAGGTCGGTTCCATCGTCGACGAGGTCGAGGACCGTTTGCGGGAGCTGGGGTGCAAACCGATCCGTCGTGAGGGCCAGCGTGAGGGTCGCTGGGTGCTGATCGACTTCGGCGACATCATCGTGCACGTCCAGCACGAGGAGGAGCGCGAGTACTACGCGCTCGAGCGGCTCTGGAAGGACTGCCCGGAGGTCGACCTCGGCGCGGTCGATCTGCTGCCTCGGCCGGTGGCGGAAGGCCGGCCTGACGCTGACGACGCTGACGACGCTGAGGTCAACCAGGCGTGAGCCCCGCGGCGGCAGGGCCAGCGGCACCACCGCGACGCATCGTGGTGATGCGTCATGCCGAGACGGCCGACAACGCAGCCCGGGTCTGGCAGGGCCACAAGGACTCCGAGCTTTCCGACGTGGGTCGCAGGCAGGTGGCCGCGGCCGCACCGCACCTGGCTGCCTACCGCCCGGCGCTGCTCGTCTCGAGCGACCTGCAGCGGGCGGCGGCCACCGCCGACGCCATCGCCGTACTCACCGGTCTCGAGCTGCGCCTCGACGCGCGGTTCCGCGAGGTGCACGTCGGTCAGTGGCAGGGCCTGCGGATCGAGGAGGTACGCGAACGCTTCCCCGACGACATCGCGGCGCTAGACCGGGGTGACGACGTGCCAAGAGGCGTGACGGGTGAGACCCGGGCGCAGGTCGCCGCCCGGGCGGGCGATGCCATCCGAGACGTCGAGCGAGAGCTGCTGCCCGGTGAGACCGCCGTTGTCGTCGCGCACGGGGTGTCAGGCCGGCTCGCCGCGACCGAGCTGGTGGGCCTTGACCCCAGTGTGGCGGATGCTGTGTTGCGCGGCGTCGACAACTGCCATTGGATCGACCTCGTCGAGACGGGCCGGAGCTACTCGGCCACGACGCGCTGGCGCATCGCCGGTTGGAACCTTGGGCCCTGGAAGGCCTGACACCACCTGCTCCTGCCGACTGCATAGGGATCCGATTTGGGCCCGGACCCGGTCATTGGCTACAGTGACGCAGTCGCCTCAGCGAGCATCAAGCCGAGGTGGCACCCGTACGGGGCTGTGGCGCAGCTGGTAGCGCACCTGCATGGCATGCAGGGGGTCAGGGGTTCGAGTCCCCTCAGCTCCACCGAACAGGTTCGCAGCCAGACCCTGTGTGACGACGCCGGTTCGGCCCCGATCGGGGCCCCGGCTGGATCCACCTCGTGTGGCCGCCAGCCGCCCACTACCGCCTCGAGTGGCCACCTCCCGTCGAGTGGCCTCTTTCTACAGTCGAGTGGCCACTTTCGTACCGATCGCGTGGCCAGTTCGGTTGTGGGCGGGCCGGTTTCGTGGGTGGGGCGGTGTCGGTGGTGGCCTCTAGGGTATGAGTCATGGACACGAATGGTTCGCTTCTCGAGAGGCTCCGGCAGCAGCTGGCCGATCTCGAGTCGAGCCAGCGCCGCAGTGGTGGAACCGCGGGCGCCGGGTTCTGGTCGACCCCCATCCCGGATGCCGCAGGTCCGGCTCCGGCGCATGCCGCTAAGCCTGGTCTGGGTACCGCTGACCCGGTCCCGCCGGGCGCGGCCCCGTCGGGTTCGGCCGGCGAGGATGTGCCGGTACGGGAGTTCCCGGAACCGTTGACGATCCACTGGGCGAACTGCTCCGG
>JBBSTU010000328.1:0-3036 GCA_038235595.1 Actinomycetales bacterium | reverse complement strand
GTTACGGCATCCGCACCCTGGCCAGCGCCCCGCCGACCCTCGAAGAGCTCTTCCTCGACCAGTACCGCACGCCCGAGGTCGCGGGTCCGCGATGACCGGTCTCTCGGGCACCGGTTTACTACTACGCCTCGCCGCACGCCGGGACCGGCTGCTCATCCCGCTCAGTGCCCTCGGCCTCGTCTTCGTCGTCGCCGGCTCGGCGCAGGCGACGGTGGCGCTCTACCCCGACCCGTCTGCCGCCATCGCCCCCCTCCGGACCATCATGGCCAACCCTGCCCTACAGGCGCTGTACGGCCCCATCACCAGCGAGACACTCGACTCCCTCGCCACGTTCAAGACCATTCTGACCGGTGCCGTGTTCCTGTGCCTTCTGGCCTACGTCGTGGTACGTCGACACACCCGCACCGAGGAAGAGGAGGGGCGGCTCGAGCTGCTGGGCGCCGGGGCCATTGGCCGACAGGCGCCCCTCGCCGCCGCCGTGCTGCTGGGCTCCGTGGCGGTGCTCGGCACTGCCCTGCTCACCACGGTCGGGGCCATCGCGGCGGGCCTGGACCGCACCGGATCGGTCGCCCTCGGCGTCGCCTGGGTCGTGACGGGACTCACCTGGGTCGGCGTGACCGCGGTGGCCGCCCAGCTCACCGAAACGGCCCGCGGCACAGCGGGACTCGCGCTCGGTGCTCTAGCCCTCGCCTACCTGCTGCGTGCCTTCGGCGACGTCGCGGTGGCCGACAGCCCGGCCCGACTCCTCACGTGGATCTCGCCACTGGGCTGGGGCGTGAAGGTGGCGCCCTACGGCGCCAACCGCCTCTGGTTGCTCGCGGTGGGCCTGGTGGCCTATGCCTTGCTGCTCGTGCTGGCGTTCGCGCTGCAGGGCCGCCGCGACCTGGGTGCGGGCATCCTCCCGAGCCGGGTCGGCCCGGCGCGCGGAGCCCTGCGCACCAGCCTGGCACTGATGCTGCGGCTCGCGCGCGGAACCTTCGTTGGCTGGTTGGTCGCCTTCGTCGTGCTCGGCGCCGTCGTGGGTTCGCTCGCCGGAAACGTGCAGTCGTTCGTCGAGTCCCCCGAGACGGCCGACCTGCTGCGCAAGATGGGTGGTGGCGAGGGCAGCATCATCGACACCTTCTTCGCCACGGAGATCCACGTCGCCGCCGTCGCCGCAGCGGCGCTCGGCGTCTCGCTCGTGACCCGGTTGCGCACCGAGGAGACAGCGGGAAGGGCCGAAACCGTGCTGGCGACCGGGCTGCCACGCTGGCGCTGGGCCCTGGAGCACATCGTCGTGGCGATGGCCGCCACTACCGTGCTCATGGTCTCTCTCGGTGTCGTAGCGGGCGCCATGGACGCCAGTCGAACCGGCGACGCGGCCGCCTCGATCGGGGCCCTGACCAGCGCAGGCCTGTCGACGTTGCCGGCCGTGTGGGTCTGCATCGGCGTGGCCGCAGTGCTGTTCGGCCTGGCGCCGCGGTTCACCGGGGCCGCGTGGGTCGCCCTCATCGTCTTCCTCACGCTCGGGGAGTTCGGTGACCTGCTCGGTCTACCGTCCGTGGTGAGCGGACTCTCACCGTTCGCACATCTGCCGGCCCTTCCGGGCGGCGAGGTGGCCGTGGGCAGCGCCCTCGTGCTGGTCGGCGTGGCCGTGGCCTGCGCGGCGGCCGGTCTCGTCGGGCTGAGACGGAGAGATTTTCCCGCCGGTTGACCGACCTCGACGCGGCCATGACGCGTCGCGCACCGCCAGAGGTCGATACGGTGTCGACATGAGTGAGGGTGAACACATCGCAGGCCTGTGGGCCGTCATCCCGGCCGGCGGCGCCGGCACTCGGTTGTGGCCGTTGTCGAGGCGACACTCGCCCAAGTTCCTGCACGACCTCACGGGATCGGGGCAGTCGCTACTGCGGGCCACGTGGTCGCGGCTCGAGCCGCTCGTCGGCGAGCGGATGCTGGTCGTCACCGGCGCCGCCCACGAGGATGCCGTGCGTGCCCAGCTGCCGATGCTCGGCCGAGACTCCGTCGTGGCCGAACCCTCACCACGCGACTCGATGCCGGCCATCGGCCTGGCCGCCGCGATCCTCGAGAGGCGCGACCCGGAGGCCATTCTCGGCTCGTTCGCGGCAGACCACGTGATCGCCGACACCGTGGGGTTTCGTCGGGCGGTCGAGGAGGCGGTCGTACTGGCTCGCCGCGGCGAGCTGGTGACCATCGGCATCGAACCCACCCATCCAGCCACCGGCTTCGGCTACATCCGGTTGGGTGCCGACCTCGGGGTCGCTGGCGCGCCCACCGGTCGGCGGGTCGACGAGTTCGTCGAGAAGCCCGATGTCGACACCGCTCGCCGCTACCTCGAAAGCGGTCAGTACCGCTGGAACGCGGGCATGTTCGTCGTGGGGGCCACGACCCTCCTCGAGATGCTCGGTCAGGAGCATCCTGAGATGGTGACCAGCCTGCGCACCATCGCGAGCGACCCTCGTCGGATGCGTGACGTATGGCCGACGATCACGAAGATCGCCATTGACCATGCGGTGGCCGAGCCCGCTGCCGCCGCCGGACGGGTTGCCGTCGTACCCGCCTCGATCGGTTGGGACGACATCGGCGACTTCGCCTCGTTGGACAGCCTGCTGGGCGACGCCGCGGGGCTGGGCGGTCACCCGGGGCTGCGGGTGATCGGCTCCCCCAGCGACGTGGTGGCCATCGACTCCTCGGGCCTGGTCGCGACGAGTGGTCGGCTGGTGGCACTCATCGGTGTCGAGAACCTCGTGGTTGTCGACACCCAGGACGCCTTGCTCATCACGACGCCGGCGCGGGCCCAGGAGGTCAAGCAGGTCGTCGATCGGCTCACGCGAGACGGCCGGGTCGAGCTGACCTGAGCGACCCGAGGCGAACACGCCCACCGCGAGCGTCTGCCGGCGCTCGTCAGTCGCGACGGTAGAGGTCTCGGGTGTAGACCTTGTCGGCGACGTCCGCGAGCTCATCGACGTAGCGGTTGGCGACGATGACCTCTGACAGGACCTTGAACTCCTCGAGGTCGCGCACCACCCGGGAGTG
>JBBSTU010000327.1:0-3037 GCA_038235595.1 Actinomycetales bacterium | reverse complement strand
GGAACGACCGAGGTCCATCGAGCCGCGCGTGACCAGGAAGCGGGTGCCGACCTCGGAGGCCGCCGCGATCTCGGCGCCGAGCAGGTCGCCGCCCCGATGGGGGAAGACGTAGTGATGGTCCATCGAGGTCGTGCACCCGGTGCGGGCCAGCCAGCCGAGACCAGCTGTGGCCGCGGCCCTGGTGATGTCTTCGTCGAGGCCTGACCACACCGGGTACAACGTGGTGAGCCACTCGAAAAGGGTTGCGTCACATGCGATTCCGCGAGTAGCCCACTGATAGAGGTGATGATGGGTGTTGACGAGCCCTGGTGTCGCAACACAGCCACGGGCATCGACGATGCGAACCTCACCGGAGCCCGGCTGTCGGGTGGCGGCGAACCCTGCGGCATCCGGGCTGCTCGCGTACGGCCCGGCACCGACTGACACGATGCGAGTTCCCTTGATGACGACGTGACCGACCGCGTGCTCTGTGCGGGCGGGATCCATCGTGACGACGATGCATCCGTCGAGAACCAGCCGGCCGGCGTCCGTGCTGCCGGCCGCGCTCATGACAGCCGGTCGACGTCGACCGACCGCACCCGGGCGCTCTGGATGGGGTTGGCGTCTGCGACGAGGTCATCGAAGCGGTAGCCCGCGATCTTCGTGATCTCGATGAGTGCGGCCGCGTGCTCGTGGCTCTCGGTGTTGTTGAGCCGCTCCCACCCGTGTCGCAGCACCTGGGCGTACGAGTCACGGTCGCGCACGCAGGTCACCAGCGGGAAGCCGAACCGCTCGCGGTACTGCGCGTCGAGGTCGCTCAGCTCGTCGTGGTCCTTGGCGTCGAGTCGGGTCAGCCCGAGCGTGGCCTGGTCTCGGCGCGAGTTCTCGCCCTCCTCGCCGCCGGCGACGCTCTCGGCGCCCAGGTCGGGGTAGGCGCCGATGAGCTCACGCTGCTCGCTCTCGCTGGCCGCGAAGAGCGCCTTCTGGAACGACTGACGCAGGCCCTTGGTGTCTTCGAAGGGCCGCTGCTCGAAGGCGCGCTCCACCATCCAGGTCGGGCCCTGGAAGAGGCTGCCGAACGTCTCGACGAACTCGTCGCGCGACATGGCGTTGACGTCATTGAGACGGATGAGCTGTCCGGGTGAGCCGGCCACGGCGGGGCCGCGGTCCGTGCCGATGTGGTGGAAGACGAGGTTGAGCACGATGGCCGTGAGGCTACCGAGGGTGATGCCGGAGCCGAAGATGACCTTCGACCACTCCGGCACGGCGTTGGAGATGTCCTTGGTCCCCTGGGCTGCGAACCCGGTCGATCCGGACGACAGGAACGTCACGTACACCGCCAGGGCCAGGGCGGTGCCGACGATGACGACGTTGCGGTGGTCGTGGAAGTCGACCCGCGAAAGCGTCTGGATGCCGACGACGGCGACGGTGGCGAACATGGCCAGCGCCGCACCACCGAGAACGGGGGACGGGATGCCGGCCACGAGGGCACCGGCCTTCGGGATGAGCCCGATGACGATCATGATCGCGCCCGCCATGGCCACCACGTAGCGGCTCTTGACCCGGGTGAGGCGCACCAGGCCGACGTTCTCGGCGAAGCAGGTGTAGGGGAAGGAGTTGAGCACCCCGCCAAGAGCGGTCGACACGCCGTCGGCGCGCAGCGCCCGAGCGATGTCCTCACTCTCGATGCGCTTGTCGACGATCTCGCCCGTAGCGAACACGTCGCCGGTGGTCTCGACCGCGGTGATGAGCATGACGACGATCATCGAGATGATGGCGGCCGCCGAGAACTTGGGGATGCCGAAGAAGAACGGGGTGGTCACGCCGAACCAACCCGAGGTCGACACGTTGCTGAAGGTGGCATCACCCAGGATGAAGGCGATGAGCGTGCCGATGACGAGGCCGACGAGCACGGCGACCGTGGCCATGAACCCCTTGAAGATGCGCTGGATCGCGACGATGAGCAACAACGTGCCGAGGGCGTACGCCATGTTCTTGCCGCTGGCCGGGTTGAAGTTCGGGCCGAGACCTCCGGCGGCGTCGTTGGCCGCCACGGGCAGCAGCGCGATGCCGATGATGAGGATGACGGTGCCCGTGACCACCGGCGGGAAGAAGCGGATCAGCTTGCTGAAGTAGGGCGCCAGGAAGAAGGTGAACAGCCCGGCGACGATGACCGCGCCATAGATGACCAGCAGGCCGTCGGTGCCACCTCCGGCCGCGAGGCCGATGGCGATCATGGGCGAGACGGCGGTGAAGGTGACGCCTTGGAGCAGGGGGAGCCTGACACCGATCTTCCAGAAGCCGACCGACTGGATGATCGAGGCGATCCCGCAGGTGAAGAGGTCGGCGTTGATCAGGTGGATGAGCTCTTCCTGGCTCAGACCGATGGCTCCGGCCAGCAGGATCGGCACGATGACCGCGCCGGCGTAGAACGCGAGCACGTGCTGGAAGCCGTAGACGAACAGTTTCGGGGCGGGCAGGATCTCGTCGACGGGGTGACGGGACTTGCGCTTCGATGGGGCCGGGGGCGTGACGGTGGCACTCATGAGTGAACTCCGATGTCGAGGCTGCTGGTGTGGCTCGAATCGCTCGCAACGCTGCGATGCCCTCAGGATGGTGGGGCTCAGGTCGCGGTGGGCCGTTAATGACCGCTTTGGATTAGTTTCCATTATGTGGAATTGACTTACCGAACGACGGAACTTTATGGGTGTGACGCCGCTCACGTCAATGGTTTGGTCAGAAAACTCCCAGCCGGCTGTCCGGGATGGTCAGCCACGGTCGAGAGAGTCGATCAGCCCATCTCGTAGGCGAACCGGTCGAGCGCCCTCTGCCAGTGCTGCGGTAGGTCGGGATGCGGATCGGTCGCGGTGAGGCGCTCGTGCACGATGTCGACTCGGGTCGCCTCGCCCTCGGCCACCAGGTGCAGGTCTACGAGGCTCGCCGGCCCGTCGTCGTCGGCGTGCCACGACACCCGCACCTGCTCGAGGGGGTGGTAGCTGCGCAGCACGCCGTGCGGGCCCTCGCTGCTGCGCCACGACTCGCCCTTGGTGCCGAGCTC
>JBBSTU010000326.1:0-3056 GCA_038235595.1 Actinomycetales bacterium | reverse complement strand
TCGTCGCCCTCGCGTTCCTCCCAGCCGGAGTTGATCATGGCGACAGGGCCCTCGAGGCCCAGCGAGCGCAACGTCTTGTCGACGGTGATCGTGAACCGTTGGGGCCCCAGCAGAATGGTCGTCATCGTGGCGTTCGATCGGGGGCGACGGCGGTCATCCGGCGTGCACGTGGATCGTGCGCCCGATGTCATCGAGCATGGACTGGGCGGTGTCGTAGTCAGGGTGACGAAGACGCACGTAGGCGTTGGCCATGTACCCGGCCTCGACGGCCTGCGTGCCGTACCCCTCCGGCGGGAAGTGCGCGTCGAGGATCCACTCGCCGTAGCGCGCCTGCATCTCGTCGACACCGCTGTACCCCGTGATCTGACCGTCGTGGTCGGGCCGGAGCGCCACGATGCCGGCGGCGAACGACCGCTTCATCGAATGCTCGGGCGCGCGGTGGGTGATGACGTGAGCCCACTCGCGGTAGACGTCGACCTCGTTGGCCGCCGAGTACAGGTCCCACGCGCCGACGCCGGGCGGGCGGCATCCGATCTCACTGAACTTCAAGCCCTTGGGGCCGTAGAACCACTCCATGTGCGTGGCCGAGGTCTCGATGCCGAGGCCTTCGATGACCCGCTGGCCGAGCTCGCGCACCTCACGATAGAAGTCGTTGCTCGGGTCGTCGATGCGGTTGGTGGTGATGAACTGCGGCGAGATCCAGCGGTGGCGCATCGCCTCGAGCACGTTGGGGTAGTAGTGCGTCGCCCAGTCGTGCACGACCTTGCCCTCGAGGGTGATCGTGTCGTAGAAGCCCTCATGGCCCTCGACGAACTCCTCGATGGCGATGGAAGTGGCGCCCTCGGCCGCGAACGACTGCAGGGCCCGCATGAGGTCTTCGTCGTTGTCGACGCGGCTCGTGCCCTGCGCGCCGGCGCCACTGCGCGGCTTGAGGATCAACGGGTAACCGACCTGGTCAGCGAAGGCGTGCGCCTCCGCGGCGGAGTCGACGGCGGCGCTCGCGGCCGTCGGCACACCCACCTGCCGCAGCGCCTCCTTCATCGAGGGCTTGTCGCGGCAGAGCCACGTGGTGCGCACGCTCGTTCCGGGGATGCCGGTCGCCTCGCGCACGTGCGCCGCCGGCATGGTGTGCGCCTCGACCGTCGCCTCGAGGCCGTCGACCCACACGTGGTCCTGGATGTGGCGAACCGCCTCGACCATCTGGTCGACGTTCGTGACGGAGCCGACGCGGTAGTAGCCGCTCATCGCGTCGCGCAGGTCGTCGCCGAGATGCCCCTCCTCCGACTCGCCGATGCCGTAGACGTTCGCCCCCACGGAGGCGAGCGCGTGCACGAACCGACGCTGGTTCGCCGGAAAGCCGGGCTCGACGAAGATGATGTTCACGAGGCCGACTCTAGGGGGCGGCGCGGCGCCCCGCCATGCGGCATCCGGCCTGGCCGGGGGGTGCTTTCATCCGAAACGGGTGAGGGAGGGTGCTTCGCTTTCCTGTCGCCGGGCGCGAAACTGTGGATGTGGCACGTCCCGGTGCCGTCTCTCACCTCTCGGAGGCTGTCGTGACCACTCCAAGCCCCAGCGTTCCGCCCCGCTCTGCGACGCCGATGGCGATGCCCGCGATGGGCCCGGTCGGGATCGGGATGGGGGTCGTCTCGATCGTCATCGGCATCCTCGTGCTCGCCTGGCCGGGCGCGACCCTGCTCGTGGTTGCGGTGCTCTTCGGCATCCAGCTCATCGTGCTCGGCGCCCTGCGCATCGCGCTCAGCAGTGTCGCGCCGGCCGACCCGCCCTGGCTCAAGCCGCTGGTCATCGTGATGGGGGTGCTCACCGTGATCGCCGGCATCATCTGCCTGCTCCGACCCGGCACCTCACTGCTCGTCATCGCCATCTTTCTGGCGATCGGCTGGATCTTCGAAGGTATCGCTGCCCTCGCCCAGGCCTTTATGGCCGACCGCTCGGTCGGGGCACGCATCTTCTTCGTCATCAGCGGCATCATCTCGGTCGTCGCCGGCCTCGTCGTCGCGCTCTTCCCGCGCGACTCCCTCGAGCTGCTGACCCGCTTCGGCGGCATCCTGCTGGTCATCATCGGTATCGCCGAGGTGGTCGCGGCCTTCATGGCAAGACGCATGACCTCGGTGCGCTGAACACCTTGCTCGGCGATGAGGTGACACCCCGTACTGAGGCGACCGCGGGCTGCAACGTCTTCAGGGGTCGAGCGCGTCGACGGCCGGCCCTCCGAGTCCTGACGCGGACTGGTTCAGATGAGCAGGGCAGTCACGAAGGGAAGACCAGCCCGACTCGTCGACTCAGAGGCCGAGCTTGCCGCCGATGTCGCCCAGTGCGCCCGGTAGGTCGTCAGCACTGAGGCCGAGCTTGCCGAGCAGCTCGGCGTGCTGGTCGGTGTCGACCTTCTCGGGTAGGTCGTTGTCGGCCTGCTCCGCTTGGTCGTGGTTGCCTTTGCTCTTGAGGAGCTCGATGATCTGCTGCTTGTCGAACTGCATAGCGTTCTCCTTCATCATGGTCTGACTGGTCACGTACCGGGCGGCACGTTCGTGGTTCGTGTGATGTTCCCTCGGTCGTCTCAGGAAGAGTTGCCGTGGTTACGGGTCAGGTCGGGGGTCGCGTCATCGATCCGGCGGTGGTAGCGCATCCCGGTGATCCCGCCCAGGACCGCAGCCAGGAGGGCCACCACGGCGGCGATGACCAGGGCCACGATTCCGCCGGTGGTCAGGGCTCCGGAATCGACCGGGATCCGCGGGAAGGTATTCACGCTTGAGAGGACGTCGTACTTGTTCCCAGCGATCGCGGCGGCCAGGGCCACGAGGCCCGCGATCAGCGCCGCCCAGAGCCACACTGCGAGCCCTTGCTTGGCCCCGTTGAAGCGTGCCATCCGCCCGGCGACGTACCCGCCGCAGAAGTAGGCGATGAACAAGATGACCGCGAGGATGACTGCGCCGGTAATGCCGACGGTCTTGGTGTCGGCCGATGCACTCGAGGTGGCTTGGTCGATGGTGGTGTTGGTCGCCAGCCCGAGAGCGACCCCGGCCGCGGAGACTACGGCG
>JBBSTU010000325.1:0-3059 GCA_038235595.1 Actinomycetales bacterium | reverse complement strand
TGCAGACCAGGAACTCTCCTCCCGCTTCGACGAACGAGCTGACCAGGTCACCGAGCGGCGCGAATCCCTCTTCGTGAAGCGTCTGCGCAACCCCCGCCTTGGCCAGGTGCACGCCCTCGGACGACAGGAACACGGTGGTGGTCTGGGCCGACGCAACGGCCGCCCCCGCGACGACCATGGCCACGCTGGTGCGGTCGACGTCGTCGGAGGAATGGGTGAGATTGATGACGAGGGCTGACATGTCAGAACCTTTCGATGGTGATGGATGGGTCGTCTTCGTGCAGGGCTGGCGCAGCAGCAGGCTCAACATGCCACGGGCGACCCGGCTGGGTCGCGGTGGCGTTGGCGCTGATGGCGAAGTCGAAACAGGGCCGGCCATCACGTTGCTCACCCGAGCCCAGAAAAACATGACCCGTCAGGTGGCACCAGAAGGGGATGTCGATGGGTGCGGCCGGGTCGGTGGCCACCACGCGCACCACCGTGCCGTGCGGCAGGCCCTTCAGGTGCGCCACCAGCCGGAGCAGCAGCTCACCGCAGGCGAGGTCGCCGCCGTCGAAGAAACTGGTTGGAGGCGAGCCCGCAGCTTCCGTCACGCGCTTCTGTCCGACGTCGAGTCCGACTTCTGGGTGGAGCGGGTGGCCCCGGAGGCAGGGAGGGGGGCGATGAACACGGCGACCAGGCAGAGGGCCGCAAAGACCGACACCGTCGAGCCGTTGCCCCCGAGCAAGGTGGCGTCACGTCCGTCCAGCACGAGCGTGACCAGGGCCGCCACGCCGGCCACCCCGGCCGCGACGCGCGCGAGCACCGGAGTGCGGCTGCACAGCAGCAGGCAGGCCCCGATGGCGATCAGCAGCACGCCGCCCAGCACGTTCCACCCGCCGAAGCTGATCGCGTCACCGAGCCCGAGCCCGGCGCCCCTGCCCCCCACGAAAACGCCATCGGCGGCCGCAGAGGCCGTGGCCCAGACGCCCAGTACGAGCGCCACGATGCCCCACGTGCGCGTGCTGAGCACACCGTCGGTCAGCCCCGCCCGCGCACCGTCGACGCCGCCGTGCCGGCCGGCGGGGAAGACGAAGATCACGAGGTGAAGCGCGATCATCAGGTAGTACGACCACGGCCATTCGTTCGGGGTGGCCAGCACGGACAGCCCGATGACCATCGACTGCCCGATTCCCAGCAGCGCCGCCAGTCGGGTGAAGGAGCCGCTGAGCAGCAGCGCCCCCAGCGACAGCTCCACCAACAGCACACCCCACCCGAAGACGCCGAGGTTGGGGCGAATGAGATGCTCCAGCAGCCAGCTGAACGGGGGCAGCACCGGATGCTCGATGCCGTCGGTCACGTACTGGTAGAGCAGCACCTTGTCGTTGGCGCCGAAGTCGGGTGGCGTCTTCCACCCGGCGTTGGTCACCCACAGCACCCCGAGCATCACGCGCAACCCCGTGAGGGTTCGGGCGGTCCACCTCGGGTCGCTCTCGCTCACACCCGTGAGGAACAAGCCGGTCTTTTGCCTTGTCTTGGACTGCACCTGTTCACGGTAAGCCGTCAAGGCGTGAGATGGGTGGTTCGAGCCTTACGGTGCCCTGACGCGTCGGATGCCGGGCGGTACGGCATCCTTCAGCAAACGGTCACCGGCGGCGCTTCTCGCGAACCCGCACCGACACCTCGATGGGCGTGCCGTCGAAGCCGAACTGCTCACGCAGCCGTCGCTCGATGAACCGGCGATAGCCGGCCTCGATGAAGCCGGAGGCGAAGATCACGAAACGCGGCGGCCGGGTCGAGGCCTGGGTGGCGAACAGGATCCGGGGCTGCTTACCGCCGCGCACCGGGTGCGGGTGGCCGGCGACGACCTCACCGAGGAACGCGTTGAGACGCCCGGTCGGGATACGGGTGTCCCACGACGCGAGCGCGGTCTCGATGGCCGGCACCAGTCGGTCCATGTGCCGGCCGGTGCGGGCCGAGATGTTGGCCCGCGGCGCCCAGGGCACCTGCACGAGCTCCTTCTCGATCTCGCGCTCGAGGTAGTAGCGACGCTCCTCGTCGAGCAGGTCCCACTTGTTGTACGCGATCACGAGGGCCCGACCGGCGTCGATGACCTGCTGGATGACGCGGATGTCCTGCTCGGCGATCGGCTCCTCGGAGTCGATGAGCACGACAGCGACCTCGGCCTTCTCCAGGGCCGTCTGGGTGCGCAGGGAGGCGTAGAAGTCGGCCCCACGGGTCTGGTGCACCCTACGGCGGATGCCGGCCGTGTCGACGAAGCGCCACGTGGTGCCGCCGAGCTCGATGAGCTCGTCGACCGGGTCACGAGTGGTGCCGGCCACGGGGTCGACGACGACGCGGTTCTCGCCGGCCAGCCGGTTGAGCAGGCTCGACTTGCCGACGTTGGGCCGCCCGATCAGCGCCACTCGTCGAGGGCCGCCCTGCGCGTAGGCCCCGTGGGCCGACACGGCCGGGAGCACCTCGAGCACGGCGTCGAGAGCGTCTCCGCTCCCGCGCCCGTGCACGGCCGAGACGGGCCACGGCTGGCCGAGCCCGAGACTCCACAGCGCGGCGGCATCCGCCTCACCGCGCTGGTCGTCGACCTTGTTGGCGATGAGCACGACGGGCTTGTCGGCCTTGCGCAGCAGGCGCACCACCGACTCGTCGTCGTCGGTCGAGCCGACCGTGGCGTCGACGACGAACATCACGACGTCGGCGAGCTCGATCGCGATCTCGGCCTGTTCGGCAACCCGCAGATGAATGCCGGTGGCGTCGGCCTCCCAGCCGCCGGTGTCGACGATCGTGAACCGGCGACCGGCCCACTCCCCCTCGTACGACACGCGGTCACGGGTGACCCCCGGAACGTCTTCGACGACGGCTTCACGCCGGCGCAGGATGCGGTTGACGAGGCTCGACTTGCCGACGTTGGGCCGCCCGATCACGGCCACGACGGGCAACGGGCCGCGTGACTGTTCGTCAGCGGCATCCGAGCCGTCGCCGCTGAGCAGGGCTTCGTCCTCGGGCGCGAGGTCGAACTCGGCGAGGCCGGCGCGCAGCGCTCGCTCGACAGCCTCGTGATC
>JBBSTU010000324.1:0-3097 GCA_038235595.1 Actinomycetales bacterium | reverse complement strand
GGTCGGCTCCCACAGTCGCCGTTTGCCCTGACCGTCGCCGGTGTCGCGCACCAGGCCCACTGCCTCGAGCTTGCGCAGGTGGTAGCTGGTGGCCCCCGAGTTGGTGTCGAGCAGGGCGGCGAGATCGGTGGCGGTCGCGCGTCCTCGGCCGCGCAGGCTGGCCAGCAGCCGTGAGCGAAGGGGGTGGGCGAGCACCCGTAGGCTCTCGGCGGGTGTCGATTCCGGCATCGCGCCTGGCGTCGAACCCAGGCCGGATGCCGGGGTGGCGGGGTCGTGGTGAGGGGGAGGTATCCCGTTGGGTGCAGCCATACTGTGCACGATACCTTTGCATACTCGGTTTGCACAGTGCGACGCGGCCCCCACCCGGAGGTGGTGTTTGTGCAGGTCAGCGCCCCTGGGGGGGTGTATCGGCGCCGATTTGGGGTCATCTTCCCCGACCCGTAAACTTGAGCACTGTTGTGCCGAACCGGCCTGCGACGCCCTGGTGGGCGACTCGCCAGCCACGCATCCAGGGCTGAGCGACATCCGGGCCCAGCGGCATACAGCGACCACGAATATCGAGAAGGCAGACTCCATGAAGACGTACACCCCCAAGCCGGGCGAGGTCACGCGCACGTGGCACGTCATCGACGCGAACGACGTCGTGCTCGGCCGCCTGGCGAGCCAGGCCGCCGTGCTGCTGCGCGGCAAGCACAAGCCGCAGTTCGCGCCACATGTCGACGTCGGTGACTTCGTCATCATCATCAACGCCGACAAGGTCGTGCTCACGGGCGCCAAGGCTGAGAAGAAGATCGCCTACAGCCACTCCGGCTTCCCAGGCGGGCTCAAGGCCACCTCGTACACCGAGCTGCTGGCCAAGAACCCCGAGAAGGCCGTCGAGAAGGCCATTCGCGGCATGCTCCCCAAGAACTCGCTCGCGCGGGCCCAGATCACCAAGCTCAAGGTCTACCGCGGCACTGAGCACCCCCACGCGGCTCAGCAGCCCGTGCCCTTCGAGATCACCCAGGTCGCGCAGTAGGCCCAACCGCCTCAACTGCCTACTGCCCAGAAAGCGAAGAACACTGTGACTGACATTGCCAACGAGGCCGTGCTCGACACCGACGAGCCCGAGCTGACCGAATACACCTCCGAGTCCGACACGTCGGTCGCGGGTGAGGCCAAGCGCTCGCGCCAGGCCTCGACCCCCGGCGCGGCCACCGGCCGACGCAAGCAGGCGATCGCCCGCGTACGCCTCGTGCCCGGAACCGGCGAGTGGAAGATCAACGGCCGCACGCTTGAGGGCTACTTTCCCAACAAGGTGCACCAGCAGATCGTCAACGAGCCCTTCACCCTGCTCGAGCTCGACGGATCCTACGACGTGCTCGTGCGGGTGCACGGTGGCGGCCCCTCCGGCCAGGCCGGCGCGGTGCGCCTCGGCGTTGCCCGCTCCCTCAACGGCATCGACGAGGAGCTGAACCGTCCCTCGCTCAAGAAGGCCGGGTTCCTCACCCGCGACCCCCGCGTGCCCGAGCGCAAGAAGGCCGGTCTCAAGAAGGCCCGCAAGGCTCCGCAGTACAGCAAGCGCTGATCCCAGCGCACGACGCGTCGGGATGCCGCTGAGTCGGCTCCCACGACGAAGGGCCTCGAGAGAGATCTCGGGGCCTTTCGGCTCTCTGGAGTAGGTTCTCCTCATCGGCTCTCGTTTCATCACCTTCACGAGCTCCTCGTGCCGGCCATGCAGAAAGGCTCAACCTGTGGCTCGACTCTTCGGCACCGACGGCGTACGCGGACTGGCCAACCAGGACATCACCGCCGAGCTTGCGCTCGACCTCTCGGTCGCCGCGGCCCACGTGCTCGCCGAGGTGGGGGAGTTCAACGGGCACCGGCCGGTCGCCGTCGTCGGCCGCGACCCGCGGGCCTCGGGGGAGTTCCTGGCGGCAGCGACGGTGGCCGGCCTCGCGTCGGCCGGCGTCGATGTGCGCGACGCCGGGGTGCTGCCCACCCCCGCGATCGCCTTCCTGGTGGCCGAGCAGCGGGCCGACCTCGGGGCAATGCTCTCGGCCTCCCACAACCCGATGCCCGACAACGGCATCAAGTTCTTCGCCCGTGGCGGGCACAAGCTTGCCGACGACCTGGAGGACCGCATCGAGTCGCGCCTACGCGACGTCTGGGCGCGCCCGACCGGGAGCGCCGTGGGCCGGATCACGCGCCTCGTCGACGGCGCCGAGCGTTACGTCTCGCACCTGGTGTCGGGGCTGCCCAACCGGATCGATGGCCTGCACGTCGTCATCGACGCGGCCAACGGTGCGGCGTCGGTCGTCGCCCCGCGCGCGTTCGAGCAGGCCGGCGCCCGGGTGACGCTGATCGGGGCCGATCCCGACGGCAACAACATCAACGAGAACTGCGGTTCGACCCACATCGGGGGGTTGCAGCGGGCAGTGGTCGAAGCCGGTGCCGACTTCGGAATCGCGCTCGACGGCGACGCCGACCGCTGCCTTGCCGTCGACGCTGACGGCATCCTCGTCGACGGTGACCAGATCATGGCGATTCTGGCCCTGGCGCTGAAAGAGACCGGGCGCCTACAGGGCGATACGCTCGTGGCCACCGTGATGTCGAACCTCGGCATGGTCCAGGCTCTCGAGGGGGCCGGCATCACTGTGCTGCAGACCGCCGTCGGCGACCGCTATGTGCTGGCCGGGATGAACGAAGGTGGGTTCACGCTCGGTGGTGAGCAGTCGGGCCACGTCGTCATGCTCGACCACGGCACGACCGGTGACGGCACCCTGACCGGCCTGATGCTCGCCGCGCGCGTCGCCGCGACCGGTCGCACGCTGGCCGACCTCGCCGGCGTGATGACGCACTTCCCGCAGGTGCTGATCAACGTCGCCGGCGTCGACAAGTCGCGCCTCGAGACCAACGTCGTGGTCGCCGACGCCGTGCTGCTGGCCGAGCACGAGCTCGGCCGAAACGGTCGCGTGCTGCTGCGTAAGTCTGGCACCGAACCCGTGGTGCGGGTCATGGTCGAGGCCGCCGACGAGGTGCAGGCCAAGGCGCTCGCCAACCGGCTGGTCGGCGTCGTGCAGGCCGAGCTCGCCCTCTGAGCGCTGCCCTCTGGGCG
>JBBSTU010000323.1:0-3105 GCA_038235595.1 Actinomycetales bacterium | reverse complement strand
GGTGCCCCTCGGAGAGCAGGCAGGTCAGGGCGAGGCGGGTGACGTGGTCCTTACCGAGCACGGCCTTCTCGATGTTGCCGACGAGCTGGTCGAAGGTGTGCGCGAACCAGGTCACCTGCTCCTGCGTGATCTGCGGGGTGGTCTGTGCAGAGGTCTGTGCAGTGGTTTGGGCGGTCGGGGCCGAGCTCATGGTCGTTCTCCTGTCGGGGCAAGCGGGTTCGCGCTGCGGGGCGGGCAAAGCGAGAAGGAAGTGATCACCAGGGCCAGTGCCCCGAACTGGCGCGGCCGTTCGATCCTGTGCACTCCACCTGCATCCAGCCCCCGAAATAGCCGTTGAACTTGCCCGACTTGTTGAGCTTGCCGTTGGCGTCGCTTTCGGGCCGGTGGCTGCCTTTGGTGCCGTCGTCGGTGCCGAGCACTCCATCGCCCTGGTCGCTCGTGATGAGGCAGGAGATGGAGCCGTCGAAGTTCTTGAGCACGTAGTTCACGTGGAAGCAGGTGGAGTCGCACGGGTCGGCCCCGGTGTTGCACTCCGCGCCGCATCGGTCGCCGTGAGTCACACTGAGCACCTGCGGCTTCGGGGGCGGCGGCTTCGCGTTCGTCTTGTCGCTGGCCGACGACGACGGCCCGTTGCCGGAGCGGTCGGCGAACGGGGTGACCGTGATCCTCTTCGTGGTCGAGTAGCCCAGACTGTTGAAGGTGTACCTCGTGGTGCCCGCCGGGAGCGTGCCGCTCGCGTCTCCGCCGAGCTTGTAACCGGAGATCGCGTTGCCGTTGGCCGCGGGGCGGCTCCACGTGAAGGTGATGCTGTCGTCGCCGTGCGACGAGGAGACGCCACCGACCCCGTTCGTCGGCCCGTACGGGGTGAAGCTGACGCTGTTCGACCAGGGCGAGCAGTTGCCCGCCACGTTGCAGGCTCGCACCTGCATGGTCTGCGGGGTGTTGCCCAGACCCGTCGCGGTGCCGCCGGTGGCGCCGCCGGCCCAGGAGCCGGATCGCCCTGCCGACGTGCGCCACTCGACGTGGTCGTACCCGCGCGAGCGCGAGCTGCCCAGCGCCACGGCGGCGTTGGCGGCGTAGTTCGCCGACGGGGTGACGACGGAGCTCAGCCGCGGCGTCTCGGGGATGCCGTCGGCCCGGTAGCTGCTGAAGTTCGACCGCGCCGACGTGGCCGGCCCGCCGTTGGTGGCCGTCACGGCGTACTGCACCGTCTGCCCCTGGTAGGGCACCGAGTCGGAGGCGACCCGTTGACCGCCACCGGAGACCGACGCGACCAGGCTCCAGGCTCCGCTGCCGCTGCGACGGTAGACGTCGTACTTCGCGATGGCCGGGCCGTTGGGGTTGGTCGAGGGCCAGCTGATGCTGACCTGCGCGTTGGCGGCCGACGGCGTCGGGGTGCGCGGGGCGAGGTTCGGGGCCGCCACCGAGGTGGGGACGCCGAACGACTGGGCCTTCGCCGAGGGGCCGTAAGGCCCCCAGCCGGCCCCGTTCTGGGCCTGCACCCGAATCTGGTAGGCGTCGTTGTTGACCAGCCCGGTGATGACCCGACTGGTCACCCCCGCCGCCACCTCGGCCTGACCGGTGGTGCCGGCCCCACCGCCGATGTTGATCCACTGCAGGCGGTACTTCGTGACCGCACTACCCCCGTTCTGGGGCGGCGCCCAGGTGACGGACAGCTTGCGGTCGCCGGGCGTGATGTCGCCGACGAAGGTCTGCTCGGGCTTCTTGTCAGGCGTGGCCGCGTTCGAGGCCGGGCTCGGGTCTGACCACCCGACGGCGTTGCGCGAGCGAACCGTGAAGGTGTACGCCTGGCCGTTCTTCAGCCCGGCGATGGTGCACGGCGACGCCCCACAGACCTGCTCGGTGCCACCCGACGGGGTCACGCCGTACTGCAGGATCGGGAGCCCTCCGTCGTAGGCCGGCGGGCGCCAGTCGACGCGAGCCGTGCCACCGAGGATGCGGTCGGCGACCGCTGTCGGGGCCTCCGTCGGGTCGGGCTTGCTCCGCACCGTGATCGATACTTCACCCGTCACCGGAGGCCGCCCCGGGGCATCAGAGACCCGGACCGTCACCCGAGCGTCGCCTCGCGCCTTTTCACCGGCCGACACGGTGAGCTGGCAGCCCTTCTGGCTGGCCGTCACCGACGTGCCCGACACCACCCGGCTGGTTTCGATCGCGCACTGCGGGTCGGTCAGCGGACTGTCGAGATACTGAGCGAGGTTGACGGTGCGACTGGTGCCGGCGATGAGGCCCTCGATCTGCACCGGCCGGAGGCTGGCGATCGGGGGGGCGCTGGTCACCTTGACCCGGATCTTGAACTTCTCGGCCCCGCCCTTGGCGTTGATCGTGACCGCTCCGGTCGCGCCGGCCTGGGCACCGGCCTGGGCCTGGAGCACCACCTGACGGCCACCGGCCCCCGCCTGACGCAGGTCGACCCGGTCGACCGCCGGGCTCCACGTCGACTCGTACTGGGCCCTGTCGGCGTCGAGGCCCGATGGGAACCAGGCGTGGCAGACCCGCGGGATGTCGACGGTTCGGGCCGGGCCATCGGCCGCGAGCGAGACCTCGAGGTCGGGGCAGCGCAGCACCGGCACGTCAGGCCCGATCTGCACCGGGACGGTCACGTAGGTGCGCTGGGCGCCCTTGTCGGCCGGGCCGGTCGAGTTGGTCACCTCGAGCATGACGGCAGCCGGGCCGACGTAGCCGTTGGTCGAGCTCAGGGCGAGCTCGGTGGCGCTGTCGGCCTGCGCCTGGAGGTTCTGCTTCGGTGAGCTCGAGAGGGTGTCAGGGGAGGTGAGAGCGACCGAGCCACCCCGCGGGTCGACGACGTAGTCGGCCAGGTTCACCTTGACCGTCGAGTCGGGGTTCATCCTGATCGTCTTGCCCGACACGACGTAGGGCAGTCCGTTGCTGCCGGCCGGAACGTAGATCAGGGCCATCGCCACGGCGCCGTCGGCGTCCTCGATGAGGTACGGCACGACGCGCGCCTCGGGGCGCAGCGTGATGCGCACCTTGCGGCCCTCGATGACGGCGCCGTCACCGATCACCTTGGTCAGCTTGAGCGAGGCCTGGTCGCCGTCGAGGTCGCGGTCGTTGGCCAGGGCG
>JBBSTU010000322.1:0-3111 GCA_038235595.1 Actinomycetales bacterium | reverse complement strand
GACGCCAGACCGTCGGTGTCGGCCACCCGCATGGCTCCGTCGAGCACGCGATCTCGGCTGAGCGGTGTGCGCGCTGGAGTAGAGCCCGTGAGCTTGTTGCTGGTCACCACGTCGTGCCTCTCGGTCGCTTCTGCCCAGACCCTAGCGTGCTCGTACTTAGTACGTTAACATCGCCGTACTAAGTACGGCGAACCACCGCGCGCGCCGATGTCACAGAGGAGTAGTCATGAGCGAAGAACCGGTTGCCGTCGGCAGGCGCAGTACGTCTGACGAGAGGGGCCAGCACACGGGCTCGATGCAGGCCGTCGTGCAGAACGGCTACGGCGCGTCTGACATCTTGCGCCTCTCGCAGGTTGCTGTGCCCCAGGCCGGCCCCCACGAGGTGCTCATCAGCGTGCGCGCCGCCGGGCTCGACCGCGGCACCTGGCACCTCATGCACGGCAAGCCGCGCCTGCTGCGTCTGGTGTTCGGGCTGCGAACCCCGAAGCAGCCGGTCATCGGGCGTGACGTCGCGGGCGTCGTCGTCGCAGTCGGCTCCGAGGTGAGCACGTTCGCCGTCGGCGACGAGGTTTTCGGCGTCGCGCCCGGCTCCGTCGCCGAGTACGCCGTGGCCCGGGCCGACAAGCTGGCCCAGCGCCCAGCCAACCTCACGTGGGAGCAGGCCGCGGTCGTCCCGATCTCCGGGGGCACCGCCCTGCAGGCCGTCGTCGACGTGGGTGGGGTGCTCGCCGGGCAGCAGGTGCTGGTCACCGGCGCCTCCGGTGGGGTCGGGTCGTTCGCCGTTCAGCTCGCCACGTCGCTCGGTGCGGAGGTCACCGGGGTGGCCAGCGCCGCCAAGCTCGACCTGGTTCGCGCCCTCGGGGCCGCCCGGGTGCTCGACTACGCGCTCGATGACTTCGCCGACGGCGAGACACGCTACGACCTCATCATCGACATCGCCGGCTTGCCCGAGCTGGGTCGGCTGCGGCGGGCGCTCACCCCTACCGGCACTCTCGTGCTCGTCGGCGGCGAGGATGGCGGTGACTGGCTCGGCGGCACCATGGGTCGTCAGCTGCGGGCAAGACTCGCGTCGTTCTTCAGCCGGCAGCGTCTCACGAGCGTCATCGCCAAGGAGCGGGCCTCTGACTACGAGCGGCTCGCGTTGCTGCTCGCATCAGGAGCGGTTGTTCCCCGCATCGACCGGGCCTATCCGCTGGCCGAGACGGCCGACGCGATGAGGAGCCTTGAGGCGGGAACGGTTCGCGGCAAGGTCGCCATCACGGTCGGGAGCCTCCCATGAGCGCGATCGAGCCGCTGGCCCCGGTGGGGCCTGGCTTGACGGCGAGCACCTGGTTGACGCCGAGGCGGTTTGACGCGAACCCGAAGGCCGAACCGGCCATGTACAGCCGCCAGACCCGGGCCCGACCCGCGCTGGAGAGCTGCATCGCCTGGTCCCAGTTTCGTTCGAGGTTGGCCACCCACGCGCGAAGGGTGTCTGCGTAGTGCTCACGCAGCGACTGCACGTCACGAACCTCGAACCCTGCTGACTCCAGCACGTCGACCATCACCGACAGCGGAAGCAGCTCGCCGTCGGGAAAGACGTAGCGGTCGATGAACGAGGTCTTGTCTGCCTTGGGGTCACTTGGTGGGCCAGGCCGACGCGAGATGGCGTGGTTGAGCAGCCGCCCCCCAGGGGCGAGCAGGGCGTTGAGGGCTGCGGCGTACCCGCCCAGCTGCGACAGCCCGACGTGCTCGGCCATCCCGATGCTGGCGATGGCGTCGTAGGGCCCGTCGGCCACGTCGCGGTAGTCCTGGACGCGGATGTCGACCTGGTCAGCCAACCCCAGCTCGTTGGGTGCCCAGAGCAGGTCGCGAAGGGCACGACGCGACGCGAAACGAACCACCACGACAGCCTCTGGCGGGCCGAGCGAGCTGCCGTCCCAGCAGTCGACACGCACCGGTAGGTGTGAGCCCAGAGCGGCCTCGACCACGGGTTGAAGCACGGTGGCGACGTTCATCGCGACCTCCCAACAATCTCACCTCGACAGTACCGCCTTCAAGCATTGGGCTACCCGCTCTGCGGGTAGCCCACCGAGAGCCTCTCGGTGGCGGACCGACGACCCTCTGGACCGATTCCGGCACGCCCCACCCTCGCCAGAGGGCCGGTCGCACGCCTGATTCCAGGCGCGCCGTGGCGTCGTGTGCCGTCAGCCACCGTCGCTGGGAGGCCGTACGGAAGGTGCGCAAAAGCCTACGATGCAGCATGAGCATCAACGTGCCTCTCGCCGAGCTTGCGCAGACCATCGAGACTCACCCCTTCTCGTACCTGCTCACCATCAGCGAGGGGGAGCGCGTGCATGCCGTCGCCGTCGACGCAGTGGTCGAGGGCGACCGGCTCCGGGTGCCTCAGCTGGGCCGACGCTCGTTGACCAACAGCGAGCAACGGCCCTCGGTGACATTGCTGTGGCCACCGGCCCAGACCGGCGGGTACTCCTTGATCGTCGACGGCACGGCGGAGCGCTCGGGCGAGGGCGTGCTGGTGAGCCCGTCTCGTGCCGTGCTGCACCGTGCGGCGGCCGGGTCTGGTGAGCCGGTGACTGAGGGCGATGCGTGTGGCTCCGACTGTGTGGAGCTGCCGACGGAGTGAGCCCCTCACGGCTCTCCACCAAGAGGAGCTCTCGGCACCGGGCAGGCCCGGGCAGGCCCAGGCAGGACCAGGCAGGCCCAGGCAGGCCCGGTGGTGGGCTATCGGTGCGCTGTCAGTCGTTGAGCGATGTCGACGGCCAGCCCGATCTGGTGGTCGAGGGCCGGCGCACTGCCCCACCACGAGACCGACTGCACGACCAGCCCTTCACCAGTGACCGCGATCGACCACAGCTCGGCAGGTCGCACGACACCGTCGCCGTGCCGGGCCGACGGCCAGCTCTCGATGCGCCGGCGCAGCGCGGCGTCGAGGATCCCCGCGGGATCGGTGTACACGAATCGTGCTTCGTCATCACCGCCAGGCCCGCGGCGCGACGCCCCACCCGCCAGGCGCCCGAGCTTCTTCACCAGTCTGCCGAGGTCGGACTGGGGACCGGGGCGACGCACGTCGACCAGGGGGGCCACGGGCCTGCTCGCCGAAGGCCCGAG
>JBBSTU010000321.1:0-3178 GCA_038235595.1 Actinomycetales bacterium | reverse complement strand
GTGATGACACCGACCTTCTGGCCGCGCAACACCGACCAGCCGGATGCCGCTGCGCGCTCGGCCCCGGTGGTGACTCGACCGGCGGGCGGCCCGTGAGGTCGCTCGTCGGCCATGGCCGAACCGGTCGTCGTGGTGGCCACAGCGACGGTGACCGCACCGGCGGCTCCGGCCGTGAGCAGCTGACGGCGGTTGAGAGAGGTCATGGCTGGGTCTCCGATCGTGGAGGGCTGAGTCGAGGAGGGTCAGGTCGGTTCAGGTCGGTTCAGGTCGGTTCAGGTCCGTTCAGGTCGGTTCAGTAGGTGAGGCCGTGTCCGAAGGGGTAGAGCACCTCGGTGGGCGCTCCCGCCACCGGAATGTCAACCGGCAGCTTCGCCGTCGGTGCCACCT
Source organism: Actinomycetales bacterium (assembly GCA_038235595.1). Classification (GTDB taxonomy): domain Bacteria; phylum Actinomycetota; class Actinomycetes; order Actinomycetales; family Dermatophilaceae; genus DSM-29435. Next base: position 2,791 of record JBBSTU010000321.1, on the reverse strand, counting down.
CGCCCGTGATCACCCGGGCCACGGCCTCGATGGCGACCGGGCTGTAGGAGTAGGTCGCGAGATAGGTGGGGGCGTCGGTGAAGTAGGCGATGTCGTACGGGTCGCGCACGGCCACCACGACGACGGGGCGCCCGGTGGCGAGCAGGGCGTCCACGAGCTTCTGCTGCCCACCTGTGGGGTCGGTGACGCTCGTGTCCCACGCCTTCATCGTGGTTACGACCACGGTGTCGCTCGCTGACGTCGCTGCCACGGCATCCGCCACCTGGGCGTCGGTCGGTGACGTGCCGGTCACGAGGGTCTGCGCGGTGGCGCCCTTCGTGCCGAGGGCGGCGGCGAGAGTGGCCGTGGTGGTCACGCCGTAGCCGGTGACGAGCACCTTCGTGCCGTCGACCGCGAGGGGCAGTACTGAGGCGTCGTTCCTGACGAGGGTCGTGGTGCGGTCGGTGATGGATGCGGCCGCAGCGAGATGCCGGTCGGTACCGACTACCCGGTCGAGGCGCTTCGGGTTGGCGTAGGGGTGCTTCACGACGCCGCGGCGGTACTTCAGGCGCAGCACCCGCTCGACCTTCGCGTCGAGATCGCGTCGCTTGAGGCGCCCGCTGCGCACGGCCGCGAGCACGGCGGCATACGCGTCGTCCATCGCCGGCGTCATGAGCAGCTGGTCGACTCCCGCCAGCAGCGCGCGCACGGCCACCTCGGCGTCGCCGTAGAGGTCGCGGACGCCCTGCATGGCGAGCGAGTCGGTGACGATGACGCCCGTGAAGCCCAGCTCGTCGCGGAGCACGCCGGTCAGGATGGCGTGGCTCAGGGTGGCAGGGTCGCCGGAGTCGTCGAGGGCGGGGAAGGAGAGATGCGCCGTCATGATCATGTCGATCTGCTCGCGGATCGCCGCCCGGAACGGGGGAGCGTCGATCTGCTCCCACTGCTCACGGGTGTGCGTGATGACCGGGAAGGCCACGTGGCTGTCGGTCGCGGTGTCGCCGTGGCCGGGGAAATGTTTCGCGGCGGAGGAGATGCCGCCGTCGCGCTGGTAGCCGGCGACCTGCGCGGCCACGAGGCGTGCGGCCAGGTCGGGGTGGGATGAGAACGAGCGCGTGCCGATCACCGGGTTGAGCGCGTTGACGTTGACGTCGCAGACCGGCGCGAAGTCGGTGTTGACGCCCATTGCGAGCAGCTCACGGCCGGTGATGGCGGCCGCCGTGCGGGCGTCGGCGTTGCTGCCGCAGGCGCCGAGAGCCATCGAACCGGGGAACTGCGTGGCCGGCGGCCCGATGCGGGTGACCACGCCCTGCTCCTGGTCGGTGGCGATCTGCAGCGGGACCCGCGCCGTGCCTCGTTGGGTGAGGGCAGCCCGCTGCAGGCCGTTCGAGAGATCGACGATCTGCGCCGGGTTCTGCACGCTGTCGGTCCAAGCGAAGTAGATGACACCGCCGAGGTGGTACTTGCGCACGACCTCGGCCGGGCTGGCCACGCCGTAGAGGGGAAGGTTGCGGTCATCGGGGGTCGTGGCGTCAGCACCGTACACGTTCTGGATGAAGAGCTGACCGACCTTCTCCTTCAACGTCATCCGGCGGAGCGTCGACTTCACCCAGCCGTGTTCGCCGCGCGCGCTATCGCGGGCCTCAGCGCCGACGCTGACCGCGTTGACGGGGTCGGCGTGAGCCGCACCGGCCGTGGCGCCGGCAGCCACGGCCGCCGCGCCTCCGGCGAGCACCGTGCGGCGTGAGAGATCGGACATGGACATGGCGCCTCCAGGCATTTGTGAAGAAGTAACGCATCTTGCCATTCAGTTGGAACTTACCTACATCTGCATGGGGTGGGCAACAGGGACCGCCCGTCGTTCGTGCGGGCGAGCGCGAACAGGCAGCGCGGACTGCCTCATCGGGCAGCTGGTATGCCGGTCCGCTGAGCTGTTCAGCGCGGGATAGTGGATCGGAGGCGGGTGGCGGGAGGAGGACCATGGGCGCCACGCTGACGTCTGACCTTGACGAAGCACGGCGGCGTGCCCACGCCGCGGCGCGGCCGCTGCCTTCTCGGCGCACGACTTCGGGTGCTGGGTCGGTGCCGTTGTCGCTCATCGCCCTGCAGAGAAGCGTCGGCAACGCCGCCGTGACCGCGCTGCTGGCTGCGAGAGCTCGGCCCGGTGGAGGAGAGCGGGTCTCCGAGATCGACGCTGCCCTGCTGCAGGCCCGTAGCGGTCAACCTGACCTCGACACCCTGGAACGGGGGCTCACGGCCGCCAAGGAGGTCGGCGTCGCCGTCGACATCGACGGCGCGGACAAGAAGCCGCCCGCGTCGGCGCTCACGGTGACCAAGACCGGGTTCGGCCCCTCGACCGTTGCCGCGAAAAAACCGGTGCCCCCACCCAAGCCGGCCCGCCCGAGCTCGCCCCTGGCCAAGGGCGCCCTGCTGAAGCACCCCGTCAAGGGTGGCAAGGAGGGCGGCGCCCACGGGGTTGCGGGGTCGGCATCGTCGGCGAGTGTAGGCACCCCGATGGCGTCCACCGGCACCGTCGACGTGCTGGCCCCGCCCACCCCGCCACAGCCCCTGCGCCCCGAACAGGATTCCGCCTTCGCCGCCGTCACCGGTGGCGTCCGTTCGTTCGCGGCGGTCAAGCGGTCACACCCCACCGCCGCCAGCAAGGCGCAGGAAGCCCAGTCTGCCGCTCGGGCGCCGAGTGATGACATCGACAGTCAGGCCAAGGCGGCCAAGGTCGATACCATGGAGGGCCAACCGGCCGGCACCTTCGACAAGAGGGCCTTCATCGCGGCCGTGAAGACGGCCATCGAGG
>JBBSTU010000320.1:0-3233 GCA_038235595.1 Actinomycetales bacterium | reverse complement strand
GCGAGACCCAGGTGGCCTCGCAGTACATCCAGCAACAGATCGAGATCGACCGACCAGAGGCGGCGGCCGCCGTGTCGGTCGCCCTCCTCGCCATCGCCTTCCTGACCCTGCTCGTGCTGCGGGTGCTGTCGGGTCGGGCCCAGCGACGTGAGGAACGTGCGGTATGAACGTGACCCAACGAACCCGAGTCGGGCTTCGTACCGTCGCCCTCGGCTACCTCTTCGTGCTGCTTGCCCTGCCGATCGGCGTCATCCTCTACCGCACGTTCGAACCCGGCCTGAGCGCGTTCGTCGCTTCCGTCAGCACCCCGGCCGCAATCTCGGCGCTCAACCTCTCACTCCTGATCGTCGTCATCGTCGTGCCGCTCAACGTCGTGTTCGGCGTGGTGACAGCCCTGGCTCTCGTGCGTGGCCGGTTCCGCGGTCGCGGCCTGTTGCAGGCGGTGGTCGACCTTCCCTTCGCCGTCTCCCCCATCGTCGTCGGAGTCGCGCTGATCATGCTGTGGGGTGCCGGTGGCTGGTTCGGCACCCTCGACCGGTCGGGCTTCACGGTCATCTTCGGGCTCCCGGGCATGGTGATCGCCACCATCTTCGTGACCCTGCCCTTCGTGGTGCGCGAGGTCGAGCCCGTGCTGCACGAGATCGGCACCGACCAGGAGCAGGCCGCCTCGACTCTCGGCGCCACCGGTTGGCAGACGTTCTGGCGCATCACCCTGCCCGCCATCCGCTGGGGCCTGACCTACGGCGTCGTGCTCACCGTCGCCCGGGCGCTCGGCGAGTTCGGGGCCGTGATCATGGTGTCGTCGGGCTTCGCCGGGGTGTCGCAGACGCTGACCCTGCTCGTGCACGCCCGCTACATCGACGACCACAACACCTACGGCGCGTATGCCGCCGCCACCCTTCTCATGGGCATCGCTCTCGTCGTGCTGCTGCTCATGACCGTGCTCGACCGAAAGAGGAGCAACCGATGATCACCGTGACCAACGCCCACAAGCAGTACGGCACCTTCACCGCCCTCGACGACGTGAGCCTCGACATCCCGCGGGGCTCACTGACCGCGCTGCTCGGACCGAGCGGGTCGGGCAAGTCGACTCTGCTCCGTTCGATCGCCGGGCTCGAGACGCTCGACGCCGGGGTGGTGACGATCGAGGGACAGGACGTCACGAACGTGCCGCCGCAGCGGCGCGGTATCGGTTTCGTCTTCCAGCACTACGCCGCGTTCAAGCACATGACGGTGCGTGACAATGTCGCTTTCGGACTCTCGATCCGCAAGCGGCCCAAGCCGGTCATCGACAAGCGCGTCGACGAGCTGCTCGAGATCGTTGGCCTCTCCGGCTTTCGGGACCGCTACCCCGCCCAGCTGTCGGGTGGTCAGCGTCAACGCATGGCGCTGGCCCGAGCCCTGGCCGTAGACCCGCAGGTGCTGCTGCTCGACGAGCCGTTCGGCGCCCTCGACGCGAAGGTACGCACCGACCTGCGCACCTGGCTTCGACGCCTGCACGACGAGGTACACGTCACGACGGTGCTCGTCACCCACGACCAGGAGGAGGCCCTCGACGTCGCCGACCGCATCGCGGTGCTGAACCAGGGCCGGATCGAGCAGGTGGGCGACCCGGTGACCCTCTACGACCGTCCGGCCAACGACTTCGTCATGAGCTTTCTCGGCTCGGTCTCTCGTCTCGGTGACCAGATCGTCCGTCCGCACGACATCGCGCTCGACCGTGACCGTCAGCGCGCCCTCGCCCTGGATGCCGCTGTGCCGGCATCCGCCGGGGTGATCGGGGCGGTGGTCGAGCGCGTCGTTCGGCTGGGCTTCGAGGTGCGGGTGGATCTTCGGGCCGACTCCGGTGAGCGGTTTGCCGCGCAGATCACCCGGCGAGACGCCAACGACCTGCGCCTTGCCGCAGGCGAGACGGTCTTCGCCAGGGTCGACCAACACTCGAGCATCGTCGAGCGGATGGCCATTGCTGGCGTCTGACTGTCGGCAGCGCCCCGATGGGGCAGACTCGGCCCGTGGACATCTCTGCCCGAGTCGACTACGCCGTCAGGGCGATGCTGATCCTCGCCGACGCCGAGGTTCAGGCATCGGGCCCGGTGAGCGTCGACACGCTCGCGACCGAGCAGAAGCTCCCCCGCAAGTTCCTGGAGGCGATCTTCGCCGACCTGCGTCGCGCTCAGCTGGTCGTCAGCCGCCGTGGGGCGCGGGGCGGTTATGTGCTCGGACGCCCCCGCGCCGAGATCAGCGTGGGCGACATCTTCCGCGCGGTTGACGGGCCGCTCGCGGAGGTGCGTGGCCTGCGTCCGCACGAGACGCACTACCAGGGGGTGGCGGCCAATCTGCCTGGGCTGTGGGTGGCGGTGCGAGCCAGCCTGCGCGAGGTGCTCGACGACACGTCACTCGACGACCTGCTCACCGGCAACCTGCCCGACCGGGTTCGTCAGCTGGTGAAGACCCCCGACGCCTGGCGCAACCGCTGACCCCGCATGTTTCCGCTCCGCTCGAACGCTCGGGACCCGGCCACCTGGAGTGCCGATCGGGTGCCCGCGGTCGAGTGGTGACGGTGACCGGTCGGTTGGGCGGTGTCAGCATCGGACTTTGAAACTGGTGCGCCAGTGTTGCCAGGTGTGCCATGTGACGCCGGTGTCGGTGATGGTCGCGGTCAGGCGCTTCTCGTGGACGTACACGTGGTGTCGCCGGCACAACAGGGCGAGGTTGCCCAGGCAGGTGGTTCCGCCGTCGACCCAGTGCTTGACGTGGTGCGCGTCGGTCCACTGGGCGGGGGTGGAGCAGCCCGGGAAGGAGCAGCCGCCGTCTCGCAGCCAGAGCGCGGTGCGCATGGCCCGGGTGACGAGCCGCTCTTCCCGACCCACATCTAACGGTTGGGAGTCAGAACCGAGCACGACGGGGATGATCGTGGCGTCGCACGCCAACCGGCGCACGATGGCCGCGCTGAGCACGTCCCCACTCAGGCACGACCCGCCCCTACCCTTGCCCGCCGCCCCGTTCTTTCCCGCCGCGTCGCTCTGGCCATCCGCTCCCCTGCCGGCCGCGCCGTTCTTGCTACCGCGGGTGGCCCAGTCGGGCGGGCAGCCGTTCGCGACGCAGTCGCGGAGGGCCTCGAAGTCCATCGTGACGACGATCTTGGCCTTGTCCGTGCTCGGTGCCTGACCGGGGGCGGAGACACCGTGGGCGACGAGGTCGAGCAGGGCGTCCATCCGGCGCTGGTGCGCCGG
>JBBSTU010000319.1:0-3234 GCA_038235595.1 Actinomycetales bacterium | reverse complement strand
GAGCACCCCGGCACGACGACCTACCACTTCCTCGTGATGGGTGGCCTCGGGATGGACGCTGCGATCATGGCCGGCACCAACGAGAACCTCAAGAACAAGGTGGGCTGGCCGGCCTACATGCTCTCCGGCGTGAAGCACCTGGTCTCGCCCGAGTTCCGCACGACGGTGCAGATCGACAACGAGGCCCCCTTCCGACGCCGGGCCCGGATGATCATCATCGGCAACTGCGGCCGCCTGCTCGGTGGTCTCGTGCTGATGCCGAACGCTCGCGTCGACGACGGTCAGCTGGATGCCGTCATCGCCTCACCGCGCGGCGTCGTCGGCTGGGTGCCGGTGGCGACCCGGATCGCCACCCGTCAGCGCAAGGGCCATCCGACGCTCGACCATCGCACCTGTCGGGAGATCTCGGTGCGCACCGACCGCCCGGTTCCGGTACAGATCGACGGCGACGTCGTCGGCGAGGCGAGCTCGGTGACGGCCACCGTTCGACCGGGCGTGCTCACGGTGCGCGTCAGCCACGTCTGACGGCGACCGCTCGGGGCATCACCCGCCTCGGGTGACGCCCCCTCTTCCCGCGTCGCGCGAGGTCAGCGACCGCCGAGTGCGTGTTCGACGGCAAGCTGGTTCAGTGCGACGAAGGCGTAGCCGGCCTCGGCCACCGCGTCGACGTCGAAGTCCTCGTAGGCAGCGGGGTTGGCGAGCAGGTCGGCCAACGACTCTCCCTCGGAGAGGGTCGGCTGCGACAGCTCGAGCACCTTGCTCGCCTCGAAGGCGGCCTGCACCTCGGGGTCGGCCCGATAGGCGAGGGCGCGCTCCTTGAGCAGCAGATAGGTGCTCATGTTCGCCGCCGCCGACGCCCACACCCCGTCCATGTCCTCGGTGCGTGACGGCTTGTAGTCGAAGTGTCGCGGCCCCTCATAGCGCGGCCCGCCTCCGAGGAAACCGTTCTCGACGAGGTCGACGGTGAAGAAGGCCGAGAGCAGGTCGCCGTGACCGAAGACGAGGTCCTGGTCGTACTTGATCGACCGCTGGCCGTTGAGGTCGATGTGGAAGAGCTTGCCGGCCCAGAGCGCCTGCGCGATGCCGGTCGTGTAGTTGAGAGCGGCCATCTGCTCGTGGCCGACCTCGGGGTTCACCCCGACGATGTCGCCGTGCTCGAGCTCGGCGATGAAGGCCAGCGCGTGCCCGACCGTGGGCAGCAGGATGTCGCCACGGGGCTCGTTGGGCTTCGGCTCGATAGCGATCCGCAGGTCGTAGCCCCGGTCCTTGATGTAGCCCGCCACGGTGTCGATGCCCTCGCGGTAGCGGTTCAGCGCGGCGTTGACGTCTTTGGCCCCGTCGTACTCGGCGCCCTCGCGACCGCCCCACATGACGAAGGTCTCGGCTCCGAGCTCGGCGGCGAGGTCGACGTTGCGAATCACCTTCCGCAGACCGTAGCGACGCACATCTCGGTTGTTCGACGTGAACGAGCCGTCCTTGAAGATGGGGTGGCTGAACGTGTTCGTGGTGACCATCTCGACGACGATGCCCGTCTCGTCGAGCGCCGTGCGGAACCGGCCGAGGATGCGGTCGCGCTCGGCGTCAGTGCTGCCGAACGGCACGACGTCGTCGTCGTGGAACGTCACGCCCCACGCCCCGAGCTCGGCCAACCGGTGCACCGACTCGACCGGGTCCAAGGGCGGCCTGGACGCGTCGCCGAACTGGTCACGCGCCTCCCAGCCGACGGTCCAGAGCCCGAACGAGAACCGGTCTTCTGGGGTGGGTCTACGGGTCATGAATCCTCCTGCAACAGTGCGAGAACAATTTGTTTGTTCATTTAACATATTGCCCCTGACCGATAAGGTCAATGGGTGAACAAACGTGGAGACGGCACCTCAAGTCCGGGCTCGCTCCTGTCTCCGGCCGGCGCAGCGCGACAACAGTCGCTACGCACCCACAACCTGGCGCTGGTGCTGCGAGCCGTCGTCGAGGCACCGGGGCCCCTGACGCGGGCGCGCATCGCGGGCGCCCTCGGGTTGACCCGGGCCACGGCATCCGACCTCGTCGACCGTCTCATCGCGGCGCGGCTCGTCGACGAGCTGGAGCCCGAGCTGGTGGGGCGCGCCGGCCGCCCGGGGATGCTGCTGGCTCCACACCGCGGCGGGGTCGCCGGGCTGGGTCTCGAGATCCAGGTCGACCATCTCGCAGTGCGGGTGACCACGCTCGACGGGTCGTCACTGGGTGAGGCACGAGAGGCCGGTGACCACCGGGCGAGTGACCCCGCCGTCGTGGCCCGCAGCCTCGCCCGTCTCGCCGCGCAGGTGGTCACGCAGCTGCCGCCCGAGATCGAGCTGGCCGGGGCCTGCGTCTCGGTCCCGGCCCTGCTCCGGTCGGGCAGTGGCGTCGTGGCGCTGGCCCCCAACCTCGGCTGGAGCGGTGTCAACCTCGTCGAGCTGCTCTGCGAACATCCTGCACTGAGAACGCTCCCCATCGAGCTCGGCAACGACGCCGACCTCTCGTCTCGGGCCGAAGCCCGAGCTCGGGCCGTCGCAGGCGGCATGGCCCGCGAGGAGCAGAGCTTTCTCTACATCGCCGGCGAGGTCGGGATCGGTGGGGCGATCGTGGTCGACGGGGAACCGGCTCGCGGACAGCACGGTTGGTCGGGAGAGATCGGCCATACGGTCATCGACCGGTCGGGCCCGCGCTGCGCGTGCGGAGCCACCGGGTGTCTCGAGCAGTACGCAGGCCTCGACGTGATTCGTCGGCGTTCCGGGCTGTCGCTCGAGACCACCGTCGACCAGCTGCTCGACCGCGAGCGTCGCAGCATCCGGGTTCGACGGTCGTTGGAATGGGCGTCGGCGGCCATCGGTGTGGCCGTGGCCACCACCTTGAACCTCGTCGACGTCGAGCGCGTCGTGCTCGGCGGGGTCTACGCTCGGCTGTTCGACCACCTCGCACCCGGGATAGAGCGGGAGGTGCGCTCGCGGGTGCTCGCAGCCCGCTGGGCACCGATCGAGGTGGTCGCGGCCTTGGCCGGGCCCGACTCGGCGGCCACGGGTGCAGGGTGGCGGGTGCTCGACGGCGTGGTCGCTGACCCCGCGCGATGGATCGCCGGCCACACCCACCCCTGACGTTGTCGACCCTGCGCCCGCCTCTACGTGCACCACCCCAAGTCGAGTGGGCCGGTTGGGTGTGGGCCCACGCCCCCGCGCGGGGGGAGGTGGGGGAGCGGGTCTGGCCCCCCAACCGGGCCGG
>JBBSTU010000318.1:0-3260 GCA_038235595.1 Actinomycetales bacterium | reverse complement strand
GGCCGCGCCGGTGATTGACGGAGGGTCACTGGCGCTCTACCGTCAGTGAGAACGACCCAGAACGACGTTGCTGTAGTTATCGGGATGTGGTCTGCGCGAAGGTGTGCAGGCGACCAGTGCAGGAGGAGCCCTCATGGCCGCTATGGAGGAGCCGCGCACGAGCCGGCCGGTGCCGCTCGGCGCCCAAGGCCTGCTCTTCACCGACGACCTGCCCGACCTCGCCCCCGACGCGGGCTACCGCGGTCCGACCGCCTGCAAGGCGGCCGGCATCACCTACCGGCAGCTCGACTACTGGGCCCGAACAGGTCTGGTCGAGCCATCAGTGCGCAGTGCCACCGGATCAGGTACCCAACGCCTCTACGGCTTCCAGGACATCCTCGTGCTCAAGGTCGTCAAGCGCCTGCTCGACACGGGGGTGTCCCTCCAGCAGATCCGGGTGGCCATCACTCACCTCCGCGGGCGAGGGGTCGATGACCTGGCCCAGATCACCCTGATGAGCGACGGCGCCTCGGTCTACGAATGCACCTCCGCCGACGAGGTCATCGACCTGGTCCAAGGCGGTCAGGGCGTCTTCGGCATCGCCGTCGGTCGCGTGTGGCGTGAGGTCGAGGGCACTCTGGCGCAGCTACCGAGCGAGCGCGCCGAGGAGGAGCCGCCTGAGGAGCACCCCGACGACGAGCTCACGGCGCGTCGTCACGCCCGCCGGTTGGCCTGACCCAACGCCCTTCTTGCGCGTCGCGCCGCGCGTCGCGCAGCCGATGTCGTAGTTCCAGCACCTCTTGCGCGTCGCGCCGCGCGTCGCGCAAGTAGGAGGGTGGCGTCGGACTGGTAGATTCAGACTGCCGACCAAACCCCACGTGGGAGAGTCCTCGGGGTGGTTCTCAGCGACGAGCCACCTGCGAGGCGCCGAAGGGGCAACATCCCCGGAACCTCTCAGGCGCCCGGACCACCTGGGGGAGGCAACTCTGGAGATGGCCGTGAGCACGTGCGGCGTCGACAGACGGGGAGCGTGAGTCACTCGCTCAACCCCGTCCCGTCTCTCTTCAGGAGCGCGTATGTCGATCGACCAGGCCGTCCGCACCGCCCCGTACTCCGACTTCGTCGGGCGTCATGTCGGGCCGCGAGGCACCGACGTGGCGCGGATGCTCGAGGTCATCGGCCAGCCGAGCCTGGAGGCCATGTGTGACCGAGCGATCCCGGGCGCGATCCGATCCACGGCCCCGCTGGCGCTCGAAGCGGCCGCGAGTGAAAGTGCCGTCATCGACGAGCTGCGCGCCTTCGCGTCCCGCAACACGGTTCTCACCTCCCTGATCGGGCTGGGCTACTACGGCACCGTCACCCCGCCGGTCGTCAAGCGCAACGTGCTCGAGAACCCCGCGTGGTACACCGCCTACACGCCCTACCAGCCCGAGATCTCCCAGGGCCGGCTCGAGGCCCTGCTCAACTTTCAGACCGTCGTGACCGACCTCACCGGCCTCGACGTGGCCGGGTCTTCACTGCTCGACGAGTCGACCGCAGCCGCCGAGGCCATGTCGCTCATGCGACGCACGAGCAAGGCGTCGGCGGATGCCGTCGTGCTCGTCGACGCACAGGTCTTCCCCCAGACGATCGCGGTGATGCAGACCCGCGCGGGCGCGATCGAGCTGCCGTTGGTCGTCGCCGACCTGAGGTCGGTCACGAACAGCCACGAGCTGGCCACCGCGGCGGGCGGTCGCGCTGTGGTCGGCGTCATCGTTCAGTACCCGGCCGCGTCCGGCGAGATCACCGACTTCACCGCACTGGCCGCGGCCGCCCATGAGGGCGGCGCCCTGGTCACCGCCTGCGCCGACCTGCTCGCCCTGACCCTCATCGCCGCGCCCCAGGAGTGGGGCGCCGACATCGCGGTCGGCTCGGCCCAACGTTTCGGGGTGTCGATGGGCTTCGGTGGGCCGCACGCCGGCTACCTCGCCGTGCGCAAGGGGCTCGAGCGCTCGATGCCCGGCCGGCTGGTCGGGGTGTCGGTCGACGCCGAGGGCAACCAGGCCTACCGTCTCGCCCTGCAGACGCGGGAGCAGCACATCCGCCGCGAGAAGGCGACGTCGAACATCTGCACGGCCCAGGTGCTGCTCGCGGTCATGGCCAGCATGTACGCCGTCTGGCACGGTCCCCAGGGCCTGAGCGACATCGCTCGTCGCGTTAACGCCCTGACCGGGGCGTTGCGCCGCGGCCTGGTCTCAGGCGGCTACGAGATCGAGTCGAGCACCTTCTTCGACACCCTCACGGTGCGCGTCGAGGGCGGCGCCACCGAGCTGGTGGCCCGCTTCGCCGAGAGCGGCTTCAACCTGCGCCTCGTCGACGCCGACCGGGTCTCGATCAGCCTCGACGAGACGACGACCGCCCAGACCGTCGTCTCGATCCTCCAGGTCGTCGGCGTCGACGTCGACCCCGACGACCTGACCTATGGCGACGGGGACGCCGACGGCGACGAGCACAGCGGCATCCCCGCGTCGGTGGCGCGTGAGAGCGACTTCCTGACCCACCCGGTCTTCCACGCGCACCACTCCGAGACGGCCATGCTGCGCTACCTGCGCCGGCTCTCCGACCGCGACTTCGCCCTCGACCGCGGCATGATCCCGCTCGGTTCGTGCACCATGAAGCTCAACGCCACCACCGAGATGGAGGCGGTGACCTGGCCCGAGTTCGCGAACCTGCACCCGTTCGCACCGGCCGACCAGACGACCGGTATCCGTGCGCTCATCGACGAGCTGGCTGACTGGCTCTGCGAGATCACCGGCTACGACGCCGTCTCGTTGCAGCCCAACGCCGGGTCGCAGGGCGAGTTCACCGGCCTGCTCGCCATCCACGCCTACCACCAGTCGCGTGGTGAGGGCCATCGGCGTATCTGTCTCATCCCCGCCAGCGCCCACGGCACGAACGCCGCCTCCGCGGTGATGGCCGGGCTGAAGGTCGTCGTCGTCAAGACCGCGCCGGGTGGCACGGTCGACATGGACGACCTGCGCACCAAGATCGAGACCCACCGCGAGAACCTCGCCGCGATCATGGTTACCTACCCCTCGACCCACGGGGTCTACGAGGACACCATCACCGAGCTCTGCGCGCTGGTGCACGACGCCGGCGGGCAGGTCTACGTCGACGGCGCCAACCTCAACGCCCTCGTCGGTCTCGCGCAGCCGGGCAAGTTCGGCGCCGACGTCAGCCACCTCAACCTGCACAAGACGTTCTGCATCCCACACGGCGGCGGCGGCCCAGGGGTCGGGCCG
>JBBSTU010000317.1:0-3266 GCA_038235595.1 Actinomycetales bacterium | reverse complement strand
GGGCAACGGCAGGCTGTGCACGATCGTCGTCTCCGACACCGCCCGGGTGAGCACCACGTAGAGGCGACGTAGACCGGTTCGTGTGTCATGCTCAGCGGCTGCGATGGCGGCCGGCTCGACCACGACGGTGCGGTCGAACTCGAGACCCTTGGCGACGGTGGCCGGTACGAGCTCGACCTGGTGGTCGTCGTCGTCACGCTCAGGAGCGTTGCGGTCGAGACGGCCGTGCCGGATGCCGAGCGCGTCGAGGTCGGCCGACAGGGCCCCCACGGCGGCGTCGGGTGCGATCACCCCCACCGATCCGGGCTCTCGTGCCGCCCGCGTCACGGCAGCGCCGACCTCCGAGTGCAGCTGGTCAGCGCTCACGGCACACACGGCGAGTCGGCCCCGGTTCTCGCGCACCGACCGGGGCGCGCCCAGCCCGGGCGCGATCGCCGGTAGCAGCCGCGCGGCGTAGTCGATCACGGCGGCCGGAACCCGGAACCCGCGATCGAGCACCACGAGATCGTGCTCTGTCTTGCCGAGGTGAGACATCGCCGCCGTCCATGACGTCGTCGACCACGCGGTGGTGCCCTGGGCGATGTCACCGAGAACGGTGAGCGAACCCGACCCGGCTCGACGTCCGACGGCGCGCAGCTGCATGGGGGAGAGGTCCTGCGACTCGTCGAGCACGACATGGCCATGGCTGCGGTCGCGCGCCAGCAGGTCGCCGACCTCGTCGAGCAGCGCCATGTCGGCGGTGGTCCAAGGCGCTGCACCCTTGGACCGAACCGGCTTGCGCCACAACAGCAGGTGCTGCTCGTTGGCGTCGAGGATGCCGTTGGCTGCGTCTGCGAGACGGGCCGGGTCAGAGAACAGCCCGTGCAGCACGGCGGCCGGGTCAAGGGGCGGCCACAAGCTCTTGAGGTAGGCCCGCACCGGGGCGGAGCGGGCCACGGCATCCTGAACGCGGTCATCGGTGATCTCGCCGGACCGTTCCATGACGAGCAGCACGTGATGGGCCAGACGCTGGGGGAGCAGGTCGCGAGCGGTGCCGTAGCGCACGTCGCGACGGTGCAGCTCATAGAAGATGCCGGCGACCTCGGCTGCGGGCAAGCGCCACCTGCGCACGCCGCGCGGCACGATGAGTGGTTCTTCCGGATGCCCCACCCTGTTCCACACGGCCCTTTCGAGCACGCGCGCGAGCCGCGGGTCGCCCTTGAGCACTGCGACCGCGGTGGCCTCACTCGCCCGCACCCGACCGTGGTCGAGCAGGCTCTCGATGGTCGCGTGCTCGACCCGCACCTCGCCGAGAGAGGGCAGCACGGCCCCGATGTGGTCGAGGAAGGCCCGGTTCGGCCCGATGACGAGCACGCCGCTGCGCTCGAGTCGCGACCGAAAGGAGTACAGCAGCCAGGCGGCCCGGTGCAGACCGACCGCGGTCTTGCCGGTGCCGGGCGCGCCTTGCACACAGATCGATACGCCGAGGTCGCTGCGCACGATCTCGTCCTGCTCCGGCTGGATCGTCGACACGATGTCGCGCATCGGCCCCATGCGCGGTCGTTCGATCTCCGCCGCCAGCAGCGCACTGCGCCCGCGCTCGGCGTCACCCGTGGTGCGCGAACCGGGCGGGCCGGCATCCGTTCGGCGGCCCAGAAACTCGTCCTCGAAGGCGGTGAGCCGGCCGTGGTCGACGCCGAAGCGTCGGCGGCGCGCGACTCCCATGGGGTCGGCAGCCGACGCGCGGTAGAAGGCCGTCGACACCGGTGCCCGCCAGTCGACGACGACCGGGTCACCGGCGTCGTCGGTGACGTGTCGTCGGCCGATGTGAAAGCTCTCGCCGAGGTCGGCGCCCCCCATGCTCTCGCTGCCTTCGCTGCCTTCAGCCAGGTCGATGCGCCCGAAGAACAACGTGGTGCGCGGGTCGTCCTGCAAGGAGGCGACCCGCCTGGCCAGCACGGCGCCGAGGGCCTCGGCCGAGACGGCGTCGCTCGCCTTGGCAGCATCCAGTGACTGCGCCAGCTCACGCATGCGGCGCAGCTGCGCCCGGGCGTCCACGAGAAAAGCCTGCTCGCGCTCCAGCTCGCTCAGCGCAGCACTCACCGGCAGCTCCCCCCACCCATCGTCCTCGCGGCGGTCGTCACCCCGCTCGTGCGGAGGTCACCCAAGGGCGGGTCAGCCTACACCGATGCCGCGTCGGCATCCGCGGCGATTCCTCGTTCGGGCCCGTGCGCGGATAGACTCGCGCGGCAACTTCCTTACGACGAAACGACCGGGGCTCGGCGTGCGCACACGGCGCACGTGAGGGCGGCGCCGGCAGAAAGTGGTTTGTGGAATGGCTTCGACCAACGACCTGAAGAACGGCCTGGTGCTCAACCTCGAAGGACAGCTCTGGTCCGTCGTCGAGTTCCAGCACGTCAAGCCCGGCAAGGGCCCCGCCTTCGTGCGCACCAAGCTCAAGGCGGTGCTGTCGGGCAAGGTCGTCGACAAGACGTTCAACGCCGGAACCAAGGTCGAGACGGCCAACGTCGACAAGCGGACGATGGCCTACCTCTACAAGGACGGCGACGACTTCGTCTTCATGGACACCGACACCTACGACCAGGTCAACGTGCCCGGTGTCACGGTCGGTGGGGCTGCCGACTACATGCTGGAGAACCAGAACGCCATCGTCGCCACCCATGACGGGGCCCCGCTCTACGTCGAGCTGCCCCCGTCGGTGGTGCTCGAGATCTCCCACACCGAGCCGGGGCTGCAGGGTGACCGCTCGACGGGCGGCACCAAACCGGCCACGCTCGAGACCGGTGCTCAGATCAACGTGCCGCTGTTCCTCGAGCAGGGCACCCGGGTCAAGGTCGACACCCGCGACGGGTCGTACCTCGGCCGCGTCAACGACTGACCGGCGAGATCGTGGCTGCACGCACCAAGGCCCGCTCGCGGGCTCTCGACATCCTCTTCGAGGCCGACCAGCGGGGCATCAACGCCCAGACGCTGCTCGACGAGCGACTGACCCAGGGCAGCGCCGATGACGGTTCACTGGGTTCGCGGGCCGGCAACAACCCCTACACGGCCGAGCTCGTGCGGGGCGTCACCAGCCGGTGGGGCGAGATCAACGCCGCCCTCACCGACTACAGCCAAGGGTGGACACTCGAGCGGATGCCGGCCGTCGACCGGGCGATCCTGCGCCTGGGCGCGTGGGAGGTGCTGTGGAACGACGAGATCCCCGATGCTGTGGCCATCTCCGAAGCGGTGGGCCTGGCCACCGAGATGTCGACCGACGACTCGCC
>JBBSTU010000316.1:0-3269 GCA_038235595.1 Actinomycetales bacterium | reverse complement strand
GGCTCGACCGAGCGGAGCACGACGCTGGCGGTGAGCACGTCGCCGGCCCGCACCGGTCGCAGGAAGCGCAGTGACCGGATCTCCCTCCCCGCGATCACGTCGTACCGGTTGTAGACGGCCAGCGTCGCGAGCCGCTGGAAGATCGCCGTCGTGTGCACGCCGCTCGCGATGACGCCGCCGAAGGTGCTGTGGGCGGCCGCGTCGGGGTCGATGTGGAAGTACTGCGGGTCCCACAGCGTGCCGAACTCGATGATCTCCTGCTCGGTTATCGTCTGCGACCCGCAGTCGATCTCCACCCCGACGGGCATGTCTTCGGCGGGCAGTCGCACGGATACGGCTGCAGCGGTGTCGTGGTCTGCGCTCGCGGCGCTCACAGCGACCTCGCCACCAGTTCCTTCATGATCTCGTTCGCGCCGCCGTAGATCTTCTGCACCCGGGCCGCCGCGTACATCCGGGCGATGGGGTACTCCATCATGTAGCCGTAGCCGCCGAAGACCTGCAGGCACCGGTCGACGACCTTGGTCTGGATGTCGGTGCACCAGAACTTCGCGAGCGAGGCTCCGGCCGCGTCGAGCTCACCGGCGATGTGCCGGGTGATGAGGCTGTCGACGAGGGTGCGGGCGGCGAAGGCGTCGGCTGCGCACTCGGCCAGCACGAAGCGCGTGTTCTGGAACGAGAGCAGGTCCTGGCCGAAGGCCTCGCGCTCCTTCGCGTAGGCCACAGCGAGCCGCACCGCGGCCTCCGCCACCGCGGCCGCGCCCACAGCAATGATGAGCCGCTCCTGGGGGAGCTGCTGCATGAGCTGCACGAAGCCGCTGCCCTCGGCGCCGAGCAGGTTAGAGGCCGGCACCCGCATGTCGACGAAGGCCAGCTCGCGGGTGTCCTGCCCGTGCATGCCGATCTTCTCGAGCACCCGCCCGCGCTCGAAGCCCGCCAGGCCGCCCGTCTCGGCGACGATGAGCGACAAGCCCTTCGACCCCGGCTCGTCGCTGGTGCGGGCCACGATGATGAGCAGGTCGCAGTGGGTTCCGTTGGAGATGAACGTCTTCGACCCGTTGATGACGTAGTGGTCGCCATCCCTGCGAGCGCGGGTGCGGATCTTTTGGAGGTCTGACCCCGTCGACGGCTCGGTCATCGCGATGGCACCGACGAGGTCGCCGCTCGCCATGCCGGGCAGCCAGCGCTGTTTCTGCTCCTCCGTGCCGAAGGCACTGAAGTAGTGGGCCACGATCGTGCTGTGCACGGTGTTGGCCCAGGCGTCGTCGGCGGCCAGGCCCTGCTCGATCGCGACGACGGCCTCGTGGGCGAAGGTGCCGCCTCCGCCGCCGTACTCCTCAGGGATACTGAGGCACAGCAGACCGACCTCCCCGGCGGCGCGCCAGAAGTCACGGTCAACCATGTGCTGCTGCGCCCACCGGCTCTGGTTCGGCACGACCTCCTTGTCGATGAAGGTCTTCGCGAGGTGTTTGAGGTCGCCGAGGTCGTCGGTCATCCAGGGTGAGCGGTAGTCGTCCAAGATCATCAGGGGTGGTCCTATCTGCCGGTGAAGCTCGGTTCGCGGCGGTCAGTGAAGGCGGCGACGCCCTCGCGGGCATCGTCGGTGGCGAGCGCCAAGACGAAGTTGCGCCGTTCGTGGGCCAGGCCCTGGGCCAGCGTCGTCTCGGCCGCGTGCCGGGCGGCGTCAGCGGCGTACGCCACGGCGCGGGGCGCGTTGGGCGTGATCTGGGCGGCGATCCGCAGGGCCCGGGCCAGCACCGCGTCGTCGTCGACGAGGTCTGCGACGAGGCCCGCGTCGTAGGCCCACTGCGCGTCGACGGGTGACCCGGTGAGCAGCATCCGCATCGCCTTGGCCTTGCCGATGGCGTGCACCAGCCGCTGGGTGCCGCCGGCGCCGGGGATCACCCCGAGCTTGACCTCGGGCACGGCGAAGCGGGCTGAGCGCCCAGCCACGGCGGTGTCGCAGGCGAGCACGAGCTCGCAGCCGCCGCCGAACGCCAGCCCGCGCACGGCGGCGATGGTCGGTACGGGCAGGGTGGCCACGGTGTCGAAGAGCCGGTCGAACGGCATCCGGTGCAGCGGTGAGGCGCCCGCCATCTGCTCGATCTCGGCGATGTCGGCGCCGGCACAGAACGCCTTGGCCGAGCCGGTCAGCACGACCACCCGCACGGTCGCGTCAGCGGCCGCCTCGTCGAGCCGGTCGGCGAGCTGCGTAACGAGCTCTCGGCTGAGCGCGTTGAGGGCGGCGGGCCGGTCGAGGGTGAGCACCGCGGCGGCGCCGTGGCGCTCGACGGTCACCAGCGGTTCACTCACTGGCCGACTCCCCTGCGTAGAGGTCGGCATGCGTGGCCCGGATGCGGCGCTTGTCGAACTTGCCGACGCTGGTGCGGGGAATCTCGGTGACGATCTCGATGGCGTCGGGCAGCTGCCACACGGCGAAGGCGCTCGACAGGTGGGTGCGCACGGCCTCCAGCGTGACCTCCCGGCCCGGCTTCGGCACGACCAGCACGAAGGGCCGCTCCTGCCACTTCGGGTGGGCCAGGCCCACGACGGCGCCCTCGGCGATGTCGGGGTGGCTGAGCAGCAGG
Source organism: Actinomycetales bacterium (assembly GCA_038235595.1). Lineage (GTDB taxonomy): Bacteria > Actinomycetota > Actinomycetes > Actinomycetales > Dermatophilaceae > DSM-29435. The sequence continues at coordinate 684 of JBBSTU010000316.1, read as the reverse complement.
TTCTCCATGTCGATCGACGAGATCCACTCGCCGCCGCTCTTGATGACGTCTTTGAGCCGGTCGGTGACCTTGAGGTAGCCGTCGGCGTCGATGGTGCCGACGTCGCCGCTGCGCCAGTAGCCGTCGTGGAACCGGCCGGCGAGGTCGTCGTCAGGCATGTGGTGGTAGCTGGCCGTCACCCACGGGCCGCGAACACAGATCTCACCCTGGGTCACCCCGTCGTGCTGCACGTCGTTGCCCAGGCCGTCGACGAGCCGGATGTCGACGCCCGAGACCGGCAGGCCCTGCTTGCGTTTGAGCTCGAGCAGTTCGTCACCGCTCAGCCGCTCGCGCACGCTCGGCTTGAAGCGGTTCATCGTCACGAGCGGGGTGGTCTCGGTGGCCCCGTAGGCGTGTACGACCTCGGCGCCGGTCAGGTCGTGGAACCCGCGCATCATCGTCAGCGGCGGCTCGGTCGCGCCCGACATCATCCGAAGCCGGCTCAGGTCGGGCTTGTTCTCGAGTGTCTCGAGGTAGTGCAGCATCGGCAAGAAGATCACCGGGGCGCCGTTGGTGACGGTGACGCCCTCGGCGATGATCGCGTCGGTGAGCGGCTTCGTGTCTTCCACGACGTAGCGGCCGGGCAGCACGATCTTGTTGGCCATCAGGGTCGCCGCCTGCGGCAGCCCCCAGGCCTGGCCGTGG
>JBBSTU010000315.1:0-3273 GCA_038235595.1 Actinomycetales bacterium | reverse complement strand
GTGGAAGACCAGGTGGGTGCCATCCACGTCGATGTCGAGAAACTTGCCGTGTCGGCTCACGCCGTCGATCGGGGAGCCTTCCAGCGACTGCGGCGGCGGGTTGAAGGTCTTGAGCACGTTGAACGAGGCCAGCTCGACCGCGACCACGGCGAGCCCCTCGGTTCGCGCAGCCAGAAAGTCGACCAACGCCTGCACTTCGGGCAGCTCGGGCATGACGACAGCCTCCCAGTTCTCACTCGGCCGAGGGTGGAACGACGCCAGACTCTCGACCGACACCTGGGCGAGACGGCTGCTCGTGCGCGGCCACCGGGTCACCGACCCGGCCCGAGGTCTCGAGAAGACGCAGCAGGGCGTGCCCGTCGGGCGCCGTGAAGGTGGGCACCGCACGGTGGGCAGACGGGCGAACCGGGGCCTCGAGACGGCCCATGGGGTGCGAGAGCACCTGCTCGGTCGGGGTGAGCTGACGGATGCACACGGCATCCACCCGGTCGGGTCGCGCCTCGGCGAAGTCGGCATAGATCTGCGGGTCGTGCTGGCCGTCGTCACCCACGAGGAGCCACCGGATGCCGGGAAAGTCGCGAGCGAGCCGGTCGAGGCACTGCCGCTTGTGGGCCGCACCACTGCGGAACCAGCCCGTGTTGGTCGCGCCCCAGTCGGTGAGCTCGAGCGGGCCCAGCGGGTACCCGGCGTCGACGAGGAAGCTGATCAGGGTCGGGGTGGTGTTCCAGGCGCCGGTCGAGACGTAGACGGTGGGCGCCCCGGGGTGGGCCGACAGCAGCCGCCGGTACATCGGGGCCATGCCGGCAACCGGCCGGCGGGAGTTGCCGCGACGCACGAAGGTGTTCCAGGCCGCGATCAGCGGCCTCGGCAGCGAGGTGGTGATGACCGTGTCGTCGATGTCGCTGACGATGCCGAACGTGACGCCGTCGGCGACGATGAACACATCGGCCGGCACGGGGTCGGTGCCCTGCGCATGCACCACGACCTGCTGCCAACCCGGCTCGAGACCGTGGTCGTGCGCCACGAGGTCGACGTAGCCACCCCGGTCGCTGCGGCCGTAGACCTCGCGGTCGCCGATGGTCACGGTGACCGGCACGCCGCTCGCCGGTGCGGTGACGAAGACCCGCCACCCCCGCTCGGAGTGCGACGGAGCCAGAGCGCCCGTGGCGTCCTGCCGCGACGGGGGGCCCGCTGCTCCACGGCGACCGAGCACGACCCGCGCGTGCACGCGCACGAAGCTCGCCGAGCCGTAGCCGATGTGGGTGATCACCCGGTTGCCCCACCCACGGCCCCGCAGCACGCGCTCCACCTGCTCGTTGAAGGCGTCCTCGATCAGGGCGGCCGCGTGCGGTCGGGACATGCGCCCAACCTACTTCACCGACGCGACCGGGGGCGGTCTGTCGATGGGGCCGAGTAACGGTGGGTCGAAGGTGGTGCAGCCGGGTTCGCGGTCTGCATGAGGTTTGATGGGCCAGTGCATCCTCTGGCTGAGATCCTCACCCGCGCCGCGACCGGCGACTTTCCCGACGTCGACGGCGGGGTAGAGCGGGTGCCACCGTGGCGCGACGGTGTGGAGGGAGTGCTGGCTCTCACCGGGCACGCGTTCCTGGCCATCGGCGACGATGTGGCCGACGACGATCTCGAAGCCCTGGGTGCCAACGGTTTTGGTGGGGCGAGCAACCCACGCCTGGTGGCCGGTCTTGCCGGCAGCGGCTGGATCGACGCCCTCGACATCGTGCTCGTCGCCTCCGGCCTGGGGCCTGGACCCGACGGGGAGCCCGCGCTGGTTCCGCGCAGCGACCTGCGCAACCACCCCCGTGCAGAACACGCGACCTCGGTGCGCAGCGAGGTGAAGACCTTCGGCTACGCCGCCGCCGGCGACCACACGCTCGTGACCTTCTCGCTCGGGTTGGGCGGGCTCCCCGAGATCGGGCTCGAGACCGACCCTGACCACGACCACGTCGGCGCCGACCTGGTGCGCGACTCGCTGACCCTCGTTCCCTCAGGAGACGTGGTGATTGCCGCGTGTGCGCCCGGCAACGCGCGCGCGCTTCGCGCCTGCCTCGCGGGCGGCTTCGTACCGGTGGCCTCTGTACAGCTCTGGCACCCGGCCCGCGGCTGACCAGCACAGGCACCCAGCGGCAGCCAGAACCCACATCAAGGCTGGGTCTGGCGGCCGCCGAGAACAGTGTGTTCGGGTCTCGCGGCGGCCACCCGGGACCACCCGGAACCACGACGTACCGTGTAGCCATGACGCCCACTCGACGCGCCAAGACCACCACCTGCCTCACCCTCGCGAGCACGCTCGCGGTCGCGATGGCGTCGGGCTGCTCGCTCTTCGAGAGCAAACCCGACCCGGGGGATGCCGCTCGCGCCCTCGCCAGCGCCTTGTCCAAGGGTGACGTGTCGGGTGTCGCCTGGCAGGGCAGCACCGCCGCCAAGGCCAACGCCTTCGTCGGGGCGGCCTTCAAGGGGATGGGCACCGTGAAGCCCTCGGTCGCGCTGGCCTCGGTCAAGCTCGAGGGCGGCTCCGACCGGGCCACCGCCACCCTGGCCTCGCGCTGGGACGTGTCTGCGTCGCCCACCGACTGGACCTACCAGACCCAGGCCGCCATGACGTTGGTCGACGGCACGTGGCAGGTGGCCTGGTCGCCGCGGATCCTCGCCCCCGACCTCGCGGCCGATGAGACTCTCGAGCTCACCCGCACCTCGCCGCAGCGCGCCGACATCGTCGACCCGGCCGGAAAGGCGATCGTCACCGAACGTGAGGTGTCGGTCGTCGGCATCGACAAGACCAAGGTCTCGGGGGCCGCGGCCGCGGCATCCGCCAGAGCCCTCGCCGCAGTGCTGGGCATCGACCCGACCGCCTACGCCGCCAAGGTGAGCAGTGCGGGGGCCAAGGCGTTCGTGCCGGCGCTGACCCTGCGCAAGAGCGACCCGGCGCTGACCGAGAACCGCGCCCGCATCGATGCCGTCACCGGGGCGCTGCGCATGGCCTCCCTGCAGATGCTGGGCCCCACCCGAACCTGGGCCGGCCCGATTCTCGGCACCGTCTCGGAGGCGACCGCCGAGCAGATCACGAGCTCGAACGGCGCGCTCCGGGCCGGTGACGAGGTCGGCCAGAACGGACTGCAGTACCGGTACGACAAGCAGCTGCGGGGCACGCCCGGCCTCGCGGTGCAGGCCGTCAAGAAGGGTGCAGACGGCAGCGCCCTCGACAAGCGTGAGCTGTTCGCCGAGGCCTCCAAGGACGGCGAACCACTGACGATCTCC
>JBBSTU010000314.1:0-3282 GCA_038235595.1 Actinomycetales bacterium | reverse complement strand
TGGGCGAGGTCGAAGACGGTGTGCTCCACCCCCACCCGGTGCGGCCACGCCGTCGGGTGGATCCGATCGGGCACGTGCCGACTACGACGGATCTCGACGCCCACCACCGGTCGCACTCTCCGACCGGCCGGGATCACCAGCTCGACGGCTGACGGGGCGGTTGCGACCAGGCCCCAGGCGTACCCGGCACTGCGACCAGCAAGCGCCGCTCCCGGCCCGGCCAGCAGCAAGGCCGCCACTGCCCGCATCTCCCAGTCGTCCCGGCCCGGCGTCGTGAGGTAGACACCCGGATGAACGCGCAGCCACCAGCCGCGTCCGAGTCGCCACTCGATGGCCCGCTGAGTCATACCAGCACCGAGGGCCTGCGCCCGGGTGACCAGCCCGGCCTGCCCGGCAATCCGTGCTCGCAGTAGAGGGCCCACTGCCCCAGCCTGCTGATATCGGGCCCCGTCGCCCGGAAGTTCTCCACACCCAGCAGTCCCAGCGGCCCACTCGCGGAACCTTCTCCACCCGCCCACGTGGGCGACCTTCCACAACCATGAGGGCCAACCAGGGTCAGGGAGTGACAGCCGAGGCCGACAGTGCCGCGAGGGCCTGGGTGAAGCACGCGGCGGGTGGGGTGACCAGGCCGGCGCCGACCTGACCCGTGCCCGCGACGCGCCCCGCCATGCCGGTGTTGATCTGCGGCAGGATGCCGGTGCGTGCCACCGCCACGACGTCGATCCCCGTCGGGGTGCCCCGAAACTCGAGGATCGGCACCTGGTAGGCCGGGTGCTCGCCCACCGTGATCTCGTACATCGTCGCAGTGGTGCGCAGCGCGAACGCCACGTCGCCGCCGACGAAGCGCACGATCGCAGGAGCCGCCGCCATGGCGAACCCGCCGATGCCGGCGGTCTCGGTGATCGCGGAGTCGCCGATGTCGGGGTTGGCGTCGGCGGGGCCATAGCTGCCCAGGAACAGCCCCTCGGGGGTGCCCGCCGGCGCGGTGAACCACTCGTCGCCGGTGCCGGAGACGCGGATGCCGAAGTCGGTGCCGTTGCGGGCCATGGTCGTCACCACCGAGCTGCCCGGGATGCCGTGAGCCGCCAACGTCGCCAGCTTGCAGGCGGGCATGCCCAGGTTGAGGAAGAAGTGCTCGTTGGCGCCCGAGAAGCGGACGGCCTCGGCGATGTCGCTGCTCGGCGCGTCGGCGGTGATCATGGTGGGCAGCAGCTCGCGCAGCAGCAACAGCGAACCGGCGCGGTTGCGGTTGTGCCCCTCATCGCCCATCTGCAGCATGGCGGCGATGATCGCCTTGACATCGACCGGGCCCTGTCGCTGCAGCCTCGCCCGCACGGCCTGCTGCAGGATCGAGCCGAGCACGGCTCCCATCCAGCGCAGGCGGGCGATGACCTCCGGGCCGTAGGCGCCGTAGCGCAGCACCTTGCCGAGGCCCTCGTTGAGCGAGCACCACGACGTGTTGCCGTGCACGTTGTCGTGCAGCTCGTAGACCCACATCGACGGTGAGATGACTCCGGCCATCGGGCCCACGGCGCCGCGGTGGTGGCAGGGCTCGAGCACGATGCCGTCTCCCCGAGCGAGAGCGGCCTCCGCCTCGGAGGCCGTGTCGGCCAGACCCTCGAGCAGCATCGCACCGATGAGCGCCCCCCTCAGCGGACCCGAGGCTCTCTCGAAGGTGATGGGTGGCCCGGCGTGCAGGAAGGTGCCGCGTTCGAGACCGAGGGCCTCCCGCGCGGGGCGTACGTCGACCAGGTCGGCGCCGGATGCCGTCATCCGGCTCAGTGCCAGCGCGTTGGCGGTGTCGCGGCGGGAGTCGCTCGACACCGACCACAGGTGACGCTCGGTGCCAGTCATGGGCGGCAGCCAGTTGGCCTCCGTGACGGAGACCGCCTGCGAGACCAGGGCCCCGGCCAGCACGGCGGCGCCCGCCGTGGCCACCGTGAGCTCGGTTTCGAGCGGCATCCGCACTGCGACGACCGTCGGGATGACCACCCCGTGCTCGCGCTGAGCGACCACCGACCGGGCGGGTGATGCCTGTCGTGGCCGCGCTCCTTGGCCCAACCGGTTCAGGGCGTGACGGGTTGCTTCGGCGTTCGAGAGCAGCACGGCGGCCCCGGCGTCGGCGAGCAGGTCGGCCGAGCGCGTCCAGCCCTGGGGGTCGGCTTCGGTGCCGATGAGCGAGACGACCACAGCAAGCTCACGCCCGCTGTCGGCGGCGGCCCGACGGGCCGAGGCGATGGCTGCGGCAAGGTCGGGTGCCGGGTCGGGGTGCGCGCCGTGGCCCAGCACGAGGTCGAGCAGCAGCACACCGCAGGAGGGGTCGACGGCCTCGAGGGCGATTCGGCTCAGTCGGAGCGAGGGGTCGATCATCGGGTGCGCCCTCCCCCGCGTCAGCGCGTCGTCGCCGAAGTCGATGACGACGTGGCCGTCGTGACGCAGGTCGGGCCCGAGCGCCAGCTAGGGCGACAGCGCGATGTTCGACCGGATGTCGCTGAGGTAGTCGCTCGCGATCAGCATCGCCTCGTCGGCGAGTGTGCCACCACAGAACAGTCCCCGCAGCGAACCGGCAGCCACCGGTGACCCCTGAGGAAGTGATCCTGGCGGAAGCCGGTTCGGCCACGCAGGCGGTGGCGCACCGGCGGGGTTGACCACCGCCTCGACGGCCGCAGTCAGGTCAGGCCGTCCCGGCCCGAGGATGGCCCAGGTCACCGGCTTGCCGAGCCCAGCGGCATCCGCCTCGAGCACCGCGAGCACCTCCGGAGCAGGCGGCTTGGAGACCACGATGATCGAGGTGGTGGCCGGGTCGGCCGCGAGTACCGCGAGTGCCTGCCGGGTCGATCGGCCGCCCACCGGCGAGGACAGGTCGCGCCCACCGACGCCGAGGCAGTGGCTGATGCCGACGCCTGCCGCATCGAGCAGGCACATGACCTGCTGGGCCCCGGTACCCGAGGCCGCCACGATGCCCACCGACCCGGCTCGCACGACGTTGGCGAACCCGAGAGCGACCCCACCGACGACCGCCGTGCCGCAGTCGGGGCCCATCACGAGCACCCCACGGTCGACGGCCTCGCGCTTGAGCAGCACCTCCTGCTCGATGGGCACGTTGTCGGAGAACACCATCACGCTGACCCCCGACCGAACCGCGTCGAGGGCCTCGACGGCGGCATGCGGCCCGGGAACCGACACGAGGGCGAGGTTGGCCTGCGAGGCCGCCACCGCGCCGCCGAGGGTGCGGGGCCGGGGTGGCGCGCCGAGACCGGTCGACCGGGCTGCTGCCGAGTG
>JBBSTU010000313.1:0-3298 GCA_038235595.1 Actinomycetales bacterium | reverse complement strand
TCGACCAGCTCGCTGCTGGGGCCGGTGTCGGCCGTGACCGTCACCGGCTCGAGCGCCATTCCACAGATCGGGCACGAACCCGGCCCGGCCTGACGGATCTCCGGGTGCATCGGACAGGTGTACTCCGACACCTCTGCCGGGGCAGCCTCGCCCGCATCGCCGTTGCCCTCGGCGTCGTCCCCGGCTCGCCCGGCGGGGACCCTCTGGGCGGAATGACCGGCGTGATCCCCCGCTTGGTGACCTACGTAATGGTCCGGGTCTGCCTCGAACGTATCGAGACAGCCCTGAGAGCAGAAGTGATAGCCGATGCCGTCGTGTTCGGCTCGCAGTGGGCCGTCCGGGTCTACGCTCATCCCGCACACCGGGTCGGCGGCGGTCGGCTGTTCTACGGGTCGTGACGTGTCCGGGTGGGTAGTCATCACATCACTGTACCCCTTACCCCCAAGGGGTATATTCGGCCAGGGCTGAAACTACGACGACGTGACGGATTGAACGCGTGCACAGGCAGCGCACTGCCGGCTCGCCTGGACCTGTTGCCCCTCTTCCATGACCGACCCGAGACCACGCTGGAGCCAGCTCTGCTTCACAGCGTGGCGGCGTCCCGCCACCGACACGGCTCAGCGGACATCGAGCTCTTGGTACATGCCGTTGGCGTAGTGGTTCTTGAGGTTGCAGACCAGCTCGTACCGGCCAGGGGAAAGCTGGAGCGTCACCCAGCCGACCGCACCGGAACCGATGCCCTCACCTGACCCAGCAGCGCAGGAGGCGGACGCCTCGCCCAGGCTCCCCGACTCGCTGACCTTGCCATCCGCGCCGGGAACACGATGTCCGGCCGCGGCGGACTGCCCCAACGGCAGCACGACGAGCTCGTGTGTGCGCCAGCCCCGGTTTTCCGCGACCAGGCTCACCTTCCCCACGGCCACAGCCCCGGGGGCTGCCCGTAGCATCATCCGCGCCCCCATCGGAGCGTCGCCGCCCATCATCCTCGTCATGCCCGTGTCTGCGAGGACCACGGTGACCGTGGCGCCAGGCATCGAGACCGGAGCAGCACAGCTCAGGGCGGGAAAGTGGTAGCCCGCAGGCCCGCCCATCATGGTGCCCAGGGTGCTTGAGTCCACGTGCCCGCCCATCAGGCTGCCCGGGCTGTTCGAGCGCGAAGACGTGCAACCGGCGAGCAGTGCGCCTATCGCCAGCGCAGACACGGCAAGCACTCTCAGGCCGCGGGCATGTCTGGACACCCTGCCACTTCACCACCGCAACGCCACCGCGCACAGAGACCAACGTCCCGACACTCGAATGCCGACGTGCACGCACGTCTCGATCGACGAGGCCGGATGCCGTAGCCCTCGATATCCGCGAAGCAGGCCGCCGCCGGCCCGCCGCTCTGGGTGCCAAAGCGTCTTGAGCACCGGTCGACTGGGGCACGCGACAGTCCGGCTTGACGTCACCTGACCCTCGTCAAGCTCGGGTCAGCTGATGGATGCAGGTGCTGGCCGTCTGCCGGTAGCCGAGCGCTTCGTAGAGGCGCAGGGCTCCCGAGGGGTTGGCGGCGTCGACGCCCAGCCCGGCGGCATCCAGCCCGACGACCGAGAACCGTTGCATCGAGGCGAGCAGCAGCGCCGTCGCGACCCCTCGACCGCGGTGGCTGCGCAGCACCGCGAGAACGTCGGTGTAGCCCTCGGTGTACCCCTGAGGGGCCCAGTCCTGCTCCCACGCAACGTTCAACGCGACCCCGACCACCTCGTCGGTCAGCTCGTCGACCGCGATCACCGACCAGGTCGGACGGAACGCGTGCGAGGCAAGCTGCTCCTGCCACATCTCGGCGGTCGCGTCGGTGTGCCCCCAGTGGTCACGGAACGCCGCGTTGACCGCCGCGTGCACCCCGGCGGACCGCTCGGGGTGCCAGTCGAGCAGGCGGACGCCGTCGACCGTGGGCTCGTGGGCCGGCGTGGTCACAGGCTGTGACATCTCGAAGAAGTAGCGTTCGGTCGCGAGCCCGTGTCGAACGGCAAGGTCGCGCACGTCAGCTTGGGCGGTCGGCGTGCCAAGGTGCATGACGAGCGGACCGTAGCCGGGCTGCCTTGTGGCCCGGTCCCATTCGTGGCCGTGGGCCAGCTCCCAGCGCAGCACCGCCCGCCCGAGCCCTGCGCCGCGTCGACTCGGGTGCACGGCGCCCCCGAGGTGGACGCCTCGCTTCTCGGTGACCGACCGGTTGCACCCTGCCCAGGCCGTCGCCACGATGTCGCCGCTCGCGTCGCACCCCGCCAACGTGTCGTGCTCGGGCACGGAGCGAGGGGAGTCCCAGAACTCCTCGAGACCTGGCAACGACGTGCGCTCCGGGTTCTCGTCGTGGGTCTCGCAGGCCTGATAGAACGCGGCGATCGTGGGCAGGTCGTTGCGCGCGAAGGGACGCCACCGGATGCCGGGCAGAGCGTCGAGAGCGGCGCGCGCGTCGCCTTCGGTCAGGAAGTCCGTCACGCGCCCATCCTGAGGGGCGCCCACCGCCATGAGCAAACACCTTTGGCCCATGAGGCAGGGGGTTGCCCCTCTTGCGCTCCTTTTCAGCTCTGGGGGGTCTTGCGACGGATGTTGGTCCAGCCCGTCCAGCCGCGCTCGTCGAGCAGCTCGAGCAGCCGCGTGGCCCACGGGAAGGTCTCGCAGAACCCCGAGTCCAGCAGGTGAGCCAGCTCGTCGCTCACCAGGTGGTCCTGCGGCACCCCGGTCTCGAGCGCCTGAGCCACGACGGCGGCGGCTTCGATGAAGACGACGACCCGGTCGGCCAGCTCGGGAAGCCGGGGGTCGTCGTGGGTGCAGTCGGCCATCGACTCGATGTCGAGGTAGAGCCGTCGCAGCGGCTCGTGCTCGATCTGGGCGTGCTTGATGGCCATGAACGTGGCCACCTCGTCAGGGATCTGAGCCGCGATGAGGATCCAGCTGTCCCTCTCGATATCGACCAGCCGCTCCCCGAAGCCGAGCTCGCGCATCCGGTCGAGGTAGGCCACCGCCTCTGGGGGCAGGGCCAGGCTCTCGCCCGACGCGAGCCGGGCGATCCACTCACGATGCTGCTTGCGTTCGTGGATCTCAGCGCGCAGGCGGCGGTCGTTGTCCTTGACCGCCTCTGCGAACGCGGGGTCACCGGCCGACAGCAGCTCGCGCACCCGCGACAGCGGTACGCCTGCGTCGGCGAGGATGCGGATCCGCACGAGCTCGGCCACGGCCGCCGCACCGTAGCGCCGGTAGCCCGAGTGGTCGCGTTCGGGCTCGGGCAGCAAGCCCTTGGCGTGGTAGCGGCGCACCG
>JBBSTU010000312.1:0-3315 GCA_038235595.1 Actinomycetales bacterium | reverse complement strand
TGACGACGCGGATGCCGTGGGCCTCGAGAACGTCTCGATGGCCGCGCTGCTGGGCCAACGCCCACACCGAGCGCCCTGTGGAGACGTAGAAGTCGACGCCCGACGCCATCTCGGGCCCGTCTTCGAGTAGTGCTGCCAGGGAAGCGATCTCGTCGATCGACGCGTGCGGCGTGCCAATGCTCACCACGTCAAGGCGCCCGTCGGAGGCCGTCGTGAGCTCGCGCCGCGCCTGTACGAGGTCGTCACTCGTGAGCGTGATCGTCTCGGCGGGGGATCGGCCACCGAAGGCGTCATCGACGGTGGCGGCCTCGGGGGTGACGCCGACGACGTGGAACATCGCCACGCCACCCGAGGAGGCCGCCGCTGCGCCGAAGGCCTTGAGGGTGTCCTCGCTCGTCTCTGACGGCATCCCGACGAGCACCGGGTTGGCGGTGCCGACCCGAGACCCGACGAGGTACCCGAGCAGGGGGCCGGCGAGGTCGCCGCGCAGCACCCGGTCGGGAATGGTGGTGACGTCGACCAGCACGTGGCCGAGCCGCGCCTCGTCGGTGTGCAACCCGGCAAAGGGGGCCCGCCCGGTGATGGCGGCACAAATGTCGAGAAAGTCGCCGTAGCGGTCGGTGCGAGCGCCGAGCACCGAGTTGCAGAAGGCGATGGCGTTCGACTCGGCCCACGCGACGTTCACCCCGAGGCCGGGGCGGGCGTCGAGCTGGTAGGGCGCGCAGGTCCACGTCGCTCGGGCGCCCATGGCCAGGTAGGCCTCCATGAGTGCTCGGCCACCGATGCTGACCTCCTGCTCAGCCGGGGTCTGGTTGCGCACGGTGCCGGGGTGCAGCAGGTCGATCGACCCGACGTTGAGGGTGGTCGGCACCCGCACCGTGGCCCCGAGATCGACCAGCCGAGAAGCGAAGTCGAGCCCCGACTGGCCGTGGAAGAGGCAGCCGTCGATGTGGGCCGACTCGATCTCGACGAGCCGGGGCGCCTCGTGCACGCGGGCCAGGCCCACCACGACGCGCATGGCCATGGCGATACCGTCGCCTTGTTCGCCGTCGAGCATCGACTGCTCGTCGGGGGTCAGCTGGAGGGTCGGACCCGTCGGGTCATCCACGATGAGTCACCTTCTGTCACTTAAGATCGCGTCACGAACCTAGCAGCCCATCGACCGCGAACCATGGTGCGGGGAGCAAGTCGAGGCGGTGTGTCGAACACCCCGTCTCAACGGTGAAGGAGTACGCGATGGATCTGCCTTTCATCGACGGCCCGCAGCTCGAGCAGATGTTGGGCTGGGCGGTGGTGATCGACTCCCTGGAGGCCGCGCTGGCCTCGGGGGCGGCGCCGGGCAACACGCCTCCGCGGTCGTTCGCGTCGGTCGGCTCGGGCCAGCTGATCCTCATGCCCGGCGAGGTCGGAGCCGATGTCGGGGTCAAGGTCGTGTCGGTCGCGCCCGGCAACTCCGCTCGCGGGCTGGCTCGCATCCAGGGGGTCCACATCGTGTTCGACGGTGACACCCTGGCACCGCTGGCCCTCCTCGAGGCCGCCACGCTCACCCTGCGTCGCACTGCCGGGTTGTCAGCCCTGGCGGCCAAGCACCTTGCGCCGGATGCCGCTGACTCACTGCTCGTGTTCGGCACGGGCCCGCAGGCGCTGGCCCACGTCAGCGCTATCAACGAGGTGCGACCGCTTCGCGAAGTCGTGATCGTTGGGCGTCGGGCCGAGGCGGTTGCTGACGTGGTCGGCCAGGTTGAGGCGCTGGGTCTGCGCGCACGGGCCGGCACCGCCGGTGAGGTGGCCGGCGCCGACATCGTCGCCTGTTGCACCAGCGCGGTGGCGCCACTGTTCGACTCGGGTCTGCTGCGCCCCGAGGCGTGCGTCACTGCCATCGGCTCCCACGACCCGGCTGCCCGCGAGGTCGATACCGACCTCGTCGCTCGGGCGACTGTCGTGGTCGAGACCCGTCAGTCGGCGCTCAGCCAGGCCGGCGACATCCTGCTCGCCGTGGCCGACGGGGTGCCCGAGGCTGACGCGATCACGGGTGACCTGGCCGAGCTCGTGCGCGGAGAGGTGCACCCGACATCCGGAAGGCCGCGTCTGTTCAAGGGTGTCGGCGAGGCGTGGAGCGACGTCGTCGTGGCGGCCGCCGCTGTGGAACGGCTGCGGCGCGGCGAGCCCGGCTGACCCGACGAGAGGTCAGCGGGCCTCGCGCTGGGTGCTGAGGACGGCGGGGGTCAGGTCGTCGACCTCGTCCCACTCCGGGCCACCGAGGTGGATGGCGGCCGCGGGGAACAGGCCGTTGTCCTCGCGGTCCATGTGGTCGCGCAGCACCTTCTCCAGCTCGGGATAGACATCGAGCTCGCCGGCTGAGATCTGCCCGAGCAACGACTCGATGAGCTGGTGCTCGCCGCACAGCCGAGCGATGTGCTCGGTGAACACCTCGTCACGGGCCAGCACGGTGAAGAGGCCGACCTCCTCCGAACCGGTATGCGGTAGCAGGTGTTCGCCGAGGGTCACGGTCGCCGCGCGTCGGCGTTCGTCGTCGTGCAGGGAGTCTCTGAGCACACCGAGGTGGTTGATGATGTGCTCGTGCTCGGTCATGAAGCGGCCGACGACGGTGATGTCACGGCATCCGCAGTAGTTGCACATGCCCCTATTCTGGCGGGCCCGGGCCTCGCGTTCGTGGGTTCCGGTGCGCACGTGACTGGGCCAACGAGCCTGCGTCGGAGGAGGCGAGCGTCACTCGGCATCTCGGCTCGCGCGGGTGCTTGCCGAGAGCGCGGGAGTTCCGTGCGCGCTCTGGTTCGTCGGCGGCGCCGACGAGGTGGTTCGGAACCTGCCGAGCAACCACTCCGCGTTCTACGAAACGCAAATATTTGCAGACGCATTCGCGTTCTCACCCCTGGTGCCGAGCAGCCGAATCAGGTAGAATCGAACACATGATCGATAGCGACGAAAAGCTGACGACGGAGAGCTTGGGGGCTCTCGTCGCGGCTCTGTCTCGCCTCGATGAGAAGGTCGATGACGGGGAGCGCATCGAGCAGCTGTCCGCGTTGGAGCGATTGAAGTCTGCGGTCGCGGCGGCGCAGGTGCGGGTCACGGTGGGGTTCGTGACCTCGCAGGAGCAGATCGCGCAAGGCTGGCGTGAGCACGGCAGGGCGTGTTCGGATGCTGGTGACTTCGACGGGTGGCGACAGGCGCGGGACAACGCCCGCCGGGCCTCGCTGGAGGAGCCCGCCCCGGGTCGCGGAGCCAACCACGGCGATGACTCAGGCTCCGGTTCGGGCCGGAAGTCGCGGAAGCGGCCGGTGTTGGCGAACGGGA
>JBBSTU010000311.1:0-3315 GCA_038235595.1 Actinomycetales bacterium | reverse complement strand
TACACCTCCTCCCCCCACCACAGCACGCTCGCCACCGGTGAGCCCGAGGGGGGCATCGAGGCCACCCCCCCGATGATCCGCGACCGCTGACCCCTCCCCCTCCCCCCCCCCCCTCCCCGCGAACGACTCGTTCGAGGGCGAACGACGGGGTCTACCGGTGCGTTCGCCCACGAACCCGGCGTGCGAGCCTGCCGAGACGACCTCGGGGATGCCGTGCCGCTCGCTTCCGAGGTGCGGCGCATCGTCTCGCTCGTCCCCTCCATCACCGAGGCCATCGCCGCGACGTGTCGTGAGCGGCTGGTGGGCGCGACCGACTGGTGCACCCATCCGGCCGATCTCGACGTCAGGCGAGTGCGGGGCACGAAGAACCCTGACCTCAAAGCGATCGCGGCGCTCGCGCCAGACCTGGTGATCGCCAACAAGGAGGAGAACCGCGAGCTCGACGTGCGGCGGCTGCGTGACCGCGGCATCCCGGTATGGGTGACCGACATCGAGACCGTGCCCCAGGGGCTCGACTCCATCGGGCGTCTGTTCACCGACGCACTCGGGGTGGAGACCCCTCAGTGGCTGGTCGACGCTCGTGAGGAGTGGGCTGGCCCTGTTCCCGAAGCGACCGTGGCCGTGGCGGTGGCGATCTGGCGTGATCCGTGGATGGTGGTCGGCCACTCGACCTTCACCGGTGACCTCGTGGCCCGGCTGGGTTGGCACAACGTGTTCGACGACAGTGCGGCGAACGGTGGCGCGGCCACCGGTGACTCGGCTACCGGGCGCTATCCACGCGTCGAGCTGGCCGAGCTCGACCGCGACGACGTCGAGGTCGTGCTGCTGCCCGACGAGCCCTACGTGTTCACCGCCGACGACGGGCCCGAGGTGTTCAGCCGGGCTCGCACCGCCCTCGTCAGCGGACGGCTGCTGACCTGGTACGGCCCCAGCCTGGTCGGGGCCAAGGCCGCCCTGAAGGCCGCCCTGAAGGCGGCCATGATGGCCTGACCGCCGGTGCAGGTGGGGGCCCCGCTCAGGGGTGGACGGCAGTCGGCGTTCAGACGCGAACGGCGATGCCGGCCAGCACCAGCCGTCGCGAGAGCTCGAGACCGAGCTCGGTGACGGGGGCCGAGCCCTGCGAGAGCAGCGAGGAGACAGCATCCACCTCCGCGGAGCGGAGCCGGAAGTCGGCCACCCGGCTACGCACGACCGCCCCCTCGGAGGTTGGGGCGAGTGCGGCGGCGAGATGCTCACGCAGACGGATGCTGTCGGGCTCGCCCAGCTGTGCGGCATCCAGCGTCTGGGCCACCGGCGAGATGGGGGCGGCGCGCTGCGAACGTCTCACCCTCGTCGCCATGACGCGCGCCACGTCGGCCACGTCGAGGTCGGCCAGTGCCCGCATCAAGGCGCCGCGGGCGATCTCGATGTCGTCATCGATCGCGGCGGCGTCGGACGCGTCGGCGAGGGCCGGGAGGGACGTGCGGAGGGCCTCGTCACGGCTGGCCCTGGCGAGGGCCAGGGCGAGCAGCTCGTCGGCCAGGTGGCGGCGCGTCCAGACATGAACGCCGAGGGTCAGGTGGGTGCTGACCCCGCCGAGCGCCGTTGCGGAGTGCAGGAACCCGCGCGGCAGGTAGAGACAGTCGCCAGGGTGCAGAGTGAACTCGAGCAGCGGCGGCTCCGTGGCGGCCCGCTCGACAGCGGCGCGGTGCCCGCTCCACGGGTCATCGCGCAGGGGAGCCGTCTGCACGGGCGGGCGCACCCGCCAGGTCTTCTCGCCCGACACCTGGATGACGAACACGTCGTGCACGTCGTAGTGGTCGCTGAACCCGGTGTTCTGGGCCGGGGTGACGTAGGCGTTGGCCTGCACGGGGTGCCCGAGGTCGCCGGCCAGCTGCTGGCTGAACTCGATCAACGCAGGCCAGACGCGGTGCAGGCCCTGCAGCACGAGGGTCGCCCCGCCTGCGAAGAGGCGCAGCAGCTTGTCGTCGCTGACCTGGTCGGCCACGGCGGCGCCCACGCCGCCACTGTCGGTGAAGTCGCGGTCACCGTAGGTGGTGCCGTTCTTGGCCACGCGCAGGAAGGGCGCGCGCAAGCCGCGCTGGGAGACGAGCTCGTCGACAGCAGCCACCCCGAAGAGGTCGTCGACACAGCCCGGCAGGTCATCGGCCCGCGACACCAGCGGCTCACGGCCCCAGTAGCGGTCGGCGAAGTCGTCGGGGTCGACGGCGATGACTCGGGACAGAGCCGAGTGCCCGCGCAGCGGCGCGGACACTCGGCTCCGGGTGATGCTGTCGGTCACGGTCGGGTCAGCCTTGGTCGCAGCTCAGGCGCCGCCGTCGGCTCCGCCGTCGTGGGTGCCGGCGTTCGCCCCACCGTCAGCCGGGCCTTCGGTGCCGGCGCCACTGTCGGCGCCACTGTCGGCTCCGCCGTCTGCGCCGCCGTCGTGGGTGCCCGCGTCGGCTCCGCCGTCAGCGGGGCCTTCTGCGCCACTGTCGGCCCCGCCGTCTGCGCCGCCGTCGTGGGTGCCAGTGTCAGCGCCGCCGTCAGCGGGGCCTTCTGCGCCGCCATCGGCGCCGCCGTCGTGGGTGCCGGCGTCTGCGCCGCCGTCAGCGGGGCCTTCGGTGCTCGGGTCCATCGGGGTGTCGCTCATGTCTGTTCCTCCTTGAAGAGAGTGACACGGCACCGGATGGTGTCGCTGTGTCGTTCCTACCCTGAACCGGCCCCGAGCGCACCCCCTGGGTTCAGCCGTGGCGCCAGGTCCACTTCCGTGCTGCAATCAGCCGATGAGCATCGGCACGGGAGACACCGTTCACTGGAACACCTCGCAGGGCCGCACCATCGGCACCGCCGTCGAGAAGCGGGTCAAGCCCTTCACCCACGACGGCCAGAAGTTCAACGCCTCCGACGACGACCCCTACTGGATCGTGGAGTCGAAGAAGTCGGGGGCGCGAGCCGCGCACAAGGCGTCGTCGCTCGACCTCTCCTGACCCAGCAACGTGGAGCGCCGTGGCGGTGTCAGGTGAGGTGGTCGAAGTCTCCGCGGGTCCAGGCCGCGTGGCGATCGGCCGAGAACCGCACGATCGCCTTGGCGTCGCGTGGAACCACGGCCCCGAAGTTGTTGTAGAGGCGGTCGAAGTGCAGGGTTTCGACCTGGTCGGCAATGCGTTGAACCACCATGCCTGACAGAGGGATCCGGTTCGGATAGCTGCGTAGAAAGCTGACCGACCTGCGGTCGGGGTTCGGAAAGATGGCGTCTCCCGCGAAAAGCACCCCCCGGCCCCCGTGGCCGGCCGCCCACTCGAGCACCGCCTGACCGCGGAAGTGGCCACCGAC
>JBBSTU010000310.1:0-3334 GCA_038235595.1 Actinomycetales bacterium | reverse complement strand
GCGAGGGCCCAGGCCTCGGCGGCCTGCACGAGGGCAGCACCGGTGCCCTGTCCGGCGTGTTCGGGGTTCACCGCGACCTGCCCGACGTGAGGGATGCCGTCGAGCAGGTCGATCCTGACGAAGCCGACCGCGCGGTCATCGGAGTCGGTAGCCACGAGCAACCGGCCGTGTCGCTGGGGTTCGACCAGTGAAGCAGGTTCAGGCAGAGGCGAATCCAGCACGAAGTGCAGGCCGACTGACGCGAAGGCGGTATCAGCGAGCACCTCGATGTCGCACAGCTGCGCGAGCTCATCGAGCCGCGCCCTCCGGATCGGCAGCGGGGCGGCATCCATGGTGCGAGGCTAGGTGCATGTCGACGGCGCCGCGCACCCGCCAACGGCCCCGCCTCGGCGTGCGGGGCTGGCCGGCATCCGCCCGCGTGGGCGCCGCTGCGCTCGCCGTGGTGACGCTCGTGCAGCTGGCCACCCAGCTGGCCAACTCGGGCGCGATGCTGAACAACCTCAGCCAAGACCTGCTGATGCCGCTGCTGGCACTCGTTCTGCTGCTCGCGACCGACTCGCCTCGCCCCCGGCTGACGCGAGTCACGCTGGTAGCGCTGGGCTTCTCCTTCCTAGGGGATGCCGGGCCAGACCTGGTCGGCGGTGACGCGACCTTTCTGGTGATGGTCGGGTGCTTTCTGCTCGCCCAGCTGGCCTACATCGTCGCCTTCTGGCCCTCTCGTCACCGCAGCATCGTGCGTCGACCCGCGTGGCTGCTGCCCTACGCCGCCGTGTTCGTCGCCCTCGTTCTGGCGTGTGTGGCGGGGTCGGGTGGCCTCATCGGTGCCGTGATGGTCTACGGTCTCGCCCTCGTGACGATGGCCGTGCTCTCGACGGGGGTGTCGCGGGTGGCCGGGGCCGGTGGTGTGATCTTTCTCGTGAGTGACGCCCTCATCGCCCTCGGTCAGTTCACCTCGATAGACCTGCCGGCGCACGGGTTCCTGGTGATGCTGACCTACGTCGTCGGTCAGTCGCTCATCGCCTGGGCCGTCGTGGGCGCTGGCCGAACGCCGCCTTCGTGAGCGAACGACGTGGCACACCGGCGCGTTCGACCTCGAACGAGTCGTTCGCGGCCAAGGGGTAGGGGTGGGGGTAGGGCGGCTGAGGCTTAAGGGAGGAGGTCGTCGAGGTAGGTGGGCAGCATCTCCCACCAGGTGGGCCAGTCGTGCTTGTAGTTCGGCCCCCAGTCGTCGACCCGGTTCGGAATTCCTTTAGTGCCCAGCAGGTTCGCGGCGGTCCATGACTCGCCGACGTCCTCCCACTCGCCACTGCCCGAGGCGAACACGATGAACCGTCGACGCAGCAGGTCGAGGGCCGGCCCCTCGAGGCCGGGCAGGAAGTGCAGGGGCGAGGAGTAGTAGAGGTCTTCGGTGAAGCGACCGCCGATCAGCTTCTCGATACCGAAGGTGCCACTCATGCAGACGGCCGCCCCCACGAGGTGCGGGTAGCGGCAGGCGATCGCGAGTGAGTTGAACGCACCGATCGAGGCCCCGGCGACGACCACCGGAAGCTGGCTGCCGAGGTCGGAGTGGATCGCCGGGATGACCTCTTGGGCGACGGCCTCGTGGAAGGCGTTGAAGAGCGCCATCCGGTACTCGGGCGTGCCGACCCTCTCGGCCATGGCCTTGCCCGCGACACTGTCGCAGGAGTAGACCTTCGCGCGTCCGGCGTCGATGAGCGGCGCCAGGTGCGCGATCATCTTGTGCCGCTCGACCTCTTCGGCATCGCCACCGGCCGTGGGAAACAGCAGCACCGGCGTGCCGTAGGTGCCCCATCGGGCCACGGTGATGTCGTGTTCGAGGCGGTGGGAGAACCACCGGTCGGTCACCTTCATGTCGCTCCTTCTTGCTGCCTCGGCCGTGACGGTGTTCGAACCGGCAACGGGGCTCGATGCCCAACGCCCCGTACGTGCACTCTCATTCGTAGACGAACTTCTGGGGCCCCGGGAAGAGCCACGAGAGGCCCCCACCGAGACCGTCGCGCCAGTTCTCCCAGTTGTGGCCGTCACGCGACTCCGTGTAGTGCACCTTCGTGCCCGTGTGACGCAGCACCGGCACCATCGACCGGTTGGGCGCGATGAGCGGTTCGTAGACGCCGCAGGTCATGTAGATGCGGTCGACGACCTGAACCGGCTTCTCGCGATAGCCGTTGACGAACTTGACCACCGGGTCGAAGACCGGGCCGCCCCCGTGGTCGAAACCGATGTCGGTCGACACGAGCGACGCTGACTGCAGCATGAGCGAGCCGAAGAAACCGGGGTAGCGCGCGGCGGTCGACAGCGAGGCCACGCCACCGAACGAGCTGCCCATCAGCGAGCGCGCCTCTGGGGTGTCGATGAGCGGGAGCCGCTCGTTGAGCAGCGGCACCAGCTCTTGCGTGATGAACCGGGCATGGGGGGCGTGGTTCGGGTACTCCTTGAGGCGGTCACCCGGTGGCACGAACACAACCACGAGGGGGTCGACATCGAGCCGGTGGATCAGGTTGTCGAGCACCGTCTTCATCGACGTGTAGGCCAGGTAGTCGGGGCCGTCGTGCACCACGAGCAGCGGGTAGCGCTGCGCGCGGTTGTAGCGGGCCGGCAGGTAGATCTGCACCGGGTGGTCGCGACCCAGGGCCTTGCTCTGGATCACCTCGTCGACGAGCTCACCGGGCCGGGCCTCGGGGTCGGGCGAGACCCAGTCGGGAACGCGGTAGCCGAACGCCGCGCACACCGACGACGACCCCATCGGACTGTGGGCGAGCCGGTTGTTGAGCGGGTCGTTGAAGCGCTCGTAGCTCTCGCCCTTGCGGATCTCGATCTGGTACTCGACCCGGGACCCCTCCGGCAGCACGGTCGTCACGGCCCAGAGGTCGGAGTCGCCGATGCGCTCGAGTGCCATCGGGTCAGGCAGCCCGACCACTCGGTGGCGCAGCCACACTTCGTCGACCTCTCCCCGGAACAAGAAGGTGGCCCGTTCGCCCTCGATGATGGGTGAACGGTGCCGGCCGATGAAGCGGTCGATCGTCGGCCCGTCGAGCGGCAACTGGGCCTTGAGCCGGTTCACGGCGAGCCGGTCTCTGGGGCTCATGCGGCGTCCTCGACGACCGACACGGCGCCGTCGGCGCCGATGGTGCGCGAGCCGGACGGCAGGTCGGGCCCGTCGTCGTCGAGGCGCACGACCGCGCCGTCGTCGAGCAACAGCAGGCGCTGGTCGGGAAATCGTCGCGCCATCAACGACATCCGGTCGGTGTCAGACAGTCGCAACCGACGCCGAGCGTGTGGCAGCGCGACGATCCCTCGCACCCGGCCCAGCCCG
>JBBSTU010000309.1:0-3335 GCA_038235595.1 Actinomycetales bacterium | reverse complement strand
TTGGCCCCCGAAGCGGTCTACCTGGCCTTTCCGTGGTTCTTTCTGCTGCTGCACCTGCTGCCCCGCCGGGTGGGCTTGAGCGCCGTGGCCATCACCACGGTGGCGGCAGTCGTGGGATTCGCTTGGCACCAGAACGTGTTCACGGTCGCAATGGTGATCGGCCCGGTCGTCGGAGCCGGCGTGGTGATCGCTACCGTCTTCGGCTACCAGGCCCTGCAGGCCGAGTCGGAGCAGCGTCGACGCCTGATCGTCGAGCTCGACCGCGCTCGTGCCGAGCTGGCCGTGGCCCATCACCGCGCCGGTGTCGTCGACGAGCGGGCCAGGCTGGCCCGCGAGATCCACGACACCCTCGCCCAGGGCCTGTCGAGCATCCAGCTGCTGCTTCAGGCCGCGACGCGATCTCTCGACCCGGCGCGTGAGGTCAACGCGGAGCGAGCGGCGAACCTGGTCGAGCAGGCGCGCCAGGCGGCCAAGGACAACCTCGCGGAGGCCCGCCGCTTCGTGCAGGCGCTCACCCCCGTCGACCTCGACCAGTCGACCCTGGCCGCGGCCCTGCGTCGACTCTGCGAGACGACCACGGCCCGCAGCGAGATCTCGGTGACCTTTCACGAGGTCGGGGCCCCGGCGGCGCTGCCCACCCCGGTCGACGTGGCGCTGCTGCGCATCGCCCAGGGGGCCCTCGCCAACACGGTCCAGCACTCGGGGGCGACCCGGGCCGACGTCACCCTCACTACAGCCGACACGGTCGTGAGCCTCGACGTGGTGGACGACGGGGTCGGTTTCGAGCCGGGGCGGGCCAACGCGACGGATGCCGCTGCTCGTGCTCGAGGTGACGACAGCGTGACTGCTACAGGCAGAACGGGCTTCGGGCTGCGGTCGATGCGTGAGCGGACCGCCCTGCTCGGTGGCCGTCTGAACATCGAGTCGCGTCCGGGCGCGGGAACGGCGATCTCGGTTCACCTCGACCGACCAACCGAGGCGGATGCTGCGGCCACGACGGTGGAGCAAGTGCCGTGACCCCGATCCGACTGCTGCTGGCCGACGACCATCCGGTCGTTCGGGCCGGTCTGCGCGCCGTGCTGGAGGGCGAACCCGGCATCCTCGTGGCTGACGACGTGGCCACGGCCGAGGCTGCCGTCGAGCGAGCTGCTCGCGGCGACATCGACGTCGTGCTGATGGACCTGCAGTTCGGGCCGGGAATGGGCGGCAGCGCTGCCACCCGGCTCATCACGGCAGTTCCGGGCGCACCGCGAGTCATCGTGCTGACCACCTACGACACCGAGGCCGACATCGTGGCTGCGGTCGAGGCGGGGGCGTGCGGCTACCTGCTCAAGGACGCGCCGCCCGACGAGCTGACGGCGGCGGTTCGCGCTGCTGCGGAAGGGCGGTCAGCGCTCGCGCCGGCCGTGGCCGATCGCCTCATCGAGCGGATGCGTGTGGGCGCGACGTCGCTCAGTGCCCGGGAGACCGAGGTGCTGGGCCTGGTGGCCGCAGGCCGGTCGAACCAGCAGATCGCGGCCGAGCTCTTCGTGTCGGAGGCCACCGTGAAGTCACACCTGGTGCACGTCTTCACCAAGCTCGACGTCGACTCGCGAACGGCTGCGGTCGCGGTCGCCACTCGCAGAGGGCTGATCCGGCCGACCCCCGGCTAGTCGACACTCGCGGAGGCGCCGATCGGCTCTGACCGCACTCGGGGAGTTTTTCGGCACCAGCTGCCGGCGAACCTCCCCGAAACGCCGAGCGCCCCGCCTCCGGGATCGGGGCATCCGGAGGCGGGGGCAGATTCGGTGGTCGCCGGGCGACTGAGTGTCGTCGGGTGTCGTAGTCGGCGGCGTCGGCGGCGCGTCGGCTCAGACGAACTGGCGCGACAGGGTGGCGTGGCGGTTGACGTCTTTGTACAGCAGGTAGCGGAACCGGCCGGGCCCGCCGGCGTAGCAGGCCTGCGGGCAGAACGCGCGCAGCCACATGAAGTCGCCCTCCTGCACCTCGACCCAGTCGTTGTTGAGCAGGTACATCGCCTTGCCCTCGAGCACGTAGAGGCCGTGTTCCATGATGTGGGTCTCAGGGAAGGGGATCACGCCGCCAGGCTCGAAGGTGACGATGGTGACGTGCATGTCGTGGCGCACGTCGGTGGGGTCAACGAAGCGCTTGGTCGACCAGGCGCCGTTCGTGTCGGGCATGGCGTTGCCCTCCACCTCGGACTCGTTCGTGACGAACGCCTCGGGCGGTGCGATGCCGTCGACCGCCTGGTAGGCCTTGCGCACCCAGTGGAAGGTGGCGGGGGCGTCACTCTTGTTGTGAAGGGTCCAGGTGGTCCCGGCGGGCAGGTAGGCATAGCCCCCCTCGGCGAGCTCGTGGCTGCTCTCACCGATGGTGAGGGTGAGGCTGCCGCCGACGACGAAGAGCACACCCTCGGCACCGGCATCCATCTCGGGCCGGTCGCTGCCACCGCCGGCAGAGACCTCGACGATGTACTGCGAGAAGGTCTCGGCGAAGCCTGACAGGGGCCGGGCGATGATCCACGTGCGCGTGTTCTCCCAGTGCGGCAGCAGGCTGGTGACGATGTCGCGCATCGTGCCGCGAGGCAGCACTGCGTACGCCTCGGTGAAGACGGCTCGGTCGGTGGTCAGCTCGGTCTGGCCGGGAAGGCCGCCTCGGGGCACGTAGTAGGGGGGCTTGGTCTCGGCGCGGGCGGGGGTGCTCATGCTTCTCCTCGTTTGAGCAGCCGCCCCTGAGGCAACTGCGTGGCGGCATCTTCGGTGTCGCCTTCGGTCTTGTCGGCGCCGTTGGGGGTGATCGCCAGGCGGATGCCGTTCAGCCAGGTCTGGCGCACCACCCCGCTCAAGGTGCTGCCGGCGTAGGCCGAGACGGGGTTCTTGTGGTGCAGCTGCCGAACGTCGACGGTGAAGCTGTCGTCGGGGGCGAACACGGCCAGGTCGGCCTGCGCCCCGACCGCGATGCGGCCCTTGGTGGTCAGGCCCACGAGGTCGGCGGGGCCGGTCGCCATCCAGGCGATGACCTGGGCCAGGTCGATGCCGCGTGCCTTCGCGCCGGTCCAGGTCGCGGCGAGACCGAGCTGCAGCCCGGCCACCCCGCCCCAGGCCACCCCGAAGTCGCCGCCGCCCTGCTGCTTGAGGTCGGCTGTGCAAGGGGAGTGGTCGGTCACGACGATGTCGATGGTGCCGTCGCTCAAGCCGCCCCAGATCAGCTCGCGGTTGGACGCTTCGCGGATGGGGGGGCAGCACTTGAACTCGGTGGCGCCGTCGGGCACCTCCTCGGCCGTGAAGGTGAGGTAGTGCGGGCAGGTCTCGACGGTGAGGGGCACGCCGTCGGCG
>JBBSTU010000308.1:0-3342 GCA_038235595.1 Actinomycetales bacterium | reverse complement strand
GGTGGTCGGCGACGACGGCGATGCTGATCGCGGCGACGCCGACACCCAGCGGCTGCGCCATCTGGCGCACTCCCATCGCCAGGCCCCCACGCTGCCCCGGGCAACACCCGACCCCCAAGCCACCCCTCGCGGAGTTGGTGCTCGCCGCGCTGGCACCGGCCAGGAACAGGGCGAGCGACAGGGCCACCAGGCTTCCGCTCAGTGCGGCCGCCGTGCCGAGGACGATGGTGGCACCGAGACCGGCCAGCAGCACGAAGCGCTCGCCGCGCCGATCGGTGACGGCACCCCACAGCACCAGCGTCAGCATCACGCCGATCGTGGGGGCCGCCGCGACGAGGCCCGCGCGAGCCAGGCTGAGCCCCTCACGCTCGTGGAGCACGGGGATGAGGAACGCCGGGCCGTGCATCATCACTGCGGCGGAGGCCTGGGCCAGGGTGCTGGCTCCGAGCATCGACCAGCGTCTCGCCGCCGTCACGTGGTGTGCGTCGGTGGCGGTCGCGGTCATGGTGTCAGTCAACGCCGCAGGCGGAGGGGTACGTCGTCAGATCTTGACTGGTGAGCAGGGCGGAACTGTGACAAATGGCATCCGGGAGGTCCGGCGGCCGGGCGCCGACTGGCGTCCGGCCGCGGGAGCCGGTCTGGTCGCAGCGGCTCAGCGACCCGACTTACGGATGCGCAGCTGCGCCTGACCCAGCTTGATCACGGCGCCGGTGCCGTCGAGCAGCGTGATCCGCAGGGCGATCACCGAGATGCCCGAGTGGATCTTGTTGACGACGTTGCGCTCGAGAACGGCGACTCCCGGGATCTCCAGGGTGTCGGTGTCCGGGAACTCCATCTCCTGACCGTTGGCGGTGATGGCGCCGATCCTGGTGCCCTTGGTGTTGCGCTTGAGGTGGTTCAGGTGCTTGCCCTTGCGCTCGACGTGGACCCGGCCGACGATCCCGTTGACGACGAGCTGGCCGCCGCCGAGGTTGAGGCGCGACACGCGCCCCTGCTCGAAGCCTCGGGCCCGCTTGTTGGTCTGCTTGCCCTTTTGCTTGGCCTCCAGACCCGAGACCACGACCTGACCGCCGAGGTTGACACTCGCGAGGGCATTGGTCCTGACCTTGCCGTCGGTTCCCTGGCACGGCATCGGCTGGTAGGGCGTGCGGCCGCTGGAGGTGTTGCCGTCCAGGCCCGTGGCGCGGCTGCCCGAGGCGAAGCCGCCGAAGACGCCGGTCTTGATGCCGTTGTGGATCCGGGCGTCGGTGTGCGCGATCCGGGCCCGGGAGCCGGTCGCCGTGGAGTTGATGATCAGGACGTCGTTGATGGCCCGTGCTCCGTCGGCGTTGGACCGCTCGTGGGGGTTGCCGACCGTGATCGTGACCAGGCCCGGGATGTCGATCGGCTGACCCGGGGTCGGGATCGGCATGTCGGTGGTCGTCCCGGTCGGGTCGGTGAACGTGATCGAGCCGATGTCGCTGGACGTCTGCGCGTGGAAGCCCGAGCTGTCGTGGAACGATTTGGAGACCGACTTGACCGCGTTGATGCGCAGGGAGCCGAGGGGGGAGTCGGCGAGCACGATCCGCGAGATCGTGTTGCGCGACTTCGAGGTCACGACTCCGTGCTTCTTCCGGGTCCAGACCTTGGTCGTGACCTGGGAGGCGACGCCCACCCCGGGGAGCTGCTGCTCGGCCTCGTGGTTCTCATGGGTGATGCCGGCGTTGTTCGTGCAGCCGATGACCTGGTAGGCCGAGGTGCCCGATCCGGCGGGGACCTGGCCGCCGCGGACCCGGCTGCCGTAGCCCGAGGTCTGGAGGGCGAACTGGGTCGTCTTCTTCTTGGCCTGGGCCACGTGGGCCGGCGTCGCGCCGGCACCTGTGGGTCCCAGGGCGATGGCGCCGCTCGAGGCCAGGGCCAGGATCGATGCGGTGGCGAGGACTCTTCTCATGTGTGCTCTCCCGACTAGAGAGCCCCGGACGCAGGAGGCACCAGGGCTGATGGCCGATCCCGGCCGCGCCCCCGAGCCTGCGGATCTGGGGTGGACGATACCCACAAGTAACCGTGTTCAACCCTGGGCCGAGCCAAAATCGTGAGTCGGCCGGTCGGTGGTCGGCGAGCAGGGCACGTCGGGGAGTCTGGGATCCGAGACGGCCGAGCCGTGTGGACCCTTTCCACGTGCCGCGCCACGCGGTTTGGTGGATGACATGCGCACAACAGTCGTCGTCGGTGTCGGACCACTCTCGCCGGACGAGGTGCTGACGGTCGCCCGAGATGGCGCCGCCGTCCGGATCGACGAAGCGGCGATGGGCGCGATGCGACAGGCCCGCGTCGTGGTCGAGGGGCTCGCCGCGGCCGAGACCCCGGCGTACGGCATCTCGACAGGTTTCGGGGCGCTCGCAACCCGCCACATCCCGACCCAGATGCGGGCCCAGCTCCAGAAGTCGCTGATCCGCTCGCACGCCGCCGGGTCGGGTCCCGAGGTCGAGCGCGAGGTGACCCGGGCGCTGATGCTGCTGCGGCTCTCGACCCAGGCGACCGGGCACACGGGCCTTCGGGTCGAGACGGCGCAGCTGATGGCCGACCTGCTCAGCCACGGCATCACCCCGGTCGTCCACGAGTACGGCTCACTGGGCTGCTCGGGCGACCTGGCGCCGCTCTCGCACTGCGCGCTCGCACTGTTGGGTGAGGGTCCGGTGCGTGACGCCTCGGGCACCCTGATACCGGCCGCCGATGCCCTGGCCGCAGCGGGACTGACGCCCGTCGAGCTCGAGGCCAAGGAGGGTCTGGCGCTGATCAACGGCACCGACGGGATGCTCGGGATGCTGGTGCTCGCGATCGCCGACCTGCGGCGCCTGCTCCGCACGGCCGACCTCACCGCCGCGATGTCGGTGGAGGGCCAGCTCGGCACCGACCGGGTCTTCGCCCCCGAGCTCCAGGCGATCCGACCGCATCCTGGCCAGGCGCTGTCGGCCGCCAACCTCATGCGGTTGCTGGACGGCTCCGGCGTCGTCGCCTCGCACCGGGGCTCCCCCGGAGATGGGACACAGTGCAACCGGGTCCAGGACGCCTACTCGCTGCGGTGCTCGCCCCAGGTCCACGGCGCGGCCCGCGACACGGTCGAGTACGCCGCGCTGGTGGCCGGCCGCGAGCTCGCCTCGGCCGTCGACAACCCGGTGGTCCTGGCCGAGGAGAACCGTGTCGAGTCGAACGGCAACTTCCACGGGGCGCCGGTCGCCTACGTGCTCGACTTCCTCGCGATCGTCGCGGCCGACGTGGCCTCGATCAGCGAGCGGCGCACCGACCGTTTCCTCGACAAGGCCCGCAACCACGGGCTGCCGCCGTTCCTGGCCCACGACCCGG
>JBBSTU010000307.1:0-3344 GCA_038235595.1 Actinomycetales bacterium | reverse complement strand
TGCGGGACTGACGCGGCACGCCTCGGGCAACACCGTCGAGGTCGACCGCGCCCGCCGTGCCCTCGAGCTCGCACGTGAAGGGGAGCGCGTCGCCGTCGTGTCCGGTGGCGACGCCGGCGTGTTCGGCATGGCGTCGGCCGTCTTTGAGGCCGCCGACGACGGGGCCTTCGGTGACGTGTCGATCCGGGTGCTGCCTGGCGTGACCGCGGCGCAGGCCGTGGCGGCGCGAGCCGGCGCACCGCTCGGCGGCGACTTCGCCGTCATGTCGCTCAGCGACCGGCTCAAGCCCTGGTCGGTCATCGAGGCCCGGTTGCGGGCGGTAGCCGGCGCCGACCTCGTTGTCGCGCTCTACAACCCGGCGTCACGCAGCCGAACTGACCAGATGGCTCTGGCCCTGGCCGTGCTGCTCGAGGTGCGCTCCACCACCACTGTCGTGGTCGTCGGGCGTGACGTGGGTCGCGCGGGCGAGGCGCTGACCGTGACGACGCTGGGCGAGCTCGACCCGTCGACCATCGACATGTCGTGCCTCGTCATCGTCTGCGCGAGTGGCTCGGTCGTGACCGAGCACGGTCAGGTCTGGACCCCCCGCTTCGTGGCCGAAACCACCTCGGCCACCTGATCGCTCGAGACCACGGCCCTGGTAGCGGCGTCGGCCAGAACCAGGTTGACTGTCTCGGCGGCATCCTGCGCCGAGGTGTCGAGCCACCAGCCCAGGTCGCGCATGACCGCCATCTGCTCGTGCAGCGCTGACGTGTCGTAGTCGATCTGCTCACGCGCTGGCCGCGAGGTGTTGCGCTGAACCGTGACGCCGTGGCTCGGGGCCAGCGTCACGAACAGCACGGGGCGGGGCACCAGCCACTCGAGCAGGCGACCCAGCACCTGTGCTTCGGGCACCACGTGGTCGATGATCGGGAAGAAGCCGGCTTCGGAGAAGTTGTTCGCCAGGCTGCAGATGTTGCGCCCCCTCAGCAGCAGCTGCCGCTCTGCCTCGTCGGCCGGCTTTCCGACCGGCCCCACCCACCCGCTCGCGACCATTCGTGAGACGTCGTCTCCGGCCACGATGGCCGAACGCATCAGGCTGGCCGCCACGGCCTGAGCCACGGTCGTCTTGCCGGCCCCCGGCGCCCCCGAGAGCACGAGAGCGCCGTTCTGCGGAAAGGGCGAGGACGTCATGCCGAGATGGTGCCACGCCAGGCCCGAGGCCGACAGCGGGATCCGTGCCCCGCGACTCCCCCGTGTTCGGCGCAGGGCGCTCAGTCCGGCTGGGGCAACGCTGCGAGGAAAGCAGCGGCCCCACCCGGATGACGCAGCCGCACCACGGTCAGCGGCTGCCACCGTGGGTCTGTGGTTCGCTCGGTCAGCTGCACCCGACGCAGTCGGTGGCTCGACCAGGCGCGCCGGAGCGGATGCCCGGGGTCGAACCAGTCGCTGAACCTCTCCACGTAGCCGTGCCACAACGGTTGCCGCGTCAGCACCCGCATCACGTGTCGCTTGAAACCCCGAGCCAGCACGACCCGCTTCGGGTAGTCCAGCCAGATCACGGTGTCGGCTCGGTCCCACATCAGCTCTCGGTGGACCGGTGGCGCCGGCGAGCTCAGCGGTGCGCCTTGAGAGTCGATGACCCATCGGCTTGCGCTGGTGACCGCGTCGATCGCGTCGACGAAGTCGTCACGCAACGACAGGCCCGGGCCGTAGTACAGATCGTCCAGGATGGTCAGGGGCAGGTCGAGGCGCTCAGCCACCGCTCGGGCCAGCGTGGTCTTACCCGAGCCACCCAGCCCGGCGAAGAGAACCCGTTCCACCTGCTCATCGTCGCACCGACTGCTCCCCGACCGCCACGGCCCTCCAGCAGTGCCGACATCCGCTACCGCGAGGTCGGTGACCCGAGAACGAGGGTGTGGCGGGCGGGTCGATCAGGTAACCAGTGACCGAAGGCCGGCTGCTGCGGCTGCGCGGGCGAATCTCTCGCCCATGAGCTGATGTGTCGCCGCGTCGGGGTGAAGCCCGTCGGGAAGCGGATGTGCGTCGGTGTCGCTCTCTGCATAAAGCCGTCGTCCGTCAAGGTAGTGCAGGTTGGGGTCGGCGGGCTGCCGCTCGGCGACGATGCGCGCCAGCTCTTCACGGATCACGGTCAGGGTGAGCTTCCCGGCCGCGCGCTCAGCGGGATCACCCGTGGCGCGAAACCGGAGCGTGCCCTCGGCGAGGGCATCGAGGTCGAAGGTGCACGGCCCGGGGGTGTCCTCGTGGATCGCGCAGTAGGTCGCAGAGACGACGAGCAGCGGGGTGGTGGGATGACCTTCCCGGATCGTGTCGAGGAAGCCGTGCACGGCCGGACCGAAGGCACGCAGGCGCATGAGGTCGGCGTTGACGAGGTTGATCCCGAGCTTGAGGCTGATGAGGTCTGCAGCGGACTCTCGGATGGTCCGGGCAGTGAAGGGGTCAAGGAGCGCACTGCCGCCGAGGCCGAGGTTGACCAGCTCGAGGTCAGCCAGGCGGGCCGCGACGACGGGCCAGATGCCGGTCGGTCGGGTGGCGTTCGAGCCGTGGCTGATGGAGCTGCCATGGTGTACCCACACTGGACGTGTGCGAGCCGATCCGGGCTCAGCGGGTGCGTTGCAGCGCAGCTCGATCAGCTCGATCCGCTCGTTGTGGGGAAGCCAGATCTCCACGTTCTTCATCGCGTCCGACAGGTCGGTGAACCGGGTTCTGGTCACCGCTCCGACCTCTGTCTCTGACGCCCCAGTGGTCATATCGACCGTGATCGTGGTGCCCCCGGAGGTGGCGGAGTGCGCGACGAGGTCGCCGTCGATGACGCGCTCGAGGATGCCGTCGGGGCGGGCGGGGATGCCCCGGATGGTGGTCCTCGACCGTTGGAGGTCAAGCTCGATCACTGTCGCCGCCGTGCGGAAGGCGAGGTGCACGCCGGAGGGCTGGCTCTCCACCATCGCGAGCTGCGGATCGACGCACTGGGCCCGCGCCCACGCCGGAAGCCGGTGCGGGATCACGCCGACCTCGGTCGGTTCGAGCTCGACGGCACCGAGAACGAGGGCCGTCGTGAGCGGAACGGTGGTCAGGTGGTGGGAGGTCATGGTGTTTCTTCGTCTCGTGGTTGGAGGAAGGTGGGTGTCAGCGTGCCGGCCAGCCGGACAGCAGGGTGTCGAGGACGTCGACGATGCGTGTCCAGCTCTGCGAGGGTTCGGGGGCGCTGTGGTCGAAGCTGCCGCTCGTCTCCAGGGTGATGAAGCCACGAAGCGTGCTGCCCAGCAGTCGGATGGCGTGCACGCCTTCCGACGGCTCCAGCTGGTAGCCGCGCAAGACAGCCTCCATCAGCAGTGTGTGGCGGG
>JBBSTU010000306.1:0-3352 GCA_038235595.1 Actinomycetales bacterium | reverse complement strand
TGCCTGTGGTGCTGGTCGGGCACTCCATGGGGGGCATGATCGGGGCCCGATACGCCCAGCGCTGGGGCACCGACCTCGCCTGTACCGTGCTGTCCGGCCCCGTCATCGGCTCCTGGTCAGCGCTCGACACCCTCTTGGCCCGCGACGAGATCCCCGACGCGCCGATCGACCCGTCGACGCTGAGCCGAGATCCCGCCGTCGGCGAGGCCTACGTGGCCGATCCCCTCGTGTGGCATGGCCCGTTCAAGCGTCCGACCATCCTTGCCATCCAGCACGCGATCACCGCCATCACGGCATCCGGGACGGTCGACACCCCGATCCTGTGGCTGCACGGAGAGCACGACCAGCTCGTGCCGATGCGTGAGTCGACGGCAGGATGGGCGTTGTTGGCGGGCAAGCGGGCGTCGGCGAAGAGCTACCCGGAGGCCCGGCACGAGATTCTCAACGAGACCAACCAGCACGAGGTCCTCGGTGACGTCATCGCGTTCATCCACACCCATCTGCCGGCCCAGCCGGGCGACTGAACCGGTGCGCACTGTGGCTCGGTGGCACCGTCAGACGCGACGCAGCACCACCACGGTGTCGAGCGCCTCGCGCGTTCCCTGCTCGGTCTCGACTCGACGAACCCGGATCTGCGAGCTCTCGACCTCGACGGGCCGGCCGGCCACCGCCGCGGCTACCTCGTCGGGGTCATAGAGCACGGCGCGGTCACTCGGGCCCCCGTGACCGTGCTCGAGGTTGCGCCCGGCGTGACCGACGACAACGACGTGGCCACCCATGCTTACCGCCTCGATCGCGGCCGCGAGCGCCTCGCGCATCATGGCTGCCGGAAGCTGCAGGTAGGACAGCAGCGCCAGGTCGTAGGCCGCCGCCCCACCCGGTAGTGGCGCGGTGGCATCGGCTACGACCGTCGTGAGACGCGAGGCGCGGTCACCCAGCCGTTGGTCACCCAGTGCCCGGGCCCGCTCGACCGCGACGGCTGAGTAGTCGGCAGCGGTCACCGTCCAGCCCTGCTCGATCATCCAGATGGCGTTGCGGCCCTCCCCAGCTGCCACGTCGATGGCAGTGCCCGGCGCCAGCGCCCCTACCAGCTCGGCGACGAACTGGTTGGGCTCGGCCGACCACACCAGGTCGTGAGCGGCATACCGCTCGTCCCAGTCATGCGCGTCCATGTCTGTGATCCTTTCCTTGCCTCGCAGGCAGCCTACGTTCCCGGGCCGGGCCCGACTCCAGGCGACGACTGAGCCGACAAGTGACGTCATGGCCCCAGTGACGTCCAGCACCGCCCCTATCCCTCGCAGCTCAGGCCCGATCGGCAGGAAAGGCGCGCAGCAGCGGAATTTTTTTGCAGTCACGTCGCTCGCCGCTCTAGCGTCGTTCTCTACTCAACGCGAAAGGCACCTCATGAAGCTCTCCACCCGCAACCAGCTGCCCGGCACCGTCGTCTCGGTCGTGCTCGGCGAGGCCATGGCCGTGGTCAAGATCAAGCTCGACGGCAGCGACCAGGTCATCACCTCCTCGATCACGCGCGACGCCGCAGTCGACCTGGCTCTCGCAGAAGGCAGCCCCGTGGTGGCACTCGTCAAGTCGACCGAGGTCACCATCGGGGTCGAGTGAACAGGGTTCAGATCTGACCGTCGGCTCTGACGCTCGATCCGGACGAGGTGGCCGACAGCTGCGACAGCCACGGCACGAGCCGGGCCAGCATGAGGTCAGGGCGCTCGAGCTGCGGGGTGTGGCCCACCCCCGGGAGGAACTCGGTCTGCCATGACGGGTTGTCAGCCGCGGTGAGCCGCGCCGCCGCGACCGGCACGAGCTTGTCGAGCTCGCCGTGGATGAGCAGCACGGGCTTGTCGATGCCCCGGATGTGAGCTGGGTACCGGCCACCCGAACGCAGCACCTTGACGAGGGAGCGGGCAGCCCCGAGGAACGCCTTCTCCGGGCCGGGTTGCGTTCCGCGGTAGGCCGTCAGGGCGATGTCGGCGTCGATGACCTCCGCGTCGGCGCGCGACGGCTCGGCGAAACAGACCGCGACCGTGCTCATCACACGCTGCCGGTCGGTATAGCGCTTCGTGGCGCGAGTCAGGTAGACCTCGCCGACGACGGGGGTGGCGTAGATCATGAACTCGACGAGCACCTGACGGTCCGGTCGCTGGTTCGGTGTCGGCAGGGCCGGGTCAACGAGCACCAGGGCGTTCACCAGCTCGGGGTGGTGCCCAGCGAGCAGCAGCGAGATCATCCCACCCATCGAGTTACCCACGAGCACAACCGGCTCGCCGATGACCTCGCGCACGAACCGGCCCAGCAGGTCAGCGTTCGCCCGCACGCTCGTCGACCGGCCGTGGGCCGGCGTCAGCCCGAACCCGGCGAGGTCGATGGCCACCACACGGCGGTTCCGGGCGAGCGTCGAACCGATGCCCACCCAGTTCAGGTGAGACCCGCCCAGCCCGTGCACCAGCACGACCGGTGGCCCGCCGGTCGGTTCGTCGGGCCCGCCGAAGTCAACCCAGTGCACCGGTCCGAGCAGGTCGACGAAGCGGCTCGTGCCACCCCAGGGGGCCGCGAGGTCGGTGGGTACAGCATCCGTCAATGCGGTCATGGCGAAAAATCTACTCGTGGGTACGGCCGGCTCGTGAGCCGACCCGCGGCAAGGCGTCTCGTCTGGCCAGCAGGAAGTGGCGCTCGGGCGCGTTGTCGGTCAGTCCGATTGCAGCGTCGTAGGCCGCGACGGCCTCAGACGTGGCGCCGAGTCGGCGTAGCAGGTCGGCCCGGGCGACGTGCCAGGCCGCCGTATCGCGCAGCTGGAGCGCGTCGACGAGGCCCAGCCCGGATGCCGGGCCCTCGACCTCAGCGACGGCAACGGCGCGGTTGAGGCGCACCACGTCGGTGGGAGCGATCGCGAGCAGCTGGTCGTAGAGCGCGACGACCTGCCGCCAGTCGGTCTCGGCGAAGGTGGGGGCGTCGGTGTGCACCGCGTTGATCGCAGCCTGTACCTGGTACGGGCCAGGAGCGTTGCGGCGCAGGAACTCTCGCACCAGAGCATGTCCCTCTGCGATCCGCTGTCGGTCCCACCGTTCGCGCGGTTGGTCGGCCAGCAGCACGAGCTGACCCGACGTATCGGTGCGCGCCGCGCGTCGCGCGTCGGTGAGCAGCAGCAGCGCGAGCAGCCCGGTGACCTCGGGCTCGTCGGGCATCAGCTCGGCCAGCACCCGGGCCAGCCGAATGGCCTCGGCACACAGGTCGGTACGCACCAAAGTGTCACCGGAGGTAGCCCGGTGGCCCTCGGTGAACACGAGGTAGATCACCGCGAGCACCGCTGCCAGCCGCTCCGGCAGGTCAGAGTCGTGCGGCA
>JBBSTU010000305.1:0-3359 GCA_038235595.1 Actinomycetales bacterium | reverse complement strand
GCACCCCGTCCTGGTCGAGCTCGCCGGTCTGACCATCGGGACGCACGAGTTCTTCGTCGCTCTCGGCCTGGTCGTCGCCATCGGGGTGTTCGCCGCCGAACGGCGCCGACGTGGCGAGAACGACCCCCGACTCTGGGCGGTGGTCGCGGTCGGGCTCGCGTGGGGCGGCGTCTTCATGTACGCCGGCACCTGGTTCCAGCACCTCGACCTTCGGCAGAACGCGGGCTTCGTCGAGCAGTTCCTCCACGGCAACCGCAGCATCATCGGTGGCCTGGTCGGGGCTTATCTCGGGGTGCTGCTCGGCAAGCGTCTCACCGGCTACACCGCTCGTACCGGCGCCTACTTCGCGCCGGCAGTCGCGGCCGGGATGGCGGTCGGCCGGTTCGGCTGCCTCTTCACGGAGAACCCCGGCACCCCCACCGGGCACGGCTGGGGCGTCGTGCTCGACCAGGCGGCCGCTGACCGAACCGGCGCCGTGGCCGGCGTGGCGCTGCATCCGTCATTCGCCTACGAGATCGTCTTCCACCTCATCGCGCTGGCACTGCTGCTGCGCTGGCGGGACCGCCTCGCCGAGCCGGCCGGCTTGTTCACCCTGTACGTGGCCGGCTACGCCGTCTTCCGTTTCTTCGTCGAGTTCGTGCGAGGCAACGAGGTGGCCTGGCTGGGCCTCACCCGTCCTCAGCTGGTGCTGGCCGTGCTCGGCCCGCTCACCGTCTGGCGGGCGCTCGTGGTGCTGCGCAGCCCACGACCCGCTCCCGTGCTCCAGGAGGTCTCATGAGTCACCCCGTCATGGCCGCGCCCCCCTCGGCCGGATCTGGGCGCGCCCTGCGCGGCGATCGGATCCACCGTTACGTCAACGCTTTCTGCCCGCTGTGTCACGACGAGCAGCCCGAACGCGAGCTGGCCCAGGTGCCACGCCTCAGTGGTTGGCTCGTCGAGCGAGACGGCCGGGTGTGGCTCGAACGCGGATGCCGTGAGCACGGTCTCGTGCGCACGCTCTATGACGAGTCGCCCGAGATCCTCAGCTACCTCGAGCAGTGGACCGCGCCGACCAAGACGCATGGCCCCGATCGCACCGGCAACTTCCTGCCGGCTCCGGAGGCCTACGCCTACGGCCTGCCGGCCATGCAGACCCAGCACACCTGCATCCTGGTGGAGGACATCACCGAGCACTGCAACCTGCGCTGCCCCACCTGCTTCGCCGACTCGGCGCCGTCGCTGTCGGGGGTGGCCTCGGTGCGTGACGTGCTGGCCAACGTCGACGCCCGGCTGGCGCGCGAGAACGGGCGGCTCGACGTGCTGATGCTCTCGGGGGGCGAGCCGACCCTGCACCCCGACCTGCCCGAGCTGCTCGAGCAGCTCGTCGCGCGCCCGATCGTGCGCATCCTGATCAACACCAACGGAATCAGCCTCTCTCGTGACGACGAGCTCGTGGCCCTGCTGCACCGTCACCGCGAACGCGTGGAGGTCTACCTCCAGTACGACGGTGAGAGCGCCGAGGCGTCCCGACACCACCGCGGCGCCGACCTCCGGCGGTTCAAGGACCTCACCATCGAGCGGCTGGCGGCGGCCGAGGTGTTCATGACGCTCACCATGACCGCCGCCCTCGGGGTCAACGACCACGAGATCGGGCACGTGGTGCTGCGAGCCCTGCAGACGCCCTACATCGGGGGCATCTCCATCCAGCCGCAGTTCGGCAGTGGTCGCAGCGGCGCGATCGACCCGATGAACCGGCTCACGCACACCGGTGTGCTCGCCCGCCTCGCCGATCAGACGGGCGGGGTCGTCACCTGGCGAGACCTCACGGCGCTGCCGTGCTCTCATCCGCACTGCGCGTCGGTCGGCTACCTGCTGCGTGACGATGCGGGTGACTGGACCTCCCTCACGCGGGCGGTCGGCCACGACCGGCTGCTCGAGTGGCTCGACCTGGCCCCCGACCTGCTCGCCAACCGGGTGACCGACCAGGCGCTGCCCAAAGCGATGCGCGGCATCGTCAAGGAGTCGGTGCTCGGGCTGCTGAGTGAGCAGTCGTCGCTCTCACACCCGGTCGTGGGCGACCTCTGGAAGGGCATCTGCCAGAACTGCGACCTCGGAGTGGGCACCTTGGCCACGCTGGCCGGCTCACGTCTACCCGGCCAGCAGAAGCGGTTGCGCAAGCTGCTCGCCGAGCGCGTGGTGCGCATCACCGTCAAACCCTTCATGGACGTCTCGACGATGATCGAGGAGCGGCTCACGCAATGTTGCGTCCACGTCGGAACCCGTGGGCCCGACGACGCTGACCAGTGCGCGCCGTTCTGCGCCGTGCAGGCCTGGCCCCGGCTCGCGCGGCAACGTCTCTCCTCGAGCGCGGGGCGACAGCTGCCGATCAGCGCCGCCCCGTCGGGGCCCTCCTCGGGTTCCGTGGGTTCGGCTGGTTCAGCGAGTTCAGCGGGTTCGGTGAAGTCGCCAACCACGACACCTTCGCCGGAGGTGGCGAGATGACCGTTCCTCCCCCCAACTATCCGCCACCGGGGTCCCCGCCTCCGCCGCCGCAGGGACCGCCGGTCGGCCCCCCGGGCAGCCCCTGGGGCGGTCCGCCGCCCCCGCCGCCGCGACGGCCGGGTCGACTGGTGGGCGGGGTGCTCTCCGTCGCGTACGTGCTGCTCCTGTTCGTGATCGCCACCAACACGGGCACGATCCTGGAGGTGCTGATCGGTGGTCTGCTCCTCGGGGTGGTCGTCGCCACCGTGGGTATCGCCTTCGAGAGGTACCGCCCGTACGCCACCGGCTTCCTTCTCGGCCTCGCGATCATCCTCGTGGTCGGCGGTGGAGCCTGCATCGGGCTGATCGCCGCGCTGAGCTCGAGCCTGTGAGCCCGCCGGGTAGCGGGGGCGACCACGATCCGACAACCGGCGGCGCCCCAGACGCGTCCGTTCCAGACCAGCCGGTCGGCGCTGACCGAGCCGTCGACCTGACTCCGACGACCGGCACGGAGGTCGTGGCTGGTGGCGACGATGCGCACCAGGGTCTCGACCCCCTCCGGCTGTGCATCTTCGCGACGATCGCGCTGCTCTCCTGGCTCGCCGGGCCGTGGGCTCTCGCCTTCTTCTCCGGCCTCGGCTTCGCCGGCTACTGGCGGGCCAGGCGGGCCGGTCTGCTGAGGTCGAAGTGCCTGCTCGGCGACACCCGCATCGTACTCGCGTACCTCGCGGTGCTCTTCCTCGTGGCCGCGTGGGGCATATGGAGCCGTCTCAGCGCCTAGGTTTGGTCACCGTCGCAATGATCGGTCGAGTGAGAGGCATGAGCCCCAGTGACCTTCTACGCACACAGTACGGCCAGGCGAACCCGTCAGATCCTCGCCGACGTGGTGGCGGTGCTGT
>JBBSTU010000304.1:0-3359 GCA_038235595.1 Actinomycetales bacterium | reverse complement strand
CGGCGGACGCATCGTGCCGGTCGAGAAGGTGCGCACCTCGTCGCGGGCCATCGCCCGCATCCAGTCGATGGTGCTCGGCCACGTCAACGCAGGTGGCCGGGTCGTCGACATCGCGGTGCACCACCTCGACGCGGCAGACCGGGCGGAGGCCCTCGCCGGCGAGCTGAGAACGAAGCTGCCCGGGGCGCCGAAGGTCATGGTCGTCGAGCTCGGAGCCGTGGTCGGGGCCCACGTCGGCCCGGGCACGCTCGCCATCGCCCTCTCACCGCGCCCCGACGAGCCGCTGCCCGAGGTCACCGTTTCGTGAGCACGCCCGAAGCCCTCCAGGTCGCGGGTGCGGTCGTCGTGGCCTTCCTGGTCGGAGCCGTCAACCCGGCCACGCTGATCGCCCGGCTGCTGGGACACGACCTGTCGTCGACCGGATCAGGAAACCCCGGCGCCACCAACGCCGGACGGGTGCTCGGGCCGCGGTGGGGGGTGCTGGTGGGCCTGCTCGACGTGCTCAAGGGCCTGCTGCCCACGCTCGGAGCCGGCCACTGGCTCGGTGCTCACGTGGCCTACGCCGTCGGGATCGCCGCCGTGGCCGGTCACATCTGGTCGCCGTACCTCCGCGGCCGAGGGGGCAAGGGAGTGGCCACGACACTGGGGGCGGTCCTGGGCGTTCACCCATGGTTCGCGCTCGTCGTCGTGGTCGTCTTCGCCGTCAGCGTCGTCGTCGCGCGACGGGTGTCGATCGGTTCCGTCTGCGGAGCGGTCGCCATGATCGTGCTCGCCGCGCTCATCTCGCTCGGTCGGGTAGCGGGCGACCTCTGGACCGCCCTGTGGCTGCTCGTGCTCGCCGGCGTCGTCATCTGGCGCCACCAGAATAACATCCGGGCCTGGTGGCGCCAGCGACGAATGTCCTGACACTCGAGAGGTCAGGCGCCGGGTGCGCCCGCGCTGCTACGGCGGAAGCCGCCGCTGCTGCCACGGAGGCCACGTAGCCCGTTCGTGGTTGGTCGGCAGGGCGGAGGTGACGTCGGCGATCACGACCTCGTCGCCGACGGGGAGCCCGCTCGAGACCTGGGCCCAGCCGCCACCCACGGCCCCGACGACGACCTGCTTCGTTGTAACGGCATCCGCCGAGAGCATTGACACCGAGCCCCGGGTGGCGTTGATACCGCTGAGGGCCGACACCGGAACGCGGACCGCGTATGGCACGCTACGGGTCGTGATCGTGGCCGACACGCTGGCGCCGCTCGCCATCGTGACGGGTGGGCTCGCGACGAGAATCGTGGCCGGGAAGCTGGTGGACCCGCTGCTGCCGGATGCCGGCAGCAGGCCGACCGACCCGGTAGTGGGGGTGACCGACCCGGCCGGCAGCACGGCGGCCGACAGGCCCCGGGTGACGACCGGCATGTCGGCCAGGGGGATCGGGGCGGTCACCTGTACCGCGCCCGCCCCCACGATGACGAAACCGGTACCGGCCGCGGCCTGCGAAGACCGAGACCGCCGCCACCACTCCAGCGATCGGGGACGTCAAGGTGGCTTGAGCGAGCGCCGCGCTCGCCGATCACGAGCACCACCACGGCGCTGAGCACGACCAGCGTCGTCGAGGCCACCGGACGTTCTGAGGTCTCACGTGCGCACTGTCCCAGGGCCTCGTTCGTCACTGTCGCAGCCAACGTAGAAGCGCCACCTGCCAGAAAGGAATGAACCCGCTGTGCAGGCGCTGTGGAATGGTCAGAAGACGATCGTGCGCCGTCCTGAGAGGAACACGCGGTTCTCGGCGTGGTCGCGCACGGCCCGGGAGAGCACACGGCGCTCGACGTCGCGACCGAGGGCGACGAGTCGCTCGGGCGTCTCGGCGTGGGTGACGCGTACCACGTCCTGTTCGATGATCGGGCCCTCGTCGAGGTCGGCGGTGACGTAGTGGGCCGAGGCCCCGATCAGCTTGACGCCCCGGTCGTGGGCCTGGTGGTAGGGCCGTGCCCCCTTGAACCCGGGCAGGAACGAGTGGTGGATGTTGATAGCCCGGCCTTCGAGGCGGCGGCAGAGGTCGTCACTGAGAATCTGCATGTAGCGAGCCAGTACGACCAGGTCTGCGTGCTCGGCGGCCACGAGCCGCAGCAGCTCCGCCTCCGCCTCCGCCTTGGTGCCGGGCGCGACCGGGATGACGGTGAAGGGCAGCCCGAAGTAAGCCACCAGGCCGGCACAGTCGTCGTGGTTGCTCACGACCCCGGCGATGTCGATCGGCAGGTCGCCGCTCTTCCACCGGTAGAGCAGGTCGAGCAGACAGTGGTCGAACTTGCTCACGAGGATGAGGGTTCGGCAGTGCTGAGCCTCGGGGCGCACGCTGAGGTGTTCGTGGGCGATGGCCGGGCTGGCGTCGATGGCGGCCACGACCGCGGCCACGCCGGCTTCGTCGGCGTCGAAGACGGTGCGCATGAAGAACAGGTCGGTGCTTGCGTCGGAGTACTGCTGGTTCTCGACGATGTTGGCCGACACCTGCACCAGGGCCGTCGACACGGTGGCCACGATGCCGGGTCGGTCGTCGCAGGTGAGCGTCATGATGTGCCGAGCCATGGCAGCAGTGTGGTGCAGCCGGTGCGGCCGCGCCGAATCTGCTGCGGCGTGTCTCGGGTCGTGACCGTCCACACCCCACCCCCGGCGAGAACGCCCGTCCACAGGCGTCGCCGGGCCGGTCGTGCCGAGGGGCCGGCCTTCCTAGCGTGGCGCCATGCCGTTCCGTCGAGCTTCGCGTGCTGCTGACCTCGATCGGGTCCGGCAGGTGCTCGGGCTCTCGGGGTCTGGGCGCGAGAGCCCCGATCGCTGGGTGCCTGCCGCTCCGGCCGGCGACCCGGGCCCAGCGGTCGCGCCGAAGCGGGAGGGTCCGCGGCCGGGCTCGGCCTCCACCGCCGACTCCCGCCTCTCACTCGCCGACGAGGTCGGTCGTCTTGACCTCGCGCTGCGCCGGGCGCGCCGTCCGCGCCTGCTCACGGTTCCCGAGCCGCTGCGCCGAGGGCGGCTGTCGGTGTCGAGCGCGGCCGTCGTCGCGCTGCTCGCCCTCGTGGTTGCCCTCGGCTGTGCCTTCGCGCTGCGCGTGCTCTGGGCCGAGCGCGCGAGCGAACCGACTGCTGCCCCGGGCGCCATCTCCACGCCGGGGGGGGTGGTGGTGTCGGGCACGTCGCCGTCGCCCAACCGGCCGGGCGAGGTGACGGCGAGCGGCGGCGGGCCGGACGGGGGCACGTCGACCGACGCGCCGGTCGCGGTCGCCACTGAGCTCGTCGTGCACGTGGTCGGGCAGGTGGTGCGTCCGGGTCTGGTGCGCCTTCGACCGGGTGCCCGGGTGGCAGACGCCATCGCCGCCGCCGGGGGTG
>JBBSTU010000303.1:0-3361 GCA_038235595.1 Actinomycetales bacterium | reverse complement strand
GTCAGCGTCGACCCCGTGTTGCTCAGCCACCAGAAGCCGTGCTCGAACGACACGACGAGGAAGGTGCGGTGCAGATACGGGTTGTCGTCGACCTCGACGTCGCCGGAGCGGCCGATGGTGAGCCCGTCGTAGGGTGACACGGCGTACTGCTCACCGCAGAACTCCACGGTCACCTTGCTGTGGATCACGATCAGGTCCCCTAACCTGTCGACAGAACGAGCGGACGCCCGACGGACGCCTGAGATGGCCGCCGTCGCGCACCTTAGCGCCGCTTCCGCGCCTATGACGCACTTATGCCGGTTTCGGTTGCTTCGGTGGTACGCCTTTCCCGCCTTTTCGGGCTCGGGCTACTGCGCCCGCTCGCAGACGGCCTTCGACGCCGGCGACGACGCGCCGTTGCGCACCACGACCACCAGGGCGCACTGCTGCGTGCCGGGGGCGAGCTTGACCGTGTGGTCCAGGGCCTTGAGGGCCAGCGGTTTGGCCTTGCCCGCGTCGGATGCCGTCGCCCCGGCGAACAGCGGAAAGGTGTCCTGCTTCGACGGGTCAGGGTAGCTCCAGCTGAACCGCACGCCGCCCTTGACCGAGTCGGCCTGCAGGTCAGGCGGGTCGAACACCGCGCCAGGCACCGCGTCGGAGTCGGTCAGCTGCGGCAGCGTGATGCTCGGCGACGGGCCCGAGGGGGTGGTCGGGTCATCCTGCGCGCCGGGTCGCAGCAGGAGGAAGACGACGGCGACGACAAGCACCGCCAGGCTCGCGGCCAGGCCCCACAGCACGCGCGGTCGAGCCAGCAGACCGGCGGCCCCGGGCTCGGCTGCAGACGGGTCGGCGGCGGCCGGGCCACCGACGCCGGCGGCCGGGCGGCGCACCGTGTCGCCCTCTGCTTCTGCGGCCAGACGAGCGGTCTGGCTGGTGGTGGGGTCGGTGCGAGCGGCGGGCCGTACCGGCGGGGCCGCGGCCCCCGACCCGTTCACGGTTCCGATCGCTGAGCCAGTGGCCGGTCGGGCCGGCGCGGAGCTCGCACCCCCCGGCGTGCCGCCGCCCGGCATCGGCGCGGAGGAGTAGCGGGTCGGCGCCTCCTCGATGGGCCGTCGGGTCGTCTCGTCGAGCGGAGCCGACGCGCCCGGCTGGGCGATGACGGTCTGCGGAGCCTTGATGCGAGTGCGGTCGTCGTCGGTGTCACCTCGCCCCGTCGGGGAGTTCTTCGTCTGGCTGACGAGCGTGGTGTGACCCTGCTCGTCGAGCACGACGATCGGGGTGCGGGCCAGCCGCTGGTTCGCCTCGACCGTCTGCAGGGCGCGCGCGAACTCGAGAGCGGACGCAGGGC
Organism: Actinomycetales bacterium; assembly: GCA_038235595.1. GTDB lineage: Bacteria > Actinomycetota > Actinomycetes > Actinomycetales > Dermatophilaceae > DSM-29435. Next base: position 2,034 of record JBBSTU010000303.1, on the reverse strand, counting down.
GTTGGGCCGGGTTCTTGGCCATCGCCTGCGCGAGCAGCCGCTCCAACCCGGCCGGCACGTCCTGACGGCCGGTGCTCGGCAGGGCCGAACCTCGGATGCGGGGCATCAGCGCGTAGGCCGAGTTGTCGCCGCCGGGCACCTCGAACGGTGACCTTCCGACGAGCAGGTGCCACAGGGTGGCCGCGAGTGAGTAGGTGTCAGAACGCTCGTCGCCGTTGCTCTGCCCGTAGAGCACCTCCGGCGCGGCCCACGGAACCGAGACGCCGACGTCATCGGTGGTGTCGGGTTCGACGTTCTCGCCGAGGCCGCCACGCCCGGCGATGCCGAAGTCGGTCAGGCCGGGTGCGCCGTAGGCACTGATGAGCACGTTGGCGGGCTTGATGTCGCGGTGGGTGATGTTCGCCCGGTGCGCCGTCTCGACCGCACTGGCGAGCTGGATGCCGGCGCGCAGCACCTCCTCGACCGAGAACCTCTCGGCGCGGGCCCGCATCGCCAGGTTGGGCGGCGGGTAGTACTTCATGACGAGGTAGGGCCGCCCCTCGTCGGAGGTGCCCGACCGGAACACCTGCACGATGTACGGGTGGTCGCCGAGCTGGGCCATGGTGTCGGCCTCCTCGACGAACTGCCGGCGCAGCGAGTCGGTGAGACCGTCGCCCTTGAGCACCTTCACGGCCACCGGCATGCGCGGGCTCTGCTGCTCGTAGAGGAAGACGTCGGCGTAGCCTCCCGAACCGAGTGGCTGCACGAAGACGAGCCCAGGGATCTTCGGCGGGGCGCCCTTCTTCACGGGCCCTCCCCCGCCTCGAACGTGAACGTGATCTCGTCGGCCATCGACACGAGCGAGCCCGGCTCGAGCACCTGCTGGTCGTTGGCGCGTAGCCGCACCGGTTGGTCACCGGGCAGGGCCACCGTGGTGCCGTTGGTGGTGCCGAGGTCTCGGATCAGCACGTGCCAGCCCTCGAGCACGACCTCGACGTGGTTGCGAGAGACGTCGCGCTGCGGGCTCGGCACCTTCACCACGTGCGGACGGTCGGCGCCGGCCAGGTCGACGGCAAGCTTCGGCGCTCGGCCGAGCAGCACACTGCGGTCGAGGCTCACGACGTCGCCGGTCGACAGGCGCAGCACCCCTAGCGCCGGTCGGGGCATGATGAAGGGGTCCTGGGCGGGGATGCCGGCTGCGCACACTCGGCAACGCTCGCTGTGTGGAGGCGTCGGGTGGCCGGCCGAGCAGAGCACCGCGAGCACGGTCGGGCCCGACTCCCCCGACTGCTGGGCCGCGTTGCGGGCCTCGCTCAGGGCGGTGCGGTCGATGGTGTGACCGTCGTCGGGCTCGTGGTCACCAGGGTCTGCGTCGTTGTCGCCGTCGTGGTCGTCGCCGCCGTGGTCGCCGGAGGTCGGGATCGGGGCGGGAGACGTCGGGACGGCCGGAAGCGCGGGTGGCGGTGTGGTCGCGAGTGGCGGTGTGGGCGCTGGCGGCGCCACCACAGCCGGCGGGGGGCCGGAGACCATGAACGAGGCGCTCGTCGAGACCGTCGGCCCCGGCGGCGGGTTGTTCGGGAGCAGGCTCGGGGCGGGTGGCGGCGTGCGTCGGCCGCCGAACGTCGGCACCGCAGCGACCTGCGCGGCGCCGGCCGCCTCGTCAGGCCGCTCGGACGTCGGGCTCGAGGCGGGCGGTGCGCTCGCCCACGGCACCGAGGAGATCAGGCCTCCGGTGGTGGTAGGCAGCGGCGCGGGGGGCATTGTCGGTGCCGGGCTCGGGGGGGTAGACGGGGCCGATCGTGCTGTTGCTGAGCCGGATTCAGAACTCTCGGCGTGCTCGGCTGACGGCTGGCCGGCGTCGCCTGAGCCTTTCGGTTCCTCATCGTCATCACCCGGCTCGAGGTCGGCCAGGAACCTGCGGTGCTCGTCGGCGGGAACGGTGTGCCCGAACAGGTAGTCGTAGCTCGGAGGGTCGTTCGTCTCGGCGGCGCCGACCTCACGCTCGGCCTTCCTCTCGTTCTTGGGCTCGTTCTTGGGCTCGTTCTTGGGCTCGTT
>JBBSTU010000302.1:0-3372 GCA_038235595.1 Actinomycetales bacterium | reverse complement strand
GCGCGGGCACCACGTCGTGGCCGGTTCGGTTGGAAGTGACCCGAGCGAGTCTCTGGGAGCTGCACATGGATACCGGAATGGTCGTTCTCGTCATCATGGTCATCCTGTTGGTCGGGGGTGGGGCCGTGTTCCTGCTGCCCAGCCGCCACTCGCGAGATGGCAACACCGGGCACGAGACGTTCAACGCGAACGCCGAGTCCCCCGAAGCTCTTACGGCGGTGACGGCCACTGCTGACCATCCGGTCTCTGAGCCGTCTTTCGACACCCTCGCCGCCGACGGGTCCAGCTCGGCGATCGCCGGTGCGGGTGCCGGAGGTTACACCGCCGACGCTCGACGGCCGCTCATCGGCGGCGGCGGCGAGGCCGAGCCTCTGGCCGGACCCGCCTGAACGGGTCGGCACCAGTTCGCATCGCTGCTACAGGCTGGCACGGGGTGGCTGGGTATGAACCTGGCGAATCTAACTGCTAGGAGCTGTGATGAAAACCGGAATTGTTGTCTTCGTGATCATGTTGGTCGTGCTGGTGGGGGGAGCGGCCTTCTTCCTCATGCAGGGCCGACGCTCGAAGGATGGCCAGCCCGGCCACGAGACGCTCAACGCCGATGCTGACGCACCCACTGCCACGTCATCGGTCGCGGCGACACCTGACCATCCGGTCACAGAACCGCCGTTCGACACCCTTTCGGCCGACGGGTCGGGCACGGCGGTCGCGGGTGCGGGTGCCGGTGGGTACACCCCCGACGCACGCCGACCGCTCACCGGCGCCGGGGGCGACGCTGAGAACTCACCCGACCAGGGCTGATCCCCTCGAAGCGACGGGCGAGCATTCGCTCCGACGGCGCCTGGCCGAGCCGGGCTGCGCCCGACCGCGCCTGGCCGAGCCGGGCTGCGCCCGACCGCGACCGACCGGCCCGGGTCGACGTCAGTCGGTGCGCACCACCCGGCGCACGAGGTCGGTCCAGCCGGCCAGGATCTGGGCGGGGTCGACGCCCTGGTCGCTCACCTGGGTGCTCACCAATGAGGCTTCCAACGGGGCCAGCAGGGCGCTGGTGAGCAGGTTGGTGTCGCCTCCGATCTCGAGGGCGAGCAACAGCTGACGAACGTGCGCGGCGACGAACCTGAGCGCTCCGAGCGGTCGTCGCTGGTCGCTTGCCGCTGCGACGATGAGGTCGGCGCTGGCCAGGTTGCGTTGAAGGCGGGAGGCTCCGAAGGCCAGCAACCGTTCGAGTGGTGGGGCGCCGGGCCCCAGCGGTGGCGGTCCTGAGATGACGGCGGCCTGCCACCTCGCCTCCGAGTGGTCGAGCAGGGCGGCCATCAGCCCCTCGCGGCTGCCGAACCGCCGGTAGACGGTGCCCTTGCCGACGCCGCCCTCGTCGGCCACCTGCGCCATGGTCAGAGCATCGGCCCCGCGCTGGGCCACCAGCCGGTGTGCGGCCTCGAGCAGCACTTCGCGGTTGCGTACGGCATCCGCGCGCGGGGGTCGAGCACCGAGAGAGATGTCGCCAACAGAGATGTCACCAACAGAGATGAGGTCGCCGCCGGTGGACACGCCGCGATCCTAGCGTCGGGAATATAAGCGGACCAGAGTCCGTTTATGACCGCGTGACTATTTCTGAGCAGGCCACCCAGACCACCGTTGCTGTTCTCGTCGGAAGCCTTCGGGCCGACTCGGTGAACCGACAGATCGCCGAGCGGCTGCGCGACAGCGCGCCGGCCGACGTCACCGTCGAGATTGTGGAAGGCCTCGGCGAGCTGCCCTTCTACAACGAGGAGATCGACGGCGACTCGGCTCCTGCCTCCGTGCAGGCCCTGCGTGACCGGGTGGCCGCGGCCGACCGAGTGCTCGCGGTGACACCCGAGCACAACGGCACCATGCCCCCCGTGCTGGGCAACGCGATCGACTGGCTGTCTCGGCCCTACGGTGCGGGAGCCATCGTGGGCAAGCCGTTTGCCGTCGTGGGCGCTACCCCGACCCCGTACGGCGGCAAGTGGGCCCATGAGGCCGCTCGCCGCTCGGCCGGCATCGCCGGAGCCGTGGTCGTGTCGGACATCGCGGTCTCGCAGTCGACCATCGAGGCCGACGTGATCGGGGACCCCCAGGTGTTCGTTCGGCTCAGCGACGCCCTGCGCGCCCTCGCCGACCACGAGACGGCCGTCGTCGCGGCCTGACCCGCCCCGCCCACCGGGCCCGCCCTTCAGGGGGCTGGAGTGAGCGCGCTGACGACGCCCGCTGCAGCCAAGGCGTCGAGCACGGCGGTGGCCAAGATCGCGTGACCCTTGGCGTCGAGGTGGTCTCCGTCGTCGAGCAGAGCCGAGGTGGGGTCCAGTGATCCTGTTCCCTTCAGTGGCGAGTACGCGTCGACGTAGACCGAGTGGCTACTGGTGGCGACCGACGCGATGGTCGCGTTGACGGCTCGGGTGAGGGCATCGCTGCCTGCGACGAACGCCCCACCGCGTGCGGCGCCGACGTCACCGTCGAGCGTGACGTTCCAGTAGCCGATGAGAGCGATCCGTACGTCGTGGTTGGCGTCGATGTCGTGGATCCCGGAGACGATGGCGGTCAGCCCGGTGCGCAGCCCGGTCAGCGTGTCGGCCCAGCACGGTGAGGTGACAACCGGCAGGCAGGCCGGGTCGTCGACCTGGTCGAGGTCGAAGTCGTTGGCGCCGATCTCCACCGTCACGAGGTCGGCGTGTGAGAGGTCGGCCATGGTCTGACCGGTGCGCAGGTTCTGCTCGACGTCCGAGGTCGTCGCGCCGCCCGCCGAGTCGTTGTGCACGACCACCGGCCGTTGGGTGGCGCTATGCAGCGACCGACCCAACAGCTCGACGTACCCCGTGCAGCCGCACGTCGTCGCTGACGGAACGGAGTCACCCAGGCCCACCAGCGTCAGCGGTTCGGCGGCCCGTGGGCCGGTACCGGCATCCGTGGTGCTCGTTGTAGCCGTGGTGCTCGTTGGCCCCGTCGGGCTCGACGTCGACGTCGTGGCGCCGCCTGAAGGAGCGGTCAGTGAGGATGCCGGGCCGCTCGGGCTGGCACCGACAGCCCAGAGGCCGGCCACCACCCCGAGCATCACGAGAGCCAGGACGACCACGGTGCGGCGTAGCAAGGGTGTGGCCTTGGGCCCGCCCGGGTCAGCCATGGAAGCCGGGTAACGTCTCGGAAAGCCAGCTGAACGCTTCTGTTACGAAGGGCTCCCACACCTGGTCGCGGTGCCCTCCCTCTTTGAGCACTACTGCGGTGATATCGAGGGGGGGTCGCGCCACACTCAGGAACTTCGAGGTCGTGGGGTACGAGAGCGCGTCCTGTCGCGAGGTAAGTACCCACATCGCGAGAGGCGGCGGCGAGTAGCGTGCGATGTGCACGAGGTCGTAG
>JBBSTU010000301.1:0-3389 GCA_038235595.1 Actinomycetales bacterium | reverse complement strand
CCTTCCGCTTCCTCGCCCTCGACCGGATGCAGGCCCGTCTGCACCGTTGGCGTCTCAACCTCGCCACCGGCCTGGTCAAGGAGGAACCCCTCAGCGAGAGCATCACGGAGTTCGGGATGATCAACGGCGCCTACGCCGGCACGAAGCACCGGTATACCTACGCGGCCTCCGGCAAGCCACACTGGTTCCTCTTCGACGGGTTGGTCAAGCACGACGTGCTCACCGGGTCGGAGGAGCGCTACTGCTTCGGTGACGGCGTCTACGGAAGTGAGACGGCCATGGCTCCACGCGTCGGCAGCACGGGTGAGGACGATGGGTACCTGGTCACCCTCACCACTGACATGGGCGCCGACGCGTCGTACGCCATGGTGTTCGACGCTGCCCGCGTCGGCGACGGGCCGGTGTGCAAGCTGCGCCTCCCAGAACGGATCTCCAGCGGTACGCACTCGACGTGGGCGCCGGGTTCTGAGCTGCGCCGGTGGCAGACCACTGACACTGCGGCTGACGCCATCGGGCTCTGACCCGGGCTGTCGTAACCGCGGTGCCGCCAACGCCATAACTGCCCGACCCGCAGCACGACAAGCATCTCGTTCACCTCCTCCTGACCGGCAAGTGCGGCAGGATCGGGGCGGATGGCCGACACGACGAAGTGGGGCGGGTAGACCGATGACGATGACGCGAGGGCTGCATCCGACCGCGAAGGTGGCCGACTTCCAGGCACGCGGCTGGTGGACCGACGAGACCGTCGAGCGGCTCTTCGCCGAACAGGTGGACGCACGGGGCGACCACCTCGCCGTGGTCGACCCGGCGAACCGCGAGGCGCTGCTCGGGTCGGCGCCGCGGCGCCTCACCTGGTCGCAGCTGAGCGACGAGGTCACCCAACTCGCCGCCCGGCTGCTGGGGCTCGGGCTGCGTCGTGGGGACGTGCTCGGCGTGCAGCTGCCCAACACCATCGAGCTCGTCGAGGTGTATCTGGCCGCCTGGACGATCGGCGTCGTCGTCTCCCCTCTGCCCATGCAGTACCGGGAGCACGAGATCGTGACGATGGGCACGCAGGCGAGCTTCGCGGCCTTCGTGACCTCTCCCCACTTCGGTGGTCGCTCGCCGGTGGCGGAGGTGCTGGGAGCGCGTGACCGGATGCCGACCGTCGAGCATGTGGTCGCCTTCGGTGCCGACGCCGAGCTGCACGGCATCCCGCCGGATGCCGTGTGCCTCCAGCCGCGGCCGGCGACCGACGACGAGCGCACCGTCGTCGCCGAGCACGTCGCCGCCGACCCGAACCACGCGAACGACGCCCTGACGATCTGCTGGACGTCCGGCACCGAGAGTGAGCCGAAGGGCGTGCCGCGCTGTCACCTCGACTGGCTGGCGGTCACCTGGGCCACCGTCGACGCGCCGGGGGTCACCGTCGATGACGTGCTCCTCAACCCCTTCCCGATGATCAACATGGCCGGCATCAGCGGCATGTTCCTGCCCTGGCTCCGAACGGGTTGTGTTCTGGTGCAACATCATCCGTTCGACTTGCCTACCTTCCTCGGCCAGATCGCGACTGAGCGAGCGACCTACACGGTGGCGCCACCCGCCCTGCTCTCGATGCTGCTGCACAACGAGGCGCTGATGGCGAAGGTCGACCTCAGCAGCCTCACCCGCATCGGCTCGGGGTCGGTTCCGCTCCAGCCGGCGATGGTGCGCGGCTGGCAGGAGAAGCACGGCATCGGGGTCATCAACTTCTTCGGCTCCAACGAGGGGGTCGGGCTTCTCTCGAGCCCCGACGACTTCCCTGATCCCGAAGAACGCGCCCAGTTCTTTCCCCGCTTCGGTGCCCCCGACGTGACCTGGTCGACCCGGGTCTCCGAGTGGATCGACGTGCGGCTCGTCGACCTCGTGACCGGTGACGACATCACCGAGCCCGGGGTGCCCGGCGAGATGCGGCTCAACGGACCGACCGTGTTCGCCGGGTATCTCAACGGCGAGACTCGCCCGAGCCCCTTCGACGACCAGGGCTACCTGTGCTCGGGCGACCTGTTCGAGATCGCCGGAGACCAGGGCCAGTTTCTGCACTACCTCGACCGGGCCAGGGACCTCGTCATCCGCGGCGGCATGAACATCGCTCCGGCCGAGCTGGAGGGCCTCATCGCCGACCATCCGGCGGTGGTCGATGTGGCGGTGATCGGCGACCCCGACGACCTGCTCGGTGAGCGGGTGGCCGCCGTCGTGTCACTCGCGCCAGGCGAGAGCCTCACCCTCGACCAGCTGGTGGCGTTTCTGCGGAACAAGAGGATCGCGTCGTTCAAGCTGCCCGAGCGGCTCGAGGTCCGCGACGAGCTGCCACGCAACCCCGTGGGCAAGATCCTCAAACGCGCCCTGCGCCAGAAGGTGGGTGCGTGAACCGCGAGTCGCTGCTCGCGGCGCTGCGGCTGCCCGTCGTCGCGGCCCCGATGTTCCTCGTCTCGGGTCCCGAGCTGGTCATCGCCTCGGCGCGGGCCGGCATCCTCGGAGCGTTCCCCACCCAGAACTGTCGCACCGCCGAACAGCTCGACGGGTGGCTCGCCGCCATCTCGGATGCCGTCGGGTCGGATGCCGTCGGGTCGGACGCCGTCGGGTCGGACGCCGTCGCGTCACCCTCGCGCGCACCGGCGCCATGGGCCGTCAACCTGATCACCCACCGGTCGAACACCAGGCTGGCCGACGACCTGCGTCTGGTGGCGCAGTACCGACCGCCCGTCGTGATCACCGCGCTGGGGTCGCCCCGGCCCGTGATGGACGTCGTCAAGGGCTACGGCGGGCTGGTCATCGCCGACGTGGTCGACCTGCCGCTGTCGCGCAAGGCAGTAGCGGCAGGAGTCGACGGTCTCGCCTGCATCTGCGCGGGAGCCGGTGGGCACACCGGGCACCTCTCGCCGTTCGCCTTCGTGTCGGCGGTGCGCGAGTTCTTCGACGGCATCGTCACCGTGGGAGGTGGGGTGGGCGACGGGCACGGCGTGGCCGGGGCCATCGCGTCGGGAGCCGACCTCGTCTACCTCGGCACGCGGTTCCTCGCCACTCACGAGAGTCAGGCCGCTGCCGAGTACAAGCAGATGGTGGTCGAGCACGGCCCCGACGACCTGGTCGTCAGTGCCGGCGTCACCGGTGCCGCCGCGTCGTGGCTACGGCCCAGCCTGCTGGCCAACGGCCTCGACCCCGACCACCTCGTGTTCGAGGGTGACCGCAGCTACGACGCAGCCCAGAGTCCCGCCAAGCGGTGGTCGCGCATCTGGGCGGCCGGCCAAGGACTGCAGTCCGTTCGGGGGGTGCAGTCGGTGGCGCAGGTCGTCGACGACCTCGAGCGCGAGCTCGCGGTGGCGGCAGACCGCTTCGGCGCCGTCGTCCGCTCCGGTCGTTAGGCGCCT
>JBBSTU010000300.1:0-3400 GCA_038235595.1 Actinomycetales bacterium | reverse complement strand
CTCATGCGGATCGTGTCGTTGCTGCCATCGACCACTGAGATCCTCTTCGGCATCGGTGCCGGGGACGATGTCGTCGGGGTGACCTTCGAGTGTGACCACCCGGCCGAGGCTCGGTCGCGCCGGGTCGTGTCGACCTCCACGATGCCCGCTGGTCTGACTCCTGCACAGATCGACGAGTTCGTGCGGGCGGCCATGGCGCGGGGCGAGGACCTCTACCGGCTCGACGCCGGTGCTCTGTCGGCTCTCGAGCCCGACCTCGTCGTGACGCAGGACCTCTGCGCGGTGTGTGCCGTCGACGTCTCCGTCGTTGACGATGCTCTCGCGTACCTCGGCTGTCGCGCCGAGGTGCTCACCGTCGACCCGCACACCCTGACCGAGGTGTTCGACTCGGTTCGACTGTTGGGCAAGGCGACTGGACGCCAAGAGGTGGCCAACGACGTGGCCACGTCGTTGGAGGCTCGCGTCGCAGCCGTTCGTGCCCGGGTGACGGGCCGGCGCAGGCCGCGGGTCATGCTGCTCGAGTGGACCGACCCACCCTTCGCGCCGGGCCACTGGGTGCCGGAGATGGTCGAGGCGGCCGGCGGCGAGCCGGTGCTCGGGGCGGCGGGGGCGAAGTCGGTGCGCACCACCTGGGAGGCGATCCGAGCCAGTCAACCCGAGGTCTATGTCGTGGCTCCGTGCGGGTTCGGGCGTGAAGCGGCGCAAGAGCTGGCCGATGACCTGGTGGCAAACGGCCACCTGCCGGAGGGCGCTCCGGTGCTGGCGGTCGACGCCGACGCGTCGTGGGTGCGGCCGGGCCTGCGCTTGGTCGACGGGATCGAGGAGCTGGCCGACTTTCTGCACCCTGACGCGTGACCGGGCTGACGTCCTACCGATCAGGTTTGCGCCACACGGAGACGTGGCTCTCGCTGTCGGAGGTGAACGGGGCGCCACCCCAGTCGGCGAACCGCTGCTCCAGCCTGAGCCCGGCCAGCTCGGCCATGAGGTCGCACTCGGCCGGCCAGACGTAGCGGAAGTTGCTCGCCCCGTAGCGAATCGTGCCGTCGGCTTCGGTCGAGTAGTGGTGGGAGGTTCCCTGCTGGGTCGCGAGGTCGTAGGTGTCGAACCCGAGATGCCGGTCACTGACGTCGAACGGCACGGCGGCCTGACCGGGCGGGAAGCGCCGCAGCGGGGGCACCCACAGCTCGATGACGAAACGGCCACCGGGGGCGAGGTGTCTTGCAGCGTTGCGAAAGCACGCCACCTGCTCCGGCTGGGTGCGCAGGTTGCTGATGGTGTTGAACACGAGGTACACGAGAGCGAACTCGCCGTCGACCCGGGTGGTGGCCATGTCGCCGATCACCACGGGCAAGGTGGTGGCACCGACCTTGCTGCGCAGCTGGGCCACCATCGGCTCCGACAGCTCGATGCCGGCGACACGGATGCCGCGAGCCGCGAGAGGGACGGCGACCCGGCCCGTTCCGATCGCGAGCTCGAGGGCGGCCCCACCGCCGGCCAGCCGGGCCAGAAAGTCGACCGCCGGGTCGAGTACAGCCGGGGCAAACATGTTGGCGGAGCTTGCGTCGTATCGCCGAGCATCCTGCTGGTCCCAGAGGTCGCTGCTCGTCATGGCGCGAGCCTCGCCGGTGGGGTCGTTCGTGTCGAGGGCTTTTTCGGTCTTGACCGTCCCTGATCTGACAGTCACTATCAAAAGCATGTATCAGTCAAACATAATCAAGTCTCACTTCGGTGAGGACGCTCGACGGTGGGCCGCCCTTGCCGCGACCGCACTGACCGTGCTCGTGATCGGGCTCGACACGACGATCCTCAACGTTGCCCTCCCCGACATCGCCGTCGACCTGGGCGCCTCGAACGCGCAGCTGCAGTGGTTCGCTGACAGCTACCTGCTCGTGCTCGGTGCGCTCCTGCTTCCGGCCGGGATGCTGGGCGACCGCTACGGGCGAAAGCGGTTCACCCTCGGAGGGTTGGTCGTCTTCGGCGCCGGCTCACTGTGGTGCGCGCTCGCCACCAGCCCGTCCGGCCTCATCGGCGCGCGCACCCTGCTGGGCGTCGGGGCGGCAGTGCTCATCCCCCTGGCCATGTCATCGGTCGTCGTTCTCTTCGAGGCGCACGAGCGAACGCGGGCCATCGGAGTCATCGGGGCGGCCACCATGCTCGGCCTGCCGCTCGGCCCGATCCTGGCCGGGGTGCTGCTGCAGCACTACTGGTGGGGATCGGTGTTCCTCGTCAACCTGCCGGTCATCGCCGTCGCGCTGGGCGCCGTCGCGACTCTGCTGCCCGAGTCGACCGGTGATCGTGGCCGCCGACTCGACCTGGTCGGCATCCTGCTCTCGTCGGGGGCGCTGATGGCGGCGACGTTCGGGGTGATCGAAGGGCCGGAGCGAGGCTGGAACGACGCGTTGGTGCTGACCGGACTCCTTGGTGGGGTTGCCCTCGGCGGCGGCTTCGTGCGGTGGCAGCAGCGCGACCGGGGGCTCGAACCCGTGGTCGACCCAGCGTTGTGGGGCGAACCCGCGTTCCGCTGGGGCGGCGTGACGGCCGCGATCGCGAGCCTGGCCTTCTTCGGAGCGATGTTCGTGGTGCCGCAGTACCTGCGAGGTGTACTCGGCGCCGATGCCCTGGGAACGGGGCTGCGCTCGATCCCGATGGTCGTCGGGCTGCTCGTCGGGTTGCGCACCACGATGGCGCTGCTGCCCCGGTTAGGCTCCCGAACCCTGGGCGCGGCCGGGTTCGCGATCGGCGCGGCCGCCTTCGCGCTGGGCTCGAGGGTCACCGTCGAGAGTGGCTATCTGCTGACCGGCGTCTGGACCTTCGCCGTCGGCTCGGGGGTCGGAGCAGCGCTCTTCTGCGGGCAGAACTGTGCTCTCGGCGCTCTGCCGCGGGCCCGGGCGGCCACCGGCTCAGCCCTGATCCAGGCTCTGCGTCAGGTGGGCAGCGTGCTCGGCATCGCGGTGCTGGGAGCGCTGCTCAACGCCGTGTACCGGTCAGGTCTACCGGAAGCGGGGCAGGCTGGGCTGTCTCGTGGTCAGGTGGCTGCCCTGGGGCAGAACGTGACGTCCGGGGTGGCGGAGGCGGCCCGCTCGGGGTCGGCCGGCCTCGAGCACACGGTGCAGTCGGCGTTCGTCGGGGGCCTGTCGGCCACCCTGTGGGTCAGCGCGGCGGTGTGCCTCGCCGGTGCGTGCCTCGTGTGGGTCGCCCTGCCCGACGACAGGGTGACCCGCCGGAGAGAGGCGGCGGTTCCGGCCCCGCGGGCGCACGAGGCACAATCGTCACATGCCCTCGACGCCGCTGCGGACTGATCGCCCCGCTCCGGGTGACCTGGCCGTGCCGGGGCTTCGCGAGCGGAAGAAGGCGAAGACGAGGGCCAGCCTGCGGGCTCACGCCCTGCGCCTCTTCCAGG
>JBBSTU010000299.1:0-3418 GCA_038235595.1 Actinomycetales bacterium | reverse complement strand
TGGGATGCTGCCGGGTCGATCCTGGTCGGGTTGCTGCTCGGAGTGGTCGCCGTCTTCCTGATCTCGCGCAACCGCGACTTCCTCGTGGGCCAGGCCGTGTCTCCTTCGTTGCGGGCGACTGCGATGGAGCGGTTGCAGGCCGGTCCGGAGATCGAGCGGATCACCTTCTTGCATCTGGAGTTCGTAGGTCCGAACAAGGTGTTCCTGGTGGCTGCCGTCGACCTCGTTGGCGACGAGACAGAGTCTGCCGTGGCCGAGCGTCTGAACGACATCTCGGCCCGCATCGAAGACCATGTGCTCATCGAGCGGGCCATCATCACCCTCTCGCGACCGTCTGACCCGGCCATCTCGGTCTGAGTCCTGGCTGTTCACACGAGGTAGTGCCCGTGCAGATGCTCAGGGTCGGACGAGGCGGTGTAGTGCGAGCTGGGCGAGCAGGGAGTACGCCACCACGACCCCTGCGGGCCCGTCGATGGTCAGAGTGGTCAGCGACCCGTCCCCTTCGGCCAGTACGGCGTGGTGCAGCCGCATCGTGATCGGCCCGGCGTGCACCCGCCAGGCCCAGGTCATCGCGCTCTCGTCGACCGAATCGACCTCGAACCGAACGCTCACGCCAACGGGCCCGACCACGCGGCCGGTGAGGCCGGGTCGCAGCTCGTGGGTGTCGGTATCGAGCTCGACGTGGCGGATCTGCGGCGACCAGCTCGACCAGAGGCGCGTGTCGGCGTAGCGCCGCCACGCCAGATCGGTCGATGCTCGGCCGCTGGCGCGCAGGGTGAGGGAGGTCATGGGGTCCTTCGGGTCGGATGCATGGTCAGGCGGTGTTCATGAGGCGCTGGTGATGAGGCGGTGTTGATGAGGCGGTGCTGCTCAGGCGGTGCTGGTGGGAATCTCGGACCACCGAGTCACCTGCCAGGCGTTGGAGAACTCGAGCGACACGGCGAACCGGGCCTGCGAGGGTTGGTTGCGGTCGATCTGCTTCCCGTCGCGGTCGAGGGTGGCCACGCCGAGCTGCTCGATGTCGACGACCACCCGCTGGCCTGGCGGCTGCGCCGAAGCGCTCGAGCCTCGGGTGCGGTAGATCGGACCGGCGTAGTGCTGACCGGCGTTGGCGAACTGCGCGGCCCGGGTCTGCAGCGCCGCACAAACGTCGCAGGAAGGTGTCGAAAGCCCCTGCAGGGCATTGCCGCTCGGTTGCGCGAACGCCGTGTTGATCGACTCGACGTAGAAGTCGACAAAGGCCTGCGCCCCCGCCGGGGTGGCGGCGCGCGCTGCAGTGGGCAGCCGGTCGGTGACCGTGCCAGGCACCGTCGACCCAGAGACACCACTCGTGGGTGACCGGGCCGCGCCGGCGCTTCCGGCTGACCCGGTGGTCGCCACCCCGACTCGGGACGGGCCGGTGCTGCTGCATCCGGTGAGCAACGTGGCGCCCGCCAGCAGGGCCGCAACCGCCCCGACGTAGTTTTGACGCACCGCTTCAGTCTGCCCCACCACTGCTGCGCGTGCGCCCGCTGATGACAGCAGCGATGGCGCCGGCGAGCGCAGCGACGCCGGGCGGGCTGAGCGGCATACGGTGGTCGACATGATTTCGTCAGACCACTTCCTTCGCCTCGACCATGTCACCTCGGTTGCGCAGACCGAGACGGGCCTGTTGGCCGAACTGCACGGTGAGCGCTTCCGGGTCGATGTCTGCCGGGCCGACGTCGTGCGGCTGCAGCTGAGCCGAGGCGGCGTGTTCGACGAGCAGCCCACGTATGCCGTCTGCGTCGACCCCCTCGAGCCGGCGCGGCGGGGTGAGGTCGACTGGCGCATCGAGGCCGTCGCCCCAGCGGGCGAGGCCGCAGCTGAGACACGCGAAACAAATGAGACACGCGAGACACTCGAGACCGGCGGGGGCGCCGACACCGCGGCTTGGCGACTCGTCACCGACGACCTCGTGGTCACGGTCGGCGTGTCTCCCTTTCGGGTCGACGTGCACCGCACCGACGGTTCGCCGGTCGTCGAGACCGCGTTCGACGCGTCGGGCGCGGCGACCACCTACGCCACCCTCAACGACGCCTTCGAGATCCGGCGCCGGCGCACCCGCGGTGACGCTTTCTTCGGGCTGGGCGAGAAGGGCGGCAACCTCGACAGGTCCGGCCGCGACTTCACGATGTGGAACACCGACGTGCTGAACGGCGACGCCACGGCCGAGTTTCGGGCGGGCCGGGCCGCTGACGATCCTCGTGCCGATATGTCGAGCGTCGAGTTCGACCCCTACTACGTCACCATCCCGTTCTTCTACTATCAGGCGAATCCCGCTGGAACGATGAGCGGCTCGTTCATCGACAACGGCTACCGGGGGTCTTACGAGCTCAGCAGACCCGATGAGTACCGCATCGGGTTCGAGGGCGGCCAGTGGACCGAGTACGTGTTCGCCGGACCGTCGATGGCCGGCATCCTCGAGGCCTACACGTGGCTGACCGGGCGGGCGGCGCTACCGCCGTTGTGGTCGTTGGGCTACCACCAGTGCCGGTGGCACGCCTACAGCCAGGAGGAGGTGGAGCAGCTCGGCGCCCGCCACCGCGCGAACGACGTGCCGTGCGACGCCCTGTGGCTCGACATCGACTACATGGACGGGTACCGGGTCTTCACCTGGGACGGTGAGCGTTTTCCCGATGCTCCCGGCATGTTGCGACGCCTCGACGACGAGGGGTTCAAGGTCATCTCGATCGTCGATCCGGGCGTCAAACACGACCCCGGCTACGCGGTGTATGACGCGGGGGTCGAGCGCGGTGTGTTCTGCCGCACCGAGGGCGGCGACACCTACGTCGGGCAGGTCTGGCCCGGGAACACGGTCTTTCCCGACTTCTCGACCGAGGCCGGGCGAGCCTGGTGGGGCGAGCTGAATGCGGCGCACGTGGCCTTGGGTCTCGCCGGCATCTGGAACGACATGAACGAGCCCGCCACGGGCAACATCCCGGCCGGCCGAATGCGGTTCGAGGGTGGCGCGGCGTCGCACGCGAAGTACCACAACCAGTACGCCCTGTTGATGGCGATGGGCACGTACGAGGGGCTGCGGGCGGCGCGACCAGAGCTGCGCACGTTCATCCTGTCGCGGGCCGGGTTTGCCGGCATCCAGCGGTTTGCCGCGAACTGGATGGGCGACAACCAGGCTCGTTGGGACCATCTGCGTCTCGCTGCGGTGATGGGTTCGGGGTTCGGGCTGTCGGGGCAACCGTTCGTGGGCGCCGACATCGGCGGGTTTCAGGGGGACTCGAACGGCGAGCTGTTCCTGCGATGGATGCAGCTGGGCACCTTGACGCCGTTCTGCCGCAACCACTCCGAGACCGGGAACATCGACCAGTACGTCTGGTCGTTCGGGGCGGCGGTGCTCGACCTGGCGCGCGAGGCGGTGCGCCTGCGCTACCGGTTGATG
>JBBSTU010000298.1:0-3428 GCA_038235595.1 Actinomycetales bacterium | reverse complement strand
CGCATTGTGATCTCGACCTACCCTGAGCGAGCCAAGACGACCAATGCCCGTCGACGACCCCAGGTCAGTGTGATGGTGCTCTCCGACGACTTCGGTGGTGCCTGGTTGCAGGTCGACGGCGACTGCGAGGTGATCGACCTCCCCGACTCCGTCGAGCCGCTCGTCGACTACTTCCGCGCCATCTCGGGTGAGCACCCCGACTGGGACGAGTACCGGCAGGCGATGCGCGACCAGGGCAAGTCGCTGCTACGCGTCACTCCCACGCGGTGGGGTCCGATCGCCACCGGCGGCTTCCCGCCCCGCCTCGCCGAGAGCTGAGCCGTGCTGCGGGTGGGGGTGACCGGCGGTATCGGGTCGGGCAAGTCGACGGTCTCGCGCCGGCTCGCCGACCTGGGGGCGTTCGTCATCGACGCCGACCAGGTGGCTCGTGAGGTGGTCGAGCCGGGGGAGCGAACGCTCGACGGCATCCGCGACCGCTTCGGCGAGAAGGTGATCCGAGCCGACGGAACCCTCGAC
This sequence comes from Actinomycetales bacterium, assembly GCA_038235595.1. Taxonomy (GTDB): domain Bacteria; phylum Actinomycetota; class Actinomycetes; order Actinomycetales; family Dermatophilaceae; genus DSM-29435. Next base: position 2,912 of record JBBSTU010000298.1, on the reverse strand, counting down.
CGGGCCGCCTTGGCCGCCATCGTGTTCGGTGACCCCGCCGCCCTGGCCGGCCTCGATACGATCACCGGCCCGCCGATCGCCGAACGGGTGGAGCAGCTGCGTCGCACCGTGGCTGCGGATGCCGTGTCGGTCTACGACATGCCCCTGCTCGTCGAACGGGGGCTGTGGGTGCACGAGCACCTCACGGTCGTGGTCGAGGTCGACGCCGAGACCCGCGTGCGACGCCTCGTCGAGAAGCGGGGTCTGGACGCAACCGACGCGCGTCGCCGGATCGCGGCCCAGGCGAGTGATGAGCAACGCCGCACCGTGGCCGACGTCGTGCTCCACAACGACGCCCCCCCAGCGGTGTTGGCGTCGGCGGTCGACGACCTCTGGACCACCCGGCTCGCGCCGTGGAACGACAACCTGCTCTCCGGTCGCCGCTCGCGTCGACCGGATCACCACGCGGTGGTCGGTCCCCGACCGGACTGGGAGGGGAGGGGCGAGCGGGTCGTCGCCAAGCTGGCGGCCGCCCTCGCGGTCGAGACCGGCGTCACGGAGGTCTCGCACATCGGCTCGACCTCGGTGCCGGGCCTCATCGCCAAGGACGTCATCGACGTGCAGATCGGCGTGCGCTCCCTCGGCGTCGCCGATGCGGCAGCCTTTCAAGCGGCGCTGCGAGGCGCCGGCTACCTGCTGACGCCCGACAACACGGACGACCGTCCCAAGCCGGGAACCGACCCCGCCGGCTGGGGCAAGCGTTACTACGGCGGTTGCGACCCGGGCCAGGTCGTCCACGTTCATGTGCGCGAACGTGGCGCTCCCGGTTGGCGCTTCGCCCTACTTTTCCGAGACTGGCTGCGTGCGACGCCGACCGAACGCGAGGCCTACGCGGCCGAGAAGCGGCGTCTGCTGGCCGACGACTCCTCGACCGTGGTGTACGCCGAGGCCAAGGAGCCGTGGTTCGATGCGGCCTACCGGCGGGCAGACGGCTGGGCGGGCCATACCGGTTGGGTGCCGCGCTGAACGGGAGCGAGCGCCGTAGGGTGTGCGCGCCCTTTCCTGCCGTGAACGGGCGCGGCCGACCGGCGTCCGCCGGGGTCGGCACGGCATCCCGAAGGCCGATGTGGTGTGGTGGGTGTCATGCGCGGTGAGTACAAGGTCGTCGGTGGCAAGCTCGTGGCGGTCGAGCTGGAGGTGGCGGCCGGGCGACTCGTGAACGTCAGCGTGTCGGGCGACTTCTTCCTGGAGCCCGACGAGGCCCTCGACGACGTCAACGCTGCCCTGACCGGGATGCCGGCCGACGCGGGGGTGGACCAGCTCGCCGCAGCGGTCAGCGGCGCCGTCGACGATAGGGTGGCCTTCATCGGCTTCTCGCCCGAGGCCATCGGCATCGCGGTGCGCCGGGCCCTCGGCAAGGCGACCGGGTGGGACGACCACGAGTTCGACCTCATTCCCGCCCAGGTGCTCGACCCGGCCATGCACGTCGCCCTCGACGAGGTGATCGCCCGGGAGGTGGCCGCCGGCGACCGCCCGCCGACGCTGAGGTTCTGGGACTGGGACAGCCCGTTGGTGGTCATCGGGTCGTTCCAGTCGTTGAAGAACGAGGTCGACCCCGAGGGGGCGGCGCGCCACCACATCAATGTTGTACGCCGGGTCTCCGGCGGCGGCGCCATGTTCATGGAGCCGGGCAACTGCATCACCTACTCGCTCGTGGTGCCCACCTCGCTCGTTGAGGGGCTGAGCTTCGAGCGGTCGTACTCCTTCCTCGACGAGTGGGTCATCGGGGCTCTGGCCGACGTCGGGGTCAAGGCACATTTTGTGCCCCTCAACGACATCGCCTCGGAGAAGGGCAAGATCGGGGGCGCGGCGCAGAAGCGGTTCGCCGCGGGCGCCGTGCTGCACCACGTGACCATGAGCTACGACATCGACGCCGACAAGATGCTCGAGGTGCTGCGCATCGGTCGGGAGAAGATGAGCGACAAGGGCACCAAGTCGGCCAACAAGCGGGTCGACCCGATGCGTTCGCAGACCGGCATGACCCGAGAGGCGATCCTCGACAGCTTCGCGGCCTCCTTTGCCCGCCGCTACCGCTCCACGACGTCGGCGTACACGCCCGGCGAGCTCGAGGCGGCCGCGGCGCTCGTCGAGACCAAGTTCTCGACCCCGGAGTGGACCCACCGCGTGCCGTGATCCGACGGGTTCGCCGAGTGCTGACGCGAGGTGAGCCCGGACACGCCGGGCACCGACGCCTCGTCGGGTGACGCGACGGACTACCCTAGCGTGAGGCCATGGCGTTGACGCGCAGAGTGGCCGCGCTGATGCTGGGCGCCGTCGTAGCGACCGACGTGGTCGTCGCGGCGTGTGCGCAACCAAGCGCGCGGATGCCGTCTGCGACGCCCAGCGTCTCGAGCGCACGGAGCGCACGTAGCGCACCGACGGCGCAGACGACGCCGACGACGCCGATGACGCAGACGACGAGCGCATCCGTCGTGCCGTCGACCCGAGCCCCCGCCCCGCCACCGGGCGGAGGCTCGAACGCACCGGCCGCAGGGCTGCCCGACCGGATCACGCTCGCCTTCGCCGGCGACGTGCATTTCGAGAGGCAGCTGAACCGGCTGGTCACCGACTCCGCGCCCCTCACCGCCGCCTTGAGAGACACGCTCGGGCGGGCCGACTTCGCCATGGTCAACCTCGAGACTGCGCTCGGTGAGGGTGGGGCGCCCCTGGCGGGGAAGAAGTACACCTTTCGCGCGCCGGTCGCCGGCCTGTCGACTCTCGCCGGGGTAGGCGTCGACGCCGTGAGCATGGCGAACAACCACGCCGCCGACTTCGGCGACGCCGTGTTCGGCCAGACGCTCGACGCTCGGCGACGGGCGCCGATCCCGGTCGTGGGCATCGGTCGTGACGAGACAGAGGCCTTCGCGCCGTTG
>JBBSTU010000297.1:0-3465 GCA_038235595.1 Actinomycetales bacterium | reverse complement strand
GCCAAGATCGTGGTCACCATGGACTTCGAGGCCCTACGCGACTGGGCCGGCCACGGGTGCCCACCCGACTGGGCCACGACCAAGCCCAAATCAGGAAGTGGGTCGTGCCTGAGTGGGGACGTGCTCAGCGCGGCCATCGTGCGCCGGTTGGCGTGCGACGCGACGATCATCCCCGTCGTGCTCGGTTCTGACTCCCAACCGTTAGATGTGGGTAGGGAAGAGCGGCTCGTCACCCGGGCGATGCGCACCGCGCTCTGGTTGCGAGACGGCGGCTGTTCCTTCCCGGGCTGCTCCACCCCGGCCCAGTGGACCGACGCGCACCACGTCAAGCACTGGATCGACGGCGGCACCACCTGCCTGGGCAACCTCGCCCTGTTGTGCCGGCGACACCACGTGTACGTCCACGACAAGCGCCTGACCGCGACCATCACCGACACGGGTGTCACGTGGCACACCTGGCAACACTGGCGCACCACCTTCACCACCGGGCCACCCGACCCCGGCCCGTGACCGACCGTTCGCCTACCCGGTCGGTCAGGGGCACCACTCGACTGTCGCCGTTGGTCGCCTGGTGACCGACGCCGTGACCGTCGTCTCTGTGCGCACTCTCAAGGCCGGGGCCGGGTGGTGTGCACGAAGGCGTCGTCTGTGCGCCAGTCGGCGCCGGTCGTCGGCGAGACCTGCGGTCCGAGCCGACGGGTGACCGGCCCGGAGCGCGCACTGCTGTCGGCGACTACTGCCCACGGCAACCGCCGACCGCCGACCGCCGACTGGTCCATCGACCGGGTGGTCACCCGGCATCCCGCTGGCGGCGTCAGGGTGAGCTCAAGCTCGTCCTGTTCGAGTGAGCGAGGGTCGAACTCGATCGTGCTGGTGACGAGCTTGAGCTGGTCGGTGAGGGTAACGGTGCCCGCGTTCCACAGGGCGTCGGAGACCTGACCGGTCAGCGCGATCGTCATCGACTGGCCCGCCTCGAGAGCGACCGACCCTGACGGCACCGCATCGGTGAAGATGCCGTAGGTCTCGGTGAGGTCGATCAGAGCGGCCCAGAGGGGGGTCTCGGTCGTGTTCTGCAACGTCACGCTGAAGGGTGGCGCCACCCCGTCGGCGTACGAGATCGAGAGTGTTCCGTCGTCGGCCACCTGGCCCGACGGGCTCGTCAGGCTCAGCGCGACGGCTCCGGTGGTCAGGTGGGTGACCGGGTTGCGCACGGCCGCGAGGCGCAGCCAGCGCGCGACGTGCTCAAGAGCAGCCACCGTGCGTTGCGCGCGCCCGTCACCCGCGACCACGGGCACCAGTGGCCGAGTGACCCCGGGTCGGGTGATGACGAACCCCTCCTCGATGGCCTCCACCGTCAGATCGGCATCCGGCGCGTCGGCCACCAACGTAAGCAGGGTGGAGTCCACGGCTCGGGCTGCCTCACGGAGCAGGGCCGTGTCGGCGTCAGCGCCCCGCACGGCAACCTGTAATGGTTTCAGGGGGATTCCGGTCACGACGGCCCGGTAGATGGACCCCTCGTCAAGCGGGGCGGAGACAGTGACGAGCGACCGGTCGGGCAGCACGGAGGTCACGGTCGCGGTCGCGAGCGGCGCGCCCGACGTGGTGGCAGTGAGGGGGTAGACGGCGAGCTCGGTGGAGTCGGTACCGATCGGTTCGGGCACGCCGTGCACCGCGCCGTAGTCGATGCTCCAGCCGTCGGGCAGGCGGCTCAGCGTGAGCTGACGGGGAGTGGCCGGGATCGCGCCCCCCAGGAAGGGTCGGTCGAGCTCGGTAGCATCGGCGGACTCGAGCTGGGGGTGCTGCTGCCCGGCTCGACGCAGCACGCCGGCGGTGACCGCGCGCAGCATCTCGCGGTAGGTGATCGAGCCGTCCCCCTCACGCAGGGTCGCCTCGAGAGCGGCCGAGAGTGCTCCGCGGTGAACCCCGAGCACCGTGATCTCCTTGGCCAGCTCATCGGCTCGGCAGGCCGCGAGCAGCACGTGCCGGCCAGCAGGCGCCCCGCCATCCGCCGAGAGCGTTCGCGTGCCCCCGACACTCCCTTCGGTGCTGTTGACGAGGAAGGTCCCGGCCGGACGGGGCCGTTCGTCTTCGGGGGCTGACCGGGACGTCTCGTCGAGGTCACGCGTGCCGGTGCCGGAGTGACAGCAGTCGAGCACGACGAGCAGGTGGCAACCGGACGCCACCACCCCCGCGACGAGAGACGCAAGCTCCTTGTCGGCGAGGTCCCAGCTGCCCGGCAGTCGGCTGTCGAAGCAGACGATCGTCTCGTTGCGGTGGTCGGGTTCACCGGCCCAGAGCTCGGGTGGGCAGGCTTGCTGCGAGCCATGACCGCTGTAGTAGAAGACGGCGACGTCATCGGCCGTGGCCTGGCCGAGGTGGGTGCGGAAGCCGTCGGTGACCGCAGCACGGGTCGCTTGCGCGTCGGTCAACATCACCGCGGAGACCCCCTTCTCGCCGACTCGCGTCCGCAGCATCGTCTCCACCGAGGCGATATCGCCCACGCAGCCGCGCAGAGTGGGCACAGGGGCCGGGTAGGCGTCGATGCCGACGAGCAGTGCGTAGAGGTGAGGGTTGCCCATCGCGGATGCCGTTCAGCTCGCCGTGTCACCGAGCACGAGACGCTGCCAGGTGGCCGGAAAGCCCTGGTTCACTCCGGAGCGCCCGGGGTTGCTGCTGACCAACGTGCGCAGGCGCCAGGCGCCGGTGGGGCTCGCGTCGCTGACGTTGAGGTTGGTCGCCACCACCGTGCCCCGCTGCGGCGCCGCGGTGAGGCCCAGCGCGCTCCACGGGATCCTCGCCTCCAGCTCGTAGCCCGTGGCGGTGATCGCCCTGACCACCGTGACGTCGGTGCGGCGGCCGCCGGCCGGGAACGTGCCCTTCGCTGCCGGGTTGGCGGAAGCCTCCGCACCGGAGGCGGTGAGCCCGATCATCAGGTGCACGTCCTCACCGGTGCGAGGAAGTGCCGCCGACGAGAGCCCACGGTTGTCAGGGCCGAACTCGAACGACACCCCGTCGCCGCGCCACCACTGGTCGGGGCGGGCCGAGTCGACAGCGCGAAGGCTCGCGTCGGTGACGCGGACGTGTACGAAGAGGGCATCGGAGTTCCACAGGCCCTGCCACGTGCCACGGAAGGGTCTGGTCGGGGCCGGTCCGGCCACCGGCTTCGCAACGGAGATGCTGGCACCGACGCCGCTCCAGTCGGCGAAGTCGCCGTCGATGATCGGCTCGCGCGTGGCGCACCCGAAGGTGAACGACGCCTGCGTGGCGCTCGGCGGCTTCTCGCCGAGACCGCAGCGCACCATGACCCCCAGCCCGTTGCCCCACCACCAGGAGCCGCCGGCCCACAGCAGAGCGAGCACGAGCAACCCTGCGAGCGGGCGAGCCCAAGAGCGTCGGCGGCGGGGCGAGCGTGCGGGGGCACCTGCTGCCGCGGGCGGCCTCGGCAGGTCTTCGCCGGCGGGCCCG
>JBBSTU010000296.1:0-3467 GCA_038235595.1 Actinomycetales bacterium | reverse complement strand
GCGGTCGAGCTGGCCTCGTTCAACGTGCTCAAGACCTTCAACCCGCCGCCGCAGTCGCTGGAAGGCTCCCCGATCGACGGCGTGAGCCGACACGGCAAGTTTCTCGACATCGACGTGGATGGCACCCACCTGGTCTTCCACCTGGCTCGCGCCGGCTGGCTGCGATGGTCTGACCAGCTGCCCTCGACCGTCGTTCGACCGGGCAAGTCGCCGATCGCCCTGCGGGTCAGGCTTTCCGACGGTTCGGGCTTCGACCTCACCGAGGCCGGCACGAAGAAGTCACTGGCGGCCTACATCGTGCTCGACCCTTTCGAGGTGCCTGGGGTGGCCCGCCTCGGCCCCAACCCGTTGGCCGACGAGTTCACCCGCGAGGTGTTCGGCTCGCTGCTCGAGGGTCGCCGCACCCAGATCAAGGGCCTCCTGCGCGACCAGGAGGTCATCGCGGGGGTCGGCAACGCCTACTCCGACGAGATCCTGCACGTCGCCAAGATCTCACCGTTCGCCATCGCCGGTTCGCTGGCGCCTGAGGTGGTCGACCGCCTGTATGCGGCGCTGCGCGACACGCTCTCGGGCGCCGTGGCCACGGCCTCGGGCAAACCGGCGAAGGAGCTGAAGGACGCCAAGCGCGCGGGCATGCGGGTGCACGCTCGCACCGGGCAGGCCTGCCCCGAGTGCGGAGACGTGGTGCGTGAGGTGTCGTTCGCCGACACCTCGTTGCAGTACTGCGCGACCTGCCAGACCGGCGGCAAGCCCCTGGCCGACCGCCGGATGTCACGACTGCTGAAGTAGCCGCAACCTAGGCCCGCCGAGCCGCGCGACCGACCTTACGACGGGTCAAGTGGGGGTGGCGCGGTAGGCGGCGGCGGGCGGCGGCGTACGAAAGTGGCCACTCGACTGTGGGGCGGCGTACGAAAGTGGCCACTCGACTGTGGGGCGGCGGGCCCCCCAGCGCTACTGGCCGGGGTGTCCGGCGCGATGGGGCACCGCGATCAAGACGTCGACATGCAGCTCGGCGAGCAGTTCGGCGATGGCGGCCGGTGGTGGGGTGTCGGTGATGACGCCAGAGATGCCCGACCAGTCACAGAGCAGCACCGGAGACGCCGCCGCGAACTTGGCGGAGTCGACGAGCAGGACCACCTCGCGGGCGATCCCCATCATGGCGAGCTTGGTGGGCCGCTCGTGATCGGTCGCGACGTAGACGCCGTGCTCATCAGCGGCCGCGGCGCCGAGAAAGAACTGCTCCACCCGCAGGCCGGCCGTGGCCTCGACGGTGCGGGAACCGACGAAGGCCTGGCTCTCGGGCAGCAGCTCGCCTCCGAGACCGACGACGCGACCGACCCCGCGGTTGAGCAACAGCTGCATGACCGGCACCGAATGGGTGACGACGGTGCCGCCGAACTGTGCCGGCAGCGCCTGCGCGACGGCGTAGGTGGTGGTGCCGGCATCGATGGCCACGGTCGATGTCGGGCCGATGAGATGCGCGGCCGCCTCGCCGATGTGGCGCTTGCCGTCGGCGTTGAGCCCGGCCCGGCTACCGAAGGCGGGGGAGTGCATCGACCCCGTCAGCGCGCTCACCCCTCCGTGCACGACCCGCACCAGGCCCTTCTGGGCGAGCTTGCGCAGGTCGCGCCGCACGGTCATGTCCGAGACCCCGAGCAGGCCGGTGAGGGCGGTCACCGAGATGAAGCCCGACTCGTGCACGGCCTCGAGGATGCGGACCCGACGGGCCGGGGCACTGTCGTGCGTCAGGTTCGAGCGCTCTGCGGCGACGCGTGCTGTCATCGGCGGTGTGCTCCTCACGTCGGTCCCCGGTGCGCGACTTCTTGATGATATCTGGTTCGCGCTGAAGTGTTGACTTACCAACATCGCCTGTTATTCTCTAAACATCGAAGCGAGACCCAGATCACACTGAGGTGAGCCAGCAATGCCGATGTCCTCGAGATCGGACGCAACCAGGCCCGGCCCGTCCGGCAGGGGGGAGCCCCCAGCTCTCGACGCCGTGTTCGTCGGTGCCGCGACCTACGACGCCATCGCCCTCGTCGACGGCTTTCCCGGCGCTGACCAGCGCGTGGTGGCCGAGAGCATCGCGTATGCCGGGGGTGGGCCCGCTGCCACCGCGGCCGTCGCCGCCTCTCGACTCGGGGCCCGCGTGGCCTTCGTCGGAACCGTGGGCGATGACGCCAACGGTCGCGCCATCCTTGCGGGCCTACGCGCCGAGGGGGTCGACGTGAGCGGCGTGAGCGTGAGCCGCACCCAGGACTCGGCCGCCAGTGTCGTCATCGTCGACCGAACCCGCGGCACCCGCGCCATCTGCAACCGACCCGCGCCGCTCATCGACCTCGCTCCGGCAGTCGGCCTCATTGCCGCCGCACCCGTCGTGCACGTCGACCACGTCGGCTGGGGACCGCTGCACGGCAGCGGTCTGTTGCCCGCCACCACCTGCCTTTCGGTCGACGCCGGCAACGACATTCCCGGCTTCCGGGCCGACCGCGTCGACCTGCACGTGCCGACCGTCGAGGCTCTCCGACGCCAGTACGGCGACCTGCCCACCGACGACCTGCTGGCCCGCGCGGTGGCTGACGGCGCCACCGTCGTCGTCGCCACTGACGGCTCCCGTGGCTCGTACGCCCTCACCGCAGCCGGCCAGTCTGCTTTTGCCCCAGCACTGTCGGTCGATGTTGTGAGCACGCTCGGTGCCGGTGACGTCTTCCACGGGGCGCTCGTGGCGGCGGTGGTGCGTCGGATGTCGCTCCGCGACCAGCTCGCGTTCGCCAACGCCACAGCAGCCCTCTCGTGTCGCTCGCTCGACGGGCGCTCCGGCATCCCCGACCTCGACACCGTGCTCGACGTCATGCCCGACGTCATGCCCGACGTCAGGCCCGACACCGTGCACGGCGCCGTGGCCGACACGGTGGCTGCACCGACCCACTGACCGCAATCACGATGACGACAGGACACCCGATGACCGACTCACTCCCCGCCACCCTCAACAGGTCAGAGGGCCTGCGTCGCATCTCGCGAGCGAGTGGCGCGTTCGCGATGCTCGCCGTCGACCAGCGCGAAGCCATGCGGGCGATGTTTGCCGAGCACCAGAGCGGGCCGGTGACCGACCAGGCGCTCACCGACTTCAAGGTGGCCGCCACGCGGGTGCTGACCCCGCACGCCTCGGCGGTGCTGGTCGACAAGCAGTTCGCTTTCGACCGGGTGGTCGAAACCGATGCCGTGAGCCCCGGGTGCGGGCTGATCGCCGCGGCCGACCTCTTCATCGCTGGCCACGACGAGTTCGTGACGGCTGTGGAGATCGACCACGCCGTCGACCCGGCGGCCGTGCGTGAGCAGGGTGCGGTGGCCATGAAGCTGCTCGTCATCCACCGCCCCGACGAGGATGCCGGTGTGCGGGTCGCCATGGTCGAGGAGTTCGTCGACCGCTGTCGTCAGGCGGGTCTCGTCAGCATCATCGAGCCGGT
>JBBSTU010000295.1:0-3472 GCA_038235595.1 Actinomycetales bacterium | reverse complement strand
GAAGTCGCCGACCATCCCGCCGAGGCCACCGCCGACGAAACCGCCGATCAGACCACCGACGACCGCACCGACCGGGCCGCCCACCGCGGCTCCGATGAGGGCGCCGCCCTGGGCCCCGGCCCACGCGCCGCCCCAGCTGCCCGCCGCGGTGGTGAGACCCATCGTGCCGGCCCGGGCGGCTTTCTCGGTCGTGCCCATGCTCGGGTCGCCGGAGTCCTGGTTCCACTGGCTGAAGGCGGCGGTACCGAACGAGAGCACCGTTCCGGCGCGGGTGGCCCACTTGGCCGCGGTTCCCCACTTTGCGAAGTTGCCGGCCTGGTTGGACTTGGCCACCCAGGTCGAGTCGGAGCGCATCGACCAGGCGCGCGCCCAGGTGCCGGTGGGACGCGTGATGTAGGCGCCGTTGGCGCCCCGCGGCCGCCAGTCGCCGATACCCACCTTGCGCATGTAGTCGCTGGTGGCACCCAAGCCGAGCAGGGCGTTCGCTCCGATGAGGCCCGGCCAGGCGAGGGGCCCGGCGTCATCGTCGGGCACCAGGCCCGACGACTGGAGGTAGTCGTCCCAGAAGCCGGCGGCCTGCGGCTCACCGCCAACGGGCGCACCACCGGGGCCACCTCCTCCGAGGGGAAGGGGAGCATTGGTGAGCTGGGCGTTCGTGCTGCCGCCCTCGCCGCTCGTGCCCCGCTGGGCTGCGGCGTTCTGGGTCAACCGGGTGCTGAGGGTGGTCAGGTGGGTACCGAAGCCGTCGATCTGCGCCTCGATCGCCGGCCACTGGCTGATGAGCGACTGGAGGTTGTCGCCGCTCCAGCTGCCGCGCAGCGAGCCGAGCACACCGCTCACGGTGTTGCGCATCGCCGTGCACTCTCGGGCCGACGCGGTGAACACCGCGGCCGAGCGGTCGAGCGCATCCGGGTCAGAGCCCTTCTTGTAGATCGCCACAGTCATCCCCCTCCGTCGGCTCGACCCTATGGCGGCACAGGTCAGGTCGCGATGGGGAGCACTCCCCATCGCGACGTGGGTTGGTCGCTAGGGTCTGCTCTGTGGTCGCCGGCTCGGGTGCAGTCATCGAGGTCGTCGGCGTCGGCGCCTGCGGGCTGTCGTCGCTCGGCGAGCTCGAACGCGCCCTGGTCGCTGCGGCCGAGGTGGTCGTCGGTGGCGAGCGGCATCTCGCGATGCTCGAACCGGCATCCGGCCGAGACCTCGTGACCTGGCCGGCGCCCCTGAGGCCTGCCCTCCCCTCGTTGGTGGAGTCCTGGGGTGAGCGCCGGGTCGTCGTGCTCGCCAGCGGAGACCCGTTGGTCTCGGGCATCGGCTCGACCCTGGTCGAGCTGGTGGGGGCGGCTCGGGTGCGGGTGCACCCCGCGGTGTCGTCTGCGGCGCTCGCGAGGGCGCGGCTGGGGTGGAGCGCGGAGGAGTCGGAGGTCGTGACGCTGGTCGGCCGCGATGTCGACCGGCTGCGACGCGACCTCTCGCCCCGGGCCCGGCTGGTCGTGCTCACCAGCGGCGAGCGTGGGCCCGCCGAGGTGGCCGCGCTGCTCGTCGACGAGGGGTACGGCGCCAGCCGCGTCACCGTGCTCGGCGCCCTCGGGTCGGGACAGGAGTCGCGCACCGACGGCTTGGCCAGATCGTGGGACGGCCGTCTCACCCCTCGTCTCTACGTTGTGTGCGTCGAGTGCCGCCCCGACGCTGGGGAACGGGTCGCCCGGTCGCTCGTTCCCGGTCTCGCGGATGCCGCCTACGAGCACGACGGCCAGCTGACCAAGCGGCTGGTGCGGGCGGCGGCGCTCGCCCACCTGGCCCCGCAGCCGGGAGACGTGATGTGGGACCTCGGGGCCGGAGCCGGTTCCGTGGGAATCGAGTTCGCTCGCCAGCACCCTCGCAACCGCGTGTACGCCGTCGAGCGCGACCCAGAGAGGGCCAAGAGGGTCAGGCGCAACGCGCGCGCGCTCGGGGTGCCGGGGCTGAGCGTCGTCGAGGGGGAGTCTGCCGGCCTGCTTCACGAGCTGCCCACGCCGGATGCCGTGTTCATCGGCGGCGGCGCGACGACCTCCATCGTGGAGCTGGCGTGGCGGACGCTGTCGCCCGGTGGCCGCCTGGTCGTGCACGGGGTGACCGTCGAGACCGAACAGGTGCTGGTCTCTTCGCGGCTGGCCTACGGGGGCTCGCTGTCGCGCATCAGTGTCGAGGACCTCGAGCCGATCGGCTCCTTCACCGGCTGGAGGCCGGCCCGTGCCGTGGTGCAGTGGAGTGTGAGCAAGCCTGCCGCTCAAACCAGCCAGGGTGATCGAGGGGCCGACGACCTATGACCGTGCACTTCATCGGCGCCGGCCCCGGCGCTGCCGACCTGCTCACCCTGCGGGCCGTTCGGCTCATCGGCGAGTCGCCGGTGTGCCTCTACGCCGGCACCTACATCGGCGAGGAGGTGCTGGCCCACTGTCCTGAAGGGGCGACCCTGGTCGACACCGCGCACCTGCACCTCGACGCGATCATCGCCCACTGCCTCGCAGCACACGAGAGAGGGCACGACGTCGCCCGGTTGTGCTCGGGAGACCCGTCGCTGTACTCAGCCGTCGCCGAGCAGACTCGCCGGCTCGACCGAGCCGGGGTGGGGTGGGACATCACACCCGGGGTTCCGGCCTACGCGGCGGCCGCAGCGATCATCGGGCGGGAGCTCACGGTGCCCGAGGTGGCGCAGACGGTCGTGCTCACCCGGGCGCAGCGCGACTCGACGAAAATGCCTGACACAGAAGCGCTTTCGCAGTTTGCCAAGTCGCAGGCCACCTTGGCGATCCACCTCGCCATCCGGCAGATGCGCGAGATCGCGGCGTCGCTGGTCGACGACTACGGCCACGACTGCCCGGTCGTCGTGGTCGCAAACGCCGAACAGGTGTCACAGGTGGTGCTGCGCGGCACCCTCGCCGACATCGCCGGTCAGGTCGAGGCGGCCGGCCTGCGTCAGGCGGCCATCATCCTCGTGGGGCGCGCGCTGGGCCGTGACGACGCCGACGCCGTGGAGTCGCACCTCTACGGCGCCCGCCCCAGGCCGAGCGTCCCCTGACTCTGACTGGCTTGCTCTGGGCGAACTGGCGCTGCTGCGACCGCCGATCGAGACGGGCCTGGGGGCGCTCGTGACGGGCCGTGGCCGAGCGGTGCGCGTCGGCGGATAGCGTGCCGTCATGATTCCACCTTCTTCCGGGCCCAGGCCCCGATCGTGAGCCGGCCGTCCGGTGACTCCGCCGACGTGGTCGCACCGAAGGGCTCTCGGGCCGAGCCTGAGCTGGAGGAGACCTACGACCGCCTGGTCGAGGAAGGTCACGAGCGGCTCGACCGGCCCCTGCTTCCGCTGCTGTCGACCGGCCTGCTGGGTGGGGTCGACGTAGGGGTCGGCGTGCTGATCTACCTGGTGGTGGAGGCGAAGACCGGCAACCCCTTGCTGGCCTCGATGGCGTTCTCGATCGGTTTCGTGGCCCTG
>JBBSTU010000294.1:0-3489 GCA_038235595.1 Actinomycetales bacterium | reverse complement strand
TGACCCAGCTCATCTGCAGGCGGTACAGGCGGATGTCGTGGCCCCACGACCAGGGGCTGCTGCCGTAGTGCGCGCTCCAGTGGGCGTCGATCTCCTCTCGTTCTGGCCCGGGCCGCACCAGCACGGCCGTGCCGTGGCTGAACAGGGCCAGCTCCTCGCCATCGATGCGGGCCACGCTCACCGCCGGCCGGCTCTCGAGGTGGCGGGCCTTGGCCGAGTCACCGGCGGTGCTGAACGTCCAGGTGCCGTGCAGGAAAGTGCCCGTCGAGGGCGGTGATGCGCGGCTCGCCCCTGGCGGTCACCGGGCACACGACAACACCTTCATGCCCGTCATGAGCTCGACGACCTGGGCAGCGCTGAGGGTTCTGTCGTCGTCGATGATGCTGCGTAGATGGCCGGTGGCGCGCTCGTGCGAGACGTCGAGCAGCGACTGCAGGGTCTCGATCTCGGCCGTGGTCTCCAGCATCGGTCAACGGTGGCGCCAGCAGGCATGATGACGGGGTGAAGAACCTCCGGTCACAGTCGAACCGATCGATGCTGCTGGCCCTCCTCGCGGTTGCGGTCATCGTGCTGGCCTGGGTCGTGGTGCGGGTCGGCAGCACCGGCTCGGATGCCGCGCTGCCCGGCTCCCGCACTAACGCGACCACCCCGGTCGCGAGCTCCACCGAGACCACCGACCCGGCATCCGGGCTGGCGTGGATCTCCGAGTCGGCGCTGCCCAGCCAAGCCCGCGACACCCTCCGGCTCATCCGGGCGGGCGGGCCCTATCCCTACCCTCGCAACGATGACCAGACCTTCCGCAACAGCGAGGGCCTGCTGCCGCGCCAACCGAACGGCTACTACCGGGAGTACACCGTGAAGACACCGGGATCGAGCGACCGGGGGGCCCGACGCATCATCACGGGGGCGCCCGACGAGAAGTTCTGGACCGAAGACCACTACGACTCGTTCAGCCGCATCCGGGAGGGGTCGTGACCACCTTTCTGGGTCGCGACAGCGGGCCGGACGACCACATCGACGCGCTGGCGGCTCGGGGCTACGACGTGCGGGTCGTGACGGCCGGCAGCGACAAGGCCACCGTGCTGCGCGAGTTCGCGATCGCCCTCGCCCTCCCCCGCTGGTTCGGCCACAACTGGGACGCGCTGCTCGACTCCCTCCGTGAGCTCGACGGCACCGACGGCCGGCCGGTCGCTCTGGTGTGGGACCACGTGCGTGCCCTGCGTGACTCCGACCGGCACACCTACGCCGACGTCATCGACATCCTCGAGCAGGTGCAGAGCGAGCGTGACGACCTGCGCGTGACGGTCATCGCGCGCTGACCGTCAGCGTCGGCCCGCCCTACAGAGCGATGCCGACCTACAGTGCGATGCCGACGTACTTCGTCTCGAGGTACTCTTCGATGCCCTCGAAGCCGCCTTCGCGCCCGACGCCCGAGCTCTTGACCCCGCCGAACGGCGCGGCCGGGTTGCTGACGATGCCCTGGTTGACGCCGACCATGCCGTAGTCGAGGGCCTCGGCCACGAGCAGCGCCCGGGAGAGGTCGCGAGTGAACAGGTAGGCCACCAGGCCGTACTCCGTGTCGTTCGCGAGCCGGATCGCCTCGTCGTCGTCGGTGAAGGTCGACACCGGGGCCACCGGGCCGAAGATCTCTTCGGTGGCCATGTCGGCGTCGTGCGGCACGTCGGTGAGCACCGTGGGCGGGTAGAACCAGCCGGCGCCCTTCGGCACCTCGCCGCCGACCAGCACCTTCGCGCCCTTGCTCACGGCGTCGTCGACGAGGGCGACCACCTTGTCGCGTGACTTCTCGTCGACGAGCGGGCCGACGTCGACACCCTTCTTGGTGCCCCGACCGACGACCAGGGCGCTCATCCGGGCTGCGAGCTTGGTGGTGAACTCCTTGGCGACCGCCTCGTGCACGTAGAAGCGGTTGGCCGCCGTGCAGGCCTCCCCCATGTTGCGCATCTTGGCGAGCATGGCTCCCTCGACGGCCTTGTCGACGTCGGCATCGGCGAAGACGAGGAACGGCGCGTTGCCGCCGAGCTCCATCGACACCCGGAGCACGCCCTGCGCGGCCTGCTCGATGAGGGTGCGCCCCACCGGCGTGGACCCGGTGAACGTCAGCTTGCGCAGACGCGGGTCGCGGATGAGCGGCTCCATGACGTCACCGGTGTGACTGGTCGTCACGACGTTGAGCACACCGTCGGGCAGACCGCACTCGCGCAGCAGCTCAGCCAGCGCCAGCATCGTCAGAGGGGTCTGGCTGGCGGGCTTGACGACCATCGTGCACCCGGCGGCGATGGCCGGGCCGATCTTGCGGGTGCCCATCGCGAGCGGGAAGTTCCACGGGGTGATCATCAGGGTGGGGCCTACGGGCTGCTTCGTCGTGAGCAGCCGGGTGGCCCCGTTGGGGGCGATGGCGTACCGGCCGCCGATGCGCACCGCCTCCTCCGAGAACCAGCGGAAGAACTCGGCACCGTAGGTCACCTCGCCGCGGCTCTCGGCCAGCGTCTTGCCCATCTCGAGGGTCATCAGCATCGCGAACTCGTCGGCGCGGGCCGTGAGCTTCTCGAAGGCCTCGCGCAGCAGCTCTCCACGGTCGCGGGGCGCCACCTTGGCCCAGTCAGGCTGGGCGGCCACGGCGGCATCCAGCGCCGCTCGCCCGTCGAGCACGCTCGCGTCGGCGACCCTGGCGAGCACCCGACCGTTTGACGGGTCGTGCACCTCGAGGGTCTTCCCGCCGGATGCCGGCTGCCACCGGCCGCCGATGAACAACCCTGTGGGAACCGCCTCGAGCACTGTCTTCTGCGTCACCGTTGCCATGACTGCGACCCTAATGCTCGCCGGGCCTTCACACCGTCTGCCGCGAGCGACGGCTGTTCAGCACCTGTCCGACCACGACGATGGCCAGGGCCCCGAGGAACATGATGGTGCCGATGACGTTGATCTGCACCGGGGTGCCTCGTTGGGCCGCCCCCCACACGTACATGGGGAAGGTGACCGAGGAGGGGCTGGCGTTGAAGTTGGTGATGATGAAGTCGTCGAACGACAGCGAGAACGCCAGGAGCGTGCCGGCGGCGATGCCCGGCGCCACCAGCGGGAAGGTCACCTTCAGGAAAGCCTGCACCTCGTTGGCGTAGAGGTCGGCCGCCGCCTGTTCGAGCCGCGGGTCGAGCGAGGCCACCCGGGCCTTGACCGTCACGATGACGAACGAGAGACAGAACATGATGTGGGCGATCAGGATCGTGGTGCGCCCGGTGGGGATGCCCATCGCGATGAACAGCGTCAACAGGCTCGAGCCCATGACGACCTCGGGAGTGGCCATCGGCAGGAAGATCAGCAGGTTGGTACCCGCTCTGGCGCGGAACCGGTAGCGGCCCAGGGCGAAAGCCACCATCGTGCCGAGCACCGCGGCCGTGAGCGAGGCGATGACACCGATCTGCAGACTCAGGCTGAGCGAGTCGCACATGCCCGGAACCCCGCACACGTTGG
>JBBSTU010000293.1:0-3498 GCA_038235595.1 Actinomycetales bacterium | reverse complement strand
TGCGCCGACGAGGTGAAGATCGGCGGCAGTGCCAACCCCGACATGGTGCGCCTCATGCGCGGTTGGCTGGGGGCCTCGCCGACCCGCGTCGTCGTCGGAGCAGTGACCGTGTGCGACCCCGACCGGTCGGTGGCGCGCGCGCTCGCCCGCCGCGAGGTCGCGCTCTACCTCGACGTGGTCGCCGGCCTCGACCCCACCGTCACCGTTCCCCCCGAGGTCAGGCAGCGCATCGCGTCGGCGGTGCGGTCAGGAGACCACGACGCCGCGGGCGCCGCGGTACCCGACGATCTGCTCGACCGCTTCGCGTTTGCCGGCACCCCCAGCGACATCGCCGCCCGTATCGACGAGCTCTTCGATGCCGGCGCCGACCGGGTCGAGCTCGGCACGCCGCACGGCGTCGACGGGCTGAACGGCATCCGACTGCTCGGCCGTGAGACCCTCCCGCGGGTGACGCGATGACCACACGAGAGGTCGCAGACACCTACGTGGCCGCGCTCGCCCGCACCGACGCGGATGCCGCTGCCATCGCGGGGGTCGCCCCGACGGCAGTGCTGCCGCTGCTCTCCCCCGGAGCCTTTGACGACCGGGTCGGTGCCGCCCGCGTTGCCCGGGAAGCACTGTCGCACAGACGTTCCCGCGACGACGAGGCTTTGGCGCTCGTGCTCGGTGAACGCCTCGACGCCGAGATTGACCTCGTCGACTGCGGGTTCACCGAACGCCTCCTCGCCCCCCTCGCCACCCCCGTCGACGCGGTGCGCGCGACCTTCGACCAGCTTCCGCGCGACACCGAAGCGCAGTGGGAGCAGGTCATCGAGTCGCTGGGCGCCGTGGCCGGAGCTCACCAGGACTACCTCGCCACCCTGGCGCGGTCGGCCGGCCGCGGCCATGTCGTCGGCGCCCGGCAGGTGCGTCAGATCGCCCGCCGCTGCCGGGGGTGGGTGCACGATGACGACTTCTACGGGGTGCTCACGGCGAAGGCCCCCACTGCTCTTCGGGACCGTGCCGCTGCTGCCGGCCACGCCGCTTCGGCGGCGACCCTGCGCTTCTCCGACGAGGTCGAGCGACTCCTGCTGCCTGTCGCTCCCGAGGCCGACGCCGTGGGCCTCGAGCTGTATGCGCACACCGCCCGCGCCTTCCTCGGCTGTGACGTCGACCTCATCGAGACCTACGACTGGGGATGGAACGAGCTCGACCGCATCGCAACCGAGGCCGACGCGTTGGCCCGGCAGCTGCATCCCGACGGGTTCGATGCCGCCGTGGCGGCCCTCGACGCCGACCCCAGATGGCTTCTCGGCTCGAGTGAGGAGGTCGAGAGCTGGCTCACCGATCGGATGCTGTCGATCGCCGACCATGTCGACGGCCGCCACCTCGACCTGCCACCCGAGCCGCTGCGGCGCCCCGAGTACCGGATGGCGAGTGCGGCCTCCGGAGTCATGTACTACGCGCCGCCCGACCCGGGCCTGACCAGGCCCGGGCGGGTGTGGTGGACCGTGGACCCCGCCGTCGGCGCCCGCACGTGGCGCGAGGCGACGACGCTCCACCACGAGGGCGTGCCCGGCCACCACACCCAGATCGTCACCGCCATGACCACCCCGGGCCTGCACCCGTGGCAGCGTCACCTCTGTCAGGTGCACGGCCACGCGGAGGGTTGGGCCCACTGGGCGGAGGCATGGTGCGCCGAGATCGGGTTGCTCGACGACCCCGCCGAACGGCTCGGGATGCTCATCGGGCAGGCGTGGCGCGCGGCCCGCATCGTCATCGACATGGGGCTGCACCTCGGTCTGCCGATCCCGGCCGACCGGTCGCGCCGCGGCGGGCTCGCGGGGGGCTCCGCCCTGGCGGGGGCCACGGAGTGGTCGTACGACGTCGCGGTCGACTTTCTGCGCACGGTCACCGGTCTCGGCCCGTCGATGGCGCGCTTCGAGGTCGACCGCTACCTGGGGTGGCCGGCCCAGGCGCTGGCCTTCAGGGTCGGCGCTCGTGAGTTCGAGTCGATCCGCTCGGAGGCGCGATCCGCAGCAGGACCCGCGTGGAACGAACGGTCCTTTCTCACCGACCTGCTGCGGCTCGGACCGATGGGCCTCGGCCCGTTGCGCACCCTCGGCCGCCGCCTCAGTCAGCAGGGGTAAGGAGACGCCGCCGACGCTGGCCCCCCTCCCAGTCGAGTGGCCACTTCCGTACCGATCGAGTGGCCAGTTCGGTTGCCGGCGGGCCGGTTTCGTGGGTGGGGCAGTGTCGGTGGTGGCCTCTAGGGTTTGAGTCATGAACACGAATGGTTCGCTTCTCGAGAGGCTCCGGCAGCAGCTGGCCGATCTCGAGTCGAGCCAGCGCGCCACCGGCTCGACCGCGGGCGCCGGGTTCTGGTCGACCCCCATTCCGGATACCGGTGAGCCGCCCATTCCGGATGCCGCGGGGCCCGCTTCGGGGCCTACGCCCGGGTCGGGTTCGGCTGGGGCGGCCGGGGCACGGGCTGAGTTTCCAGAGCCCATGACGATCCACTTCGCGAACTGGTCGCACGTGTCGGGGGCGTGCGCGTCGGGGTTCGCGTTCACCGCGGCGAGCCTGGACCGGCCGCAGCTGGAAACGGCCCGAATGAGCGAACTGGACCTGCTCGAGTCGATCACCGAACTCGGCCAGGTGCAGCAGTACCGCGAGGTCAACCTCGTACGCCTGCTCGCCGAGGTCGAGACGCGCGGGGTGGCTTCCCCGGGCGGGTTGTCCCGCGTCGACTGGTTGCGCTCGGTCGATCCGACCCTGAGCGCCTCCGCGGCCAAAGCGGTCGTGACGTGCGCGGCCGCGTTCCACCAACCACGGTGGCAGGCGTTACGCGACGCCGTCACCACCGGCGGTGCTGAGACTGCTGCTGGTGAGAGCGCTGGTGGTGAGAGTGGTGACGCTGGGCGGGTGACGGTGGGGAACGCGGCGCAGGTCATCGACTTCCACACCCGCCTGAAGCCCGTCGCTGACCCCGGCGACCTCGACCAAGCCGTCACCCACCTGGCCGGTCAAGCGTCAGTGTTGCGATGGGAACAGCTCGCGAAGCTGGCCCGCGAACTCTCTGATCAGGTTCGGCCCCCGAAGGACGCCGAGGAGCACGACCAGGAACGCCGTGAGGGTCGCGGGTTGTGGTTCACCGGCCCGAACGCGGCCGGGATGGTCGGGATGACCGGGACCCTTGACCCGGAAGGCGCGGCGACTCTCAAAGCCGCGATCGACCCCCTCAGTGCGCCCTGCCCCCTGACCGATGAGGCTGGGGTGAAGATCGAGGACGACCCCAGGCCGCCGCACCAGCGCCGGATGGACGCCCTGCTCGACCTCGTCGCGCGCGGCGTCACCGCCCCCGGGGCCGCGCCGTCGACGGACAAGGCCAAGATCGTGGTCACGATGGACTTCGAGGCCCTACGCGACTGGGCCGGCCACGGGTCCCCACCCGACTGGGCCACGACCAGGCCCAAATCAGGAAGTGGGTCGTGCCTGAGCGGGGACGTGCTCAGCGCG
>JBBSTU010000292.1:0-3559 GCA_038235595.1 Actinomycetales bacterium | reverse complement strand
TCTGCCCAAGGGCTCGACCGACATCCACCTGTTCACCGTCACGACGCAGTCGATGACGGGGATCGAGTCGCCCTGGCCCGGCGCCGAAAACCCTGACGCGCACCTGCACCTCCAGGCGGCCATCGCGCCACGTCTGGTGCAACCGTCGCCGCCGCTCGCGCGCACCGTGGTGAACGACGACGGGTCGCTCACCGTGCGGCTGCTGAGTGCCAGCCGCGTTCCGATCGACCGGTTCCTCGTGTTCGCCACCCGGTCGGAAGCGGCGGCCCGAGACCGCGAGAGCATGGGCCCAGCGGTGGCCTCGGTGGCCGTGGTGGGCCCGCCGACGGGAACCGACCCGGTGACGAATACCCCGATCTACGAAGCGACCTGGAGCGGGGTGCTCCCGTCTTCATGGAGCCCGTGGCTCATCCGGGCCGTGGCGAGACCGGTCGACACGCTGCCCGTGCAGGGCGTGCGTGGCGTGACGTCAGCGGCATCCGAGATCGGGTCGGTGCTGGTGCCTCCGACGACGCCACCGGACCTCGACGGGTTGGCCGCCGACCTGTGGAGCCCCGATCACCGTGGGGTGGTCCTGCGAACGTCGACGAGCGCACCCGTCGACGTCACGACGAGCGGTGCCCACCGCCTCGGCGGAACGGCCGGCGACGTGGTGCTCCCGGTAGTGGCGCTGTCCGCATCCGCCGAGTCGGCCCTGACGAGCCCGCCCCCTGACGCGGACACGGCGCCGGTCATCGAGCGCGGTGCGCGCACGTCGGGGCGTACGCCGCTGGCGCTGTGGTTCCGGCGCCCGGTGGCGACCGACCCGGTGACGGTGACGCTGCGTCTGCTCGACCCGTTCGGCCGGGTCACCGAGCGTGTCGTGACCGTGCCCGGTTGGGTGCCGCCCCCACCGTTCACGGTCACGATCGCCGGTGTCACGGCTCGCCCGACCGGCGTGCTCGTCGGCGTCGACTCCGACGCCAGCGCTGCGGCTGCTGCCGGGGTCGTCATGCACGTGCGGGCCCTCAAGCGTCGCGCCTTCGGCGGGGGTGGCCGGCTCGGGCCGATCCGGTGGCCGTTGCTCACCGTGGTCGAGGGCGACTTCGCGCTGGCCTCGATCCCGCTCGGGCTTCCTCTCTTCCCGTCTGACGGCGCCATCCACGTGGTGCGGAGCCGGGCCCCCTTCAACACCTCACGTTTTGCGGTCTGGATCCCGGTGCTCGCCCCGCTGAGCGTCGTCATCACCCTGACCGACCCTGACGGAGCCACCGCTACGGCCACCGGCTCCGTCTGAACCTCGGCAGCACCACCCCCGCGGCCGTGACAGCGGTGGGATGGGGTGCCAAGGTCATGAGGTGACGCGTCCAACCCGGTCGCTGCGACCCAGGAGAACGCGATGAGTGAGCAGAGCACGGTGACGTTCGGCAGCTTCGCCCTCGACTGTGCCGACCCGGCGGGGGTGGCGCAGTTCTACGCCGACCTGCTCGGCGGGTCGGTGACGGCAGAGCCCGAGGGCGACTGGTTCACCGTTCGATGGGACGGGCCCGACCTGGCCACCCAGCTGGCATCGAACCACGAGTCCCCCGACTGGCCGAGGGGCCACCAGCAGGCTCACCTCGACTTCAAGGTCAGTGACATCGCAGCTGCCCACCGGCGCGTACTCGAGCTCGGCGGCACGGCGCTGGACCCGGTCCTGGCGCCGGAGCCGTCTCCCGAGCGGGGGTTTCGGGTCTACGCCGACCCGGCCGGTCACCCCTTCTGCCTCTGCCGACCCTCGCCCGACGCCTGGGGCTGAGGTGTCTGCTCCTGCTCGCGGCCATCGGGCCGAGGCCTGGGGAGTGGGATCGACACGCCGACCAGGGTGACGCCACGCCCGTCCTGCTCCCAGCCGGATCGTGCGAGCAGCCGCAGCGCCGCTGCCTCGACCGCCTCGGGCGCGGTGGTGGGCTCGGGCAGTAGGCCGCGCTCGGTGGTCTGCACGCCGTCGTCGTAGCGCACCACGACCTCGAGACGAGTGGGCAGTCGCTCGTCGTCACCGAGCCGGGACAGGGCGCGCTGCACCGACGCGCGCAACACGGCCTCGACCGTGGAGCGGGTGCGGGTGGCCGAGAACGAGCGTGTCGCGCCGACGGAGCCCCGAGGGCCGGGCAAGCGGATGGTCGCGTCGTCGGTGCCGGCGGCGATAGAGACCATCCGCCTCGCCATGGCGGTCGACAGGCCACGACTTCTCAGGTCGTCGACCGACAGCCCGTAGAGGTCTGAGACCACGAACAGCTCTGCGGTGTGGAGCTTCTCGTACGTGACCGGCCCGACACCCCACAGGTCGTCGAGTCGCAGCCTCGGGCGCACCCGGGCCTCGAGCTCGGCGTCAACGACCACCACCCCGTCAGGTTTCGCGCGACGGCTGGCCAGCTTGGCCATCAGCTTGGTGCGGGCCACCCCGACGCTCACCGGCAGACCGACCTCGCGACGGGCCGCCGCCGGATCGCGCCGGCCATGCCCGCCACGTCGCCACGATCACGACCGGTCACATCGAGGAAGGCCTCCTCCATCGACCCGGGCTCGACCAGCGGCGTGAACCGCCGGAACACCTCGAACAACCGTGCCGACGCCTCTTCGTAGGCCTCGCCCCGCACCGGCGCCACGAGCGTGGCCGGCCACTGCCGACGCACCTGGCCCACCGGCATCCCGGCGTGGATGCCGAGGGCGCGCGCCTCGTAGCTCGCGCAGGCGACCACCTGCTCACCGACCACCATCGGTACTCCGCGGTAGCGAGTGTCGTCGCGTTGCTCGACCGATGCGAAGAACGCGTCGGCGTCAGCGTGCATGATCACGTCGTCACCTTGCCGTGCACCACCGACGTCGGCCGGGGGCTCAGTAGCCGGCGCGGTCGAGGGCCTCGATGGTGAGGGTGCGGCCGAGGTCGATCATCTCGGTGGCCTTGTGGAAGTCGAGGGTGCGCACCGCGTTGGAAGGAACGGTCACGAGCACGTCGGGGGGGTTGGCGGCCATCCGGTAACGACAGATCAGGGCGCTCATCGTGTCGAACGACATGGTGAGCAGGTCGAGCATGCCGAGGTCGGGGGCATGCGGCTCGGTGGCGACGACATCGTCGACCAACCCCTTGCGATAGCCCACGGAAAGCCGGGTCGCGATCGATCTGAACCGCTCGGACTCGATCGACTCGGTGGCTCGCCGCAGCCGCGCCGCAATCTCCTCGAGGGGGCGGTGCTCGGCGGTGACCTTGACGGGAGTGGTGGGCTCGTTCGCGACCCGGGCGCCCGACAGGGAGACCGCGATGGTCAGGTCGGAGTCGACCGCGGCCGTCGGCTCGATGGGAACCGGGTTGATCAGCCCGCCGTCCACGAGCGTGCGACCGTTCACGACCACCGGCGTGATGACGCCGGGGATGGCGATGGACGCCCGAATCGCGTGTTCGACCATGCCGTGCTGGAACCAGACCTCGCGCCGGGCGTTGATGTCGGTGGCGACGGCCGTGTACGGGATAGGCAGCTCGTCGATCATGGCGCCCTCGAGGATCTCGCCGACCTTGGCGATGATGCGCTCAGCCCGGATG
>JBBSTU010000291.1:0-3580 GCA_038235595.1 Actinomycetales bacterium | reverse complement strand
TGGTGTGGTGAGGTCGCTCTGCACGATCACCTTAGTGCCCCGAGCTGCCGGGGCTGGCGTGCCACAGCTTGCGTGGCGGGTTGCTCTCCCGGTCGATCGCGGCTGCGCGCTCGGGCGTGACCCGCGGTGCACCCCCGGGCACGAGCGCCCCCGACCCTCGCGACCCGCGAACGTCAGCGCCGGCCGGTTTGATGTCGGCGTAGGGCGACTGCTTGAAGCCGGAGGCATGCACGAGCACCCGTCGCCCCTCAGAGGTTCCATCAGACCCTTGGTCGGGCCCTGGGCCACCGGCCACCCCGTGTTCGCCGAGGGCGGCCGCTCGCTGCCAGGCCGAACGGTCGGCTGCCTCGAGGGCATCGCGCGCCGCGTCGACCCCACCCGTGGTCCAGGCGTCCTGCAGCTCACCGAGCTCCCACGCACCGGTGGCACGGATCGAGACGCCCTTCGGGCCGGTGCGGCGCACGACGCCCCGACAGAGCAGTAGCCACGAGTGGAAGACGGTGGCGGCATACGGGCCCTGGACGTCGTCGAAGAAGGTGAGGTCGACCGGCCCGGTGGCGTCGTCGAGAGTGAGGAAGACGACCCGCCGACCGGTGCGGATCGGTGGGGTCTGGGTGGCGACCTTGACCCCTGCCACCCAGACCTCGCGGCCGCTGCGGCCGGTGAGCAGCTCGCGGGCGCGGGTGACACCCAGCGCGTCGAGCATCGGGGTGTAGAAGTCGATGACGTGACCGCTCGCGTCGAGACCGAGCACTTCGAGCTCGGCCCGCACCCGCTCCGATCCGGTCATCTCGGGCAGTCCGCTCGTGGCTCGCAGGCGGGGGGTGTCGCCGAGGTCGAGGGTCAGCTGGGTCGCGACGGGCTCGGTCGCGGGAGCCGGCCCCTGTGACTGAGCTGCCGCCAGGGCACGGATGTCACCGGTGACCGAGACGGAGGTGACCCGCCGACGGGAACCGCGGGAGGCGGCCGAGACCCGTCGCTGCGAGGACGACCAGCGGTCGAGCTCGGCGACGTGCAGCAGCAGGTCGCGACGGGTCACCTGCCCGCGCCGGCCCAGACCGCCCCGCACCTGGCGCACCGACCCTGCCGTGCCGCCGTCGAGCCGGGTCGGTCCGCCGAGGTCGATGTCGTGGATCGTGTCGAAACCTCCGGCCAGCACCAGCTTCTCGACGACCGGCCGCGAGGCGTGGGCCCGCTGCCAGAAGTCGGACAGGCTCGCGTAGGGCTGCGCGGCCACGATCCGGGCCACCTCGGCCGCACTGATGCCGTGCACGTCGGCGAGAGACAGCCGGATGCCGGGGCCGCCGTCGTCGGTGCGCTCGAACCGGTAGGTGCCGGTCGAGGCGTTGACGTCGAGCCCGAGGATCATGATGCCGAACGAGCGGGCATCATCGAGGATGAGTCGTTTGGGGTACATCCCCGGGTCGTGCGTCAGCACCCCGGCGAGAAAGGCCGCAGGGTGGTGCGCCTTGAGCCAGGCCGACTGGTAGGTCGGCAGGGCGAAGGCAGCAGCGTGCGCCTTGCAGAACCCGAACGACGCGAAGGCCTTGAGCACCTCCCAGATGCGGTCGGCCACCGCGGGCTCGTAGCCTCGAGCCCGGGCGGCGGGCCGCCACCACCGCTCGACCCGTTCCTGACCTGCGGTAGTGCCCAGGGCGCGGCGCACCTCGTCGGCCTCGGCGAGTGAGACCCCCGTGGTCTCGGCCACGATCATGAGCACCTGTTCGTGGAAGACAACGACCCCTTCGGTCTCCTCGAGCGCAGGGATCAGGGTCGGGTGCAGGTAGGAGGGGTCCTTCCAGCCCTGTCGGGCATTGAGGAACGGCACGATCATGTTGCTCTTGACCGGCCCCGGGCGAAAGAGCGAGATGTCGATGACGATGTCGTCGAAGGTCTGCGGGCCGAACTTGCCGATCAGCTCCCGCTGCCCTGGGCTCTCGATCTGGAAGCAGCCCAGGGTGCGGGTGGAGCGAATCATCTCGAAGGTCGGCTCGTCGTCGAACGGGACCTGCTCCTCGTCGTCGAGGTCGACCTGTTCCCCGTCGACCCGCTCGACCTCCTTGATCGCGTAGGCCATCGCCGACTGCATGCGGATGCCGAGGATGTCGAGCTTGAGCAGCCCCATCGCCTCGACGTCGTCTTTGTCGAACTGGCTCATCGGGAACCCCAGCCAGCTCGCCTCGACGGGAGTTCGCCCGAGCAGCTCGGAGTCGGAGAGCACGACACCGCAGGGGTGGAGAGCGATGTGCCGGGGCAACCCGTCGAGGCGCTCGACGATGTCGAACATCAGCTGTAGCCGAGGCACGTCGAGCCCGCTCGCCCGCAGCTCAGGCAGCTCAGCGAGGGCGTGGCGCACGTTGCGGGCGGCGATGTGCGGGAAGGCCTTGGCCATCGCGTCGATCTCGGCAGGGGGCAGCCCCAGCGCGGCCCCGACGTCACGGATGGCGTGACGCACCCGGTAGGTGTCCATCATCGACACGCAGGTGACCCGTTCGCCACCGAAGCGACCGAGCACCTTCTCGTAGATCTCGGTGCGACGCGCCGACTCGACGTCGATGTCGATGTCGGGCAGCTCGGCCCGCAGCGGTGAGCAGAACCGCTCCATGAGCAGCCCATGACGCATCGGGTCGACCCCGGAGATACCGAGCAGGTAATTGACGAGTGACCCCGCACCGGAGCCCCGGGCCGCGACCCGCACCCCCATCTCACGGATCAGGTCGCACACCTGCGCGACGGTGAGGAAGTAGGTGGCGTAGCCGAGCGTCTCGATGACGCCCAGCTCGTCTTCGAGCCGCTCGCTCACCGCGGTCAGTGAGGTGGTGCTGCGCTCGGGGTAGCGGGTCGCGATCGCCTCACGGCATCGCCTCGCCAGTACCTGCTGGGGGCCCGTTCCCGCTCGGATGCCGAGCACTCCGGGCTCGGGCAGGTGCACCGAGCCGATCCCGAGGTCGGCACGAGGATCCTGGATGCAGTCGGTCGCGAGTGCGGTGGTGCGAGCGACCAGCTCGCGAGCCTGCTCTCGGGCCAGCCCGGCGCCACCGACGAGCCCCGGACCGGAGACCTGAACGACGTCAAGGGCGAGCGAGTGCATCAGTGGGGTCGGCGAGAGGTTCCCGGCCGTGGTGACCCGGTCGAGGTGGCGGGTGTCGAGGGGCACCAGTCGGCGAGCTGCGTCGAGCACATCGACGATGGCGGCATCCTGGGGGTCGAGGTGGCGCACCGCGGCGGTGATGATGGTGGGCACACCCAGCTCGCGAGCCAGGGCCAGCATCCGCCCGGCCTGACCGAGGCTGCCGGGCAGGTGCTCGGGGCCGCCGTGGCAGACCACCTCGACGACGACACCGCCGCGGGGCAGCAGGGCGGTCCAACGTTCGAGTGCCGCCCTGGCCTGGCTGTGCGCCTTGGCCAGCACCGCGCGGCCGACGTCGGAGTCGGGCCCGAGCAGCACGACCAACCGAGAGGGCTCTTGTCGCCGTGCCGTCTCGGGTGTCACGGTCCTCCCGCTCGAGTGGCCACTTTCGTACCCACTGCTCGAGTGGCCACTTTCGTACCCACTGCTCGAGTGGCCACTTTCGTACCC
>JBBSTU010000290.1:0-3581 GCA_038235595.1 Actinomycetales bacterium | reverse complement strand
TCGGAGTCGGAGCGGCTCTACCACTGGCCCGCTCCGGGCCCGCGGCCCGGCGACCACCAGGGCCTCACCGAGCTGGGCCTCTGAGCGCCGAGGCTAGGGCTGTCCTGGTCGCCCGTCGACGCACACGACTGGGATGATCGATGGATGCCGACCGGTCACGTCCTTTCCGTCAGTCGCGACCTCATGCACCGCTTCAGCAAGGTGCCGTGCGACTCGATCACCCTCGCCGCCGGGCTGGGCGTGGTCGGTGACGCCCACGCCGGCACGCTCGTGCAGCACCGTTCGCGGGTGCGCCGCGACCCCAACCAGGAGAACCTGCGGCAGGTGCATCTCATCCACGCCGAGCTCTTCGCGGAGGCGGCGGCGCAAGCGCACCAGATCGGCCCGGGCGACCTGGGCGAGAACATCACCACTCAGGGCGTGCCCCTGCTCGATCTTCCGGTCGGCACGCTGCTGCACCTCGGTCAGGTAATAGTGCGCTTGACCGGCCTGCGCAACCCCTGCCGACAGATCGACGACTTTCAGAAGGGTCTGCTCAAGGTGGTCGTGGCGCGGGCCGACGGCGTGCCGTCGACGGGCCAGCCCACGCTCACTGCAACGGGCGGGGTCGATCGGCTCGACGGTTCTCGCATCGTGCGCAAGGCAGGAGTGATGGGCGTCGTGGAGCGGGGTGGCGACGTGCGCCCGGGCCAGGCCGTCGACGTGGTTCTGCCGGGCCGGCCGTACTTCGCCCTGGAGCCCGTCTGAGCGCGCCCTTGACCTCGACCCGTGCGACCAGCAGGCGTGCGACAACCTTGCAACGTCGACCGGGTGGCGCTGGACCGCAACCTCGACGTGATGGCCTGGTCGGTGTGCATCCATGCCTACTCCACCCCAAGTCAACCGTACGTCGATGGCGGTGAGACGGCGGTACCTTGACCCCATCCGTGATTTCGCCGTGCCCGCGGCAGTGAGGAAGTGTCAGTCATGCCGGTTCAGCATCCCGTGTGGGCTTCGTCGTACGGGCCCGGGGTGCCGCTTCATCTCGACCAGGACGCCTCGACCCTGACCGACCATCTCGACGCCACGGTCGCTCGCTGGCCTGACCGCCGGGCTCTGGACTTCCTCGGTGCGGGCACGACCTGGGCCGAGTTCGGCGAGCGGGTGAACCGGGTGGCAGAGGGACTGCGCCGGCTCGGCGTCAGCGCGGGCGACAGCGTCGCCCTCGTCATGCCGAACTGCCCGCAGAACGTCATCGCCTTCTTCGCGGTGCTGCGCCTGGGCGCCACGGTCGTCGAACACAACCCCCTCTACACCGCGGGTGAGCTGCGCCACCCGTTCGTCGACCACGCGGCGAGGGTCGCCATCGTCTGGGACAAGGTCGTGCCCGTCGTCGAGGCGCTGCGCGCCACCTCCAGCCTCGAGCACGTCGTGGCGGTCGACCTCACCACGGAGCTGCCGCTGCGCAAGCGCCTCGCGTTGCGGGTCCCGGTCGCGAAGGCTCGCGCCGCCCGCGGGCAGCTGACGTCTGCCGCCCCGGGTGCCATGCGTTGGCGCGACCTGGTCGCGTCGGCCCCCCTCGACGCCTCACACCCACGGCCGGATGCCGGTGATGTGGCCCTCCTGCTCTACACGTCCGGCACGACGGGGGTGCCCAAGGGCGTGCCCCTACGCCACCGCAACCTTGTCGCGAACGTCGAGCAGGGCCGGGCCTGGGTGCCGGGCCTGGAGGAGGGCCGCGAGACTTTCCTGCTGGCCCTTCCGCTCTTCCACGCCTACGGCGTCACGGTCGGGATGCTGCTGGGCGCGCGCATGGGCGCCACCTTGGTCTTGCTGCCCAAGCCGGAGATTGGCCTGCTCATGGAGGCCATCAAGCGGAAGGTCCCCTCCTTCGTGCCGGCCGTGCCGCCCCTCTACGAACGGATCGTCACCGAGGCCGCGCGGCGGGGTGTCTCGGTCCACGGCATCCGTTACGGCCTGTCGGGCGCGATGCCGTTGCCGGCCGCGCTCGTCGAGCGCTGGGAGGCTGCGACCGGCGGTCTGCTCGTCGAGGGCTACGGGCTCACCGAGACGTCGCCCGTGATCGTGGGCAACCCCATGACACGCGACCGCCGACCCGGGTCGATCGGCGTGCCGTTCCCCGACGTGGAGGTGCGCGTTGCCGACGCCGACGACCTCGACCGCGAGGTCGCGCTCGGGGAGCGGGGCGAGCTGCTCGTGCGCGGGCCGCAGGTGTTCGACGGCTACCGCGGGATGCCCGACGAAACAGCGGCGGCCTTTCACGACGGGTGGTTCCGCACCGGCGACATCGTGACGATGGACGAGCGAGGGTTCATCACGATCGTCGACCGCATCAAGGAGATGATCATCACCGGTGGGTTCAACGTCTACCCCTCCGAGGTCGAGGCCGTGCTGCGTTCGCACGCTGCCGTGCTCGACGTGGCCGTGGTCGGCCTCCTGCATGCGAGTGGGAGCGAGGAGGTAGTCGCCGCAGTCGTGCTCGCCGATGGCCTGGATGCTGTTCCCGACAGTCTCCGCGCCTATGCGCGCGAGTCGCTCACGGCCTACAAGGTCCCGCGTCGTTTCGTCGCCGTCGAGCTGCTGCCCGTCAACGCGATGGGCAAGGTCGTGCGGCGCGAGGTGGCCGCGGCGTTGAAGGAGCAGTGAGGGCGGTCAGTCCCAGGGCGCGTGGCCTTCCCAGTCGACGACTTCGAGGGGAACCACGAGCACGGGTCGGTGTTGGTGGTGGGCGAGCTGGACGGAGATCGACTCCCTGACGAAGTCCCGGATGTGATGGTGGTGGCCCTGATGGGTGGCGACGACGAAGGCGGCTGCGTCGACGGCTCGGGCCAGGTGCGTGAGGGATCGGTCCACGCGGCCCGCCAGGTAGCGAAACTCCCAGGGTTGTTCCTGCCCGTGCATGGACGTTGCGACTTCCCGCGTGAGGTTGGCGGCCACGTCTTCCCAGTCGTCGTCGGCGTCGGGGTCGATGGAGGCGTGGCGCACGGTCCCGTCGGGAAACTCCTCCACGGTGTAGCGGGAGGGGTCGACGAAGGCGAAGTACAGGGCGGACGCTCCGATGGCGCGTCCGAGGGATGCCGCTGTGACAGCGACGAGCTCAGGCTGACCGGGTGTGACCGACACGACGAGGGCGTGACCGGCGAACTCGGTCAGGCGCGACGTGTGCGGTTGCGGCGGAGTGTGTTGATGGGCCATCGGTGTGCTCCCGTCAGTGGCGGAGGAGCGCCAGATCCTGCCGGTCCAAGACGAGTCAGGAACCATCAGCCGAAGCTGGCGGTTCGGCGCGAGCCTCTCACGCTCAGGCGGGATCCAGCGTCGTCTCCGACAGTATCGGCAGATCTTGCGAAGGGGCCATAGCCAGCTGCTGAGCCAGCCCTTCAGGGGTGAGGTCAGGAGCGGACGAGGCGGGCGATGGCGGCTGAGGCTTCTTTGACCTTGGCGTCGGCTTCGGCGCCGCCGGCTTGGATCGCGTGGGTGACACAGTGCTCCAGGTGCTCATCAAGCAAGGCGAGGGCGACTGCTTCAAGGGCTCGGGTCGCGGCAGAGATCTGGGTCAGGACGTCGATGCAGCCTCTTGAGGT
>JBBSTU010000289.1:0-3592 GCA_038235595.1 Actinomycetales bacterium | reverse complement strand
GGGTCCCCCCCCCGCGCCAAGCCCCCCCCGGCCCCGCCACCGCCGGGGGTGGGGGGGGGCGCCGGGGGCCTGGGGCCCCCGCGACACACCCCCAACGAAGCGGAGGTGGGCGGCCGACGGTTAGGGTCGGAGCATGCCGATTCCGCCCTTCGTCGCCCTGTTGCGACGCAAGATCGGGCACGACCTGTTGTGGATGCCGGGTATCACGGCAGTGGTGCTGCGTGAACGACCAGGTCGGCCGGGGCCGTCCAGCAACACCAAGGATGCCGGCGACGCTTGCGACTCGCTCGAGGTGCTGCTGATCAAGCGGTCCGACACCGGGGCCTGGACGCCCGTCACCGGTATCACTGATCCCGGCGAACAGCCACACCTCACGGCCGAGCGGGAGGTGCTCGAGGAGGCCAGCGTCGTGGCCCGGGTGCAGCGGCTCGTGTGGGTCGGCTCAGGGCCACCGATGGTGCACCCGAACGGCGACCACGCCCAGTACCTCGACCACACCTTCCGGTGCCGATGGGTGTCGGGCGAACCCACACCGGGCGACGACGAGGCCAGCGAGGCGGCGTGGTTCCCCCTCGACGCCCTCCCCGAGATGAGCGCGCGCTCGACCGATCGCATCCGCTGTGCCGTGGCGAACGACCCGGAGGTTCGGCTCGGTGAGTGACAGCCGATGATGGTTTCGTGAGAGAGCAGCCCACCCTCCCGGACCTGCTGGGCCGATCCCACGTCGTCTCGATCCCCATGCACGTTCGGTTCCGCGGCGTCGAGACGCGGGAGGCCCTGCTCATCGACGGCCCCTGCGGCTGGGGCGAGTTCGCGCCGTTCGTCGAGTACTCCGACGCGGAGGCTGCCCGCTGGCTGGATGCCGCCCTCGAGGCGTCGTACGGCGCCTGGCCCGCTCCCGTTCGCGGCACCGTACTTGTCAACGCGACCGTGCCCGCCGTGGCTCCCGGGCAGGTACCGGCCGTGCTGGCCCGGTTCGACGGCTGCACGACGGCGAAGGTCAAGGTGGCCGAACCCGGTCAGACGCTGGCCGACGACCTCGACCGGGTCGCGGCCGTCCGCTCCGCGATGGGGGGGCGGGCCCGCATCCGTGTCGACGCCAACGGCGGCTGGAGCGTCGACGACGCCCTGATGGCCCTGGCCCGACTCGCCCCCTTTGACCTGGAGTACGCCGAACAGCCCTGCGCGACCGTGGAAGAGCTGGCTGAGCTGCGAAGAGGGCTCGCCCGCAACGGAGTCGAGGTTGCCATTGCGGCTGACGAGTCGATCCGCAAGGCTGACGACCCTCAGCGGGTGGCCCGGCTCGCCGCGGCCGACATCATCGTCGTCAAGGTGGCTCCCCTCGGCGGTGTGAGGCGTGCTCTCGACATCGTCGAAGCCTGCGGCCTGCCCGCCGTGGTGTCGTCTGCCCTCGACACGAGCATCGGGATCTCCGCCGGGGTGGCCCTGGCGGCCGCCCTCCCCGAGCTCGAGCACGCTTGCGGTCTAGGCACGGTCGGCTTGTTCACCAGCGACGTCGCCAGGCCGGGCCTGGTGCCGGTTGGCGGCATCCTGCTGCCCGCACGGGTGCTTCCCGATCCCGCCGCCCTGGCGGAGCTCTCGGCCCCGCCGGATCGTCAGGCCTGGTGGCGTCAGCGGCTCTCACGGTGCCTGCCGCTCACCGGCTGACCCGGAACCCCAAGGATCCCTGCGGGTCGCGACGGCGGCCGGCCACGACCGGCGCACCCTGAGACCTGGCGCTCGGGACGGATGGGGAGTGCTCCCCGTAGCAGGATCCCGGTGGTCGGTGCAGGGTGGATGTGCGCAGTCAGCAAACGCGGAGCAGGGGTCACGGATGGTCATCTACGCCAAGGGGTCCAACCCCGAAGCGCTTGAGCGCAGCAGTCGGCTGCTGCTCGACTACTCACGCGAGTGTGAGCGGGCTCGCGGCGAGGCGTCGAACGCCATCCGGGCGCTCGAAGGCCACTGGGGTGGCGGCGACTTCCGGGCCCTGCGGGGCCGTTGGCCGGCGGCGGACGCTCAGCTGGCGCAGCTGGGCACGCACCTCGGGGAGCTGAGCCGAAGGCTGTCGACCAACGCGCAGCAGCAACGCGGTGCCAGTGGCCCCGCAGCCGCCGGCCCCGGTGGTGGGCCCGTGCCGACGCCGATGCCGACGCCGACTCCGACGCCGACCGTCGGACACACTGAGCCGCGACCCCAGCAGCATTGGTGGGACAAGGCGGGCGACGTGCTGGGCGATGCCGGCGCCTGGACCTACAACCACAGTGTCGTGCCGACCGTCAACGCGCTGGCCGACGTCGGGCAGGCGATGGTCGAGCACCCGGAGGACGTGCTCTCGATGGCGCTCGGTGCCGGAGCCATCGTGCTCGGCGCCGGCGGTGAGGTGGGCGGGGTGGCCCTCGACGCCACCGGGGTGGGCGCCGTGGCCGGGGTGCCGATCAACATCGCGTCGGCCGGGCTCATCGCCACCGGCGCCGTGGCCATGACCGTCGGCGCCGGCGACCTGGCGAGCAACGCGAGCAAGAACGACGACCGCGTCTTGAACGAGGCCAAGGGGCCGAGCGAGGGCAAGCCGCAGCCGGGCGACCGCATGCCGGACGAGCAGCGTCCGAGCACGTCGGGCGGCTCGTGGGAGGGCCGCGTGGCCAACAACGGCAAGGGGGAGGTCTGGCAGAACCCCGAGAACGTCAACGCCCCTCCGGGCACGCCCAAGAACGCCAGCTCGGTGCGCATCATGGAGGGGACGGAAAGGTACCCCGACGGATACGTGCGCTACTGCGACGAGAATGGCAATCCCCTCAAGCTCGACGGCAAACCCGGACCCGACAAGAGTCCCGAGACACATTTCCCGATACGTCCAGACGGCACCTATGACATTCCTGCAGGATGGAACCCGTGATCCCCAGCTTCGCCGGCAAGATCGTGCACTCGATTCGTCTCGACTACGCGCTGAAGATGTGGACGACCGACAACTGGCAGCTCGACCTCAACGGCGATGGCTTCCTGCTGCGCCCCGATGGGATGCACGTCATCGACGCTGGTACGCCGCAGCACGACCTTCCTGCCGTTCTCGCCGAGCTCGTCGGCGCCGCGATCACCGAGGTGCTCGTCGCCAAGGACGGTCACCTGGCCGTGAGCTTCGCCGACGCACAGCTGAGTGTTCGGGCCTCGCCCGACTACGAGGCGTGGGAGCTGACCGGACCGCACGGCGAGCGGATCGTGTGCATGCCTGGCGGCGAGCTGGCCAGCTGGCCCGCCTCGAACGGCTGATACGGGGCCTCGCCCGGGTCAGCCGTCGTGGTCTGAGTGGGGCACGACGAGCTGGGCGAGGTGGCGTAGACCCTCACCCTCAGAGCGACGACCGCTGCGGGCGACCGGTACCTCGAGCACGCGGATGCCATCGGGAGTCTCGGCCAGGGCAGCCTCGAGCCGACCGAGGTCGGTGACCTGCTCGTACTCGGTGTGATGGGCCGCACAGAGCGTCGCCAGGTCGGTGCCGTGCGGGGTCGCGAAGACCCGTTCGAAAGCGTGGGAGAAACGATCTCCGCCCTGCTCGAGCGTGGCGAAGATCGCGCCGCCGTCGTCGCTCAGC
>JBBSTU010000288.1:0-3607 GCA_038235595.1 Actinomycetales bacterium | reverse complement strand
CGTTGCCGCATCAGGCGGGCCACCTCTCGCAGGGGGCGGCCGAGGCCGACCGGGCCCGATTCGGAGCGGCCCGTTGCAACGCCGTCGACGGTCGCGGCGAACCACGCGAGGCCCAGCACGATCGCGCCGGCGAGCACGACCCAGCCGACGGGCAGGAGGGTGAGAGGCGAGGTGGCCGCGTCAAGCATCCCGCGCCTCCTCGTCCTGGTGCGGGGCCAGCCCCGACGTGGTGGCGACGTCGATGGCCAGACTGGCCACGACGAGCCGAGCCGCCGCGACGTCGAGGCCGACCACGAGGCGTTCGGCCACGGCGAGCAGCACGGGCACGGGTGCCGGGGGTTCCGGGGGCGCCGAGGATGCGGCATCGCGCGTGAGCTCAGTGCCGGCTCGCTCGGACAGGCTCATCAGCCGCTCGTAGACGCCGCCGTGCAGCTGTGGGGGAGCGTCAGGCTGGTCGTCGGCGCGGAGGTTTCCGATGCCACGCAGTGACCAGCGCAACAACCGGGCTCGCCGCAGCCGACGCTGGAGCCCATCGAGCAGGACGCTGCTGGCTGCGACATCCTGCTGGTCTATGAGAGCGTCGCGAACGCGTACGGCGGCGGAGTAGCCGTCGGCCCAGCCCGAGAGTGCGAGCACGCTCGCGAGCTGGTCACAGCACCGGGCGGCACGTTCGTTCGGGTGGAGCAGGACTGGCGTGCCGTCGGATCCGTCAAGCACGCTGGCATCGGCCGCAACCACCACGTCGCCCTGCAGGGTGCAGCGCAGCACCACCCCGGGCGGCCAGTGCGGCAACACCGGGCCGAGCGGAAGGTGGAGCACGTCCATCTCCAACCCGTCGCGGTCGTCGCCACCCTCGGCGAGGGCGATGCCGCTGGGCGCCATGTCCATCTCCATGTCGTCCATGTCGTTGTCACCGTGCATGTCCATGTCGCCGGCCATGTCGATGTCATTGTTCATCTGGTCAGAACCGAAGCCCTCACGGTCACGCGCGTCACGGCCCTGCCGTTCGGGGTCGAGCAGATCGGCGGCCAGCGCGTCGAGGGCCGTTCGTACGCCTGCCGTGTTGGTGTCTCCGGCGATGACGGTCCGCGACCGCGGGCCGGGTAGCTGCTCCCAGACCGACTCGACCCGCTCCGACAGCTCTGGTCCGGGTGTCCCTACGCTGACGAGCGCGTCGGCGTCGGCCGGAGACGTCGCCAGCCGCCAGCCCCGGCGGCCGATCTCTCGTTCGATCGCCACCCGAGTGAGCCACGCTCCCGGTGACTCGATCACCAGCACGTGGGTGGCGTCGACGGCGAGGGTGGCCAGCCGCCGCCTCAAGCCCACCGCAGGGCCCCCTCGCGCCAAGCCCAGACGACAGCGAGCAGCAACGCGCCGAGAAAGAGGAACATCTCGATGACCGCCGACGCCCCGACGTCGGCCACTACGACCGCCCATGGGTACATGAAGAGCATCTCGACGTCGAAGGCGAGGAAGACGAGCGTCGCGAGGTACCAACGGGCGTGGTAGCGCGACAGGGCATGCTCCTCAGGGCACCAACCCGACTGGAACGGCAGGATTTTCAGCGGCTCGGGTGACACAGCAGTCATCCGGTGCAGCCCCCACAGACCAGTGAGGCTCACCGCTGCGACGACGATCACCACGAGCGGCGCGAGGTACACGGTGCGACTCCAAACCGGGTCTTGGCAGAGAATGGGAGGCAACTCTGGTGGGCCGACTCTGCCCTAGTCAGCACCTCCCTTGGATCAAGTCGGCGCGGGGCCGAGCCCGACGGAGTGCCCTTTACCGTGCTCCTCGACGAGATCTGAGCGCGGCTCAGCCGTGAGCGAGGTGGTAGCCGCCGGCCTCGTCGAGCGCAGTGACAACGTCGGACTCGGACAAGGGGGCGTCACTGACGATGGTGACGGTGGAGGCCCCTTCGGTGGCGAGGTCAACGGCGACGGTGTGTACCCCCAGCAGCGCCGAGAGCTCGCTCGTGACGGCCTTGGTGCAGTGGTCGCAGGTCATGCCGACCACGGAGAAGCTCTGCGTGTTCTGCTCGCTCATCATGCCCTCCATCGGTTCGGACGGGTTGACTCACCCGACAGCGCAGGGCTGCTGCTGTCCTCCGCCTTTAGCACCATACCCCCTGGGGGTGTGCCTGAACAGTCGCTACTTTCGTTGGGTCAGCAGCGTCTGCAGCTGGCCTATCTCTGACTGTTGGGAGGTGTGGATGGCTCCGGCGAGGGCGTGGACCTCCGGGCGCTGGGCCAGGTCGAGCGCGGCCTGCGCCATGACCACCCCGCCGCGGTGGTGGGCGATCATCAGCGTCAAGAACGCTCGTTCTGCCTCCGAGCCGCTCGCCCGACGGAGCGCTTGAATCTGGGCAGGGGTGGCCATTCCCATGCTCTGCGCATTCGCCGTCGCGTGATGGTCCCCTCGCATCCAGGCCATGCTTGTCGTGGACGAGGTCTGGGCCAGTCCCCAGACCGAGAGCCACCCGTACATCTGACCGGACTGCTGCGCCTGACTGGTGGCGATGTCGTACGCGACCGATCTGATGGCGGGGTCGGCCGTTCGGTCTCGCACGATCAACGACAGCTCCACCGCCTGGTTGTGGTGGGTCTGCATGTCGCGCGAGAACCCGGCGTCGGCGCTGTCGTCGGCCGGGGCCTGGCCGGAGGCGCCCACCCGGTAGCCGGCGAAGGCCGCCACCGCGATCACCGCGAGCAGTGTCACGGCTGCCACGGCTGCTGCGGCCAGCCATCGACGACGTGGCGAGCCAAACCGAACATGGCTGCCCGGCTGCCGCACTGGTCTCGACCCTGACGGTACCGGGCTCGATGGGATGGGGGAGGTCATGGTCACCCTCCCGTGGGAGCCGGGTTGCCGGTGCCGCCGCTGCAGGCGGCCCCAGGTTCGGGAGTCTGTGGCCCTTGTCGGTAGGCCTTGACGAACGCGCTGAGACGCGTGTCGTCCGCGCCAGTCAGCACGAGCTGCTTGCCCCACGCGGAGACCACCACCGGCGCCTTGAGCCCGGTGAAAGGGGAGAGCACGGCATACGTCGACGGCAAGCTCTGCCGCAGCGCGGTGACCTGCGCCGCAGGCAGGTCGGGCCGGTAGGTCACCCAGACCGCTCCGTGCTCGAGGGCGTGCACGGCGTTCTCGTTGGACACCGGGGCGGTGTAGGCGCCGCAGTTGAGCCAGACCGGGGAGTGTTCGCCACCGGCCGGTGGGCTCTGGGCGTACGTGACCGGGGTGTCTACGTGGCCCTGCTTCACGGTGAAGGTGGAGACGCCTGAGAGGTCGGGCTGGTTGCCCTGCTCTCGCACGATCACCACCGTGACGGCGAGGGCGATCGCTGCCACCACGGCCGTGATCGATCCCCAGAGGGCGACCGTTCGGCGACGATCTCGGGACCGTTCCCGTGCCTGCATCTCGGCGACCAGGGCACGCCGCTCCGGTCTGGTGTTGCTGTTCTTGCGCGCTGGCTTCTTACCTGCCATGACCTGCTGCTCCTCATGTTTCGTCGGTGGCGCCCGGCGGACGACGCCGGCGGCCCCCGGGCGGAGGGGGGGGGTGGGGGCCCCGGGCGGGGGGGGGGGGCCCCGGCGGCCCCGCCCCGCGG
>JBBSTU010000287.1:0-3639 GCA_038235595.1 Actinomycetales bacterium | reverse complement strand
CTGCGGGTCGGTCAGCGGACTGTCGAGATACTGAGCGAGGTTGACGGTGCGACTGGTGCCGGCGATGAGGCCCTCGATCTGCACCGGCCGGAGGCTGGCGATCGGGGGGGCGCTGGTCACCTTCACCCTGATCTTGAACTTCTCGGCCCCGCCCTTGGCGTTGATCGTGACCGCTCCGGTCGCGCCTGCCTGGGCGCCGGCCTGGGCCTGAAGCACCACCTGACGGCCACCGACGCCGGCCTGACGCAGCTCGACCCGGTCGACGGCCGGGCTCCAGGTCGACTCGTACTGGGCCGAGTCGGCGTCGAGGCCCGATGGGAACCAGGCGTGGCAGACCCGCGGGATGTCGACCGTTCGGGCCGGGCCATCGGCCGCGAGCGACACCTCCAGGTCGGGGCAGCGCAGCACCGGCACGTCAGGCCCGATCTGCACCGGGACGGTCACGTAGGTGCTCTGGGCGCCCTTGTCGGTCGGGCCGGTCGCGTTGGTCACCTCGAGCATGACGGCGGCCGGGCCGACGTAGCCGTTGGTCGAGCTCAGGGCGAGCTCGGTGGCACTGTCGGCCTGCGCCTGGAGGTTCTGCTTCGGTGAGCTCGAGAGGGTGTCAGGAGAGGTGAGGGCGACGGAGCCACCCCGCGGGTCGACCACGTAGTCGGCCAGGTTTACCTTGACCGTCGAGTCGGGGTTCATCCTGATCGTCTTGCCCGACACGACGTAGGGCAGGCCGTTGCTTCCGGCGGGAACGTAGATCAGGGCCATCGCCACGGCGCCGTCGGCGTCCTCGATGAGGTACGGCACGACTCGCGCCTCGGGCCGCAGCGTGATGCGCACCTTGCGGCCCTCGATGACGGCGCCGTCACCGATCACCTTGGTCAGCTTGAGCGAGGCCTGGTCGCCGTCGAGGTCGCGGTCGTTGGCCAGGGCGTCGACCACGATCGAGGTGTCGCCCCGCTTGGCCACGCCGGTGTCGTCAACGGCGATGGGCGGGTTGTTGAAGTTCTGCTGACCCCGCACCGTCAGCGTCGAGCGCGAGGCGTCGAAGAGCCCGTCGGTGATGCCGTAGGTGAGCACCTTGGCCGGGCCCTCGTCGGGCGCCACCACCTTGAAGGTGTTGTCGCTCTGGCGCTTGAAGTCCTTCAGCACGTCAGCGTCGTTGAGCTTGTCGAAGCGTTCGAACTGCACTTCGTCGCCGTCGGCGATGAGGTCGTTGGAGAGCAGCTCCGCACGAACGGTACGGCCGGGGGCGGCGACGATGTCGTCCTCCACCGCGACGGGGGGCTGCGGGTCGCCGGGCTGCACGACGCCGACCCGGATGAAGCCTTCACTCGAGAGCCCGAACCGGTCACGCAGCTGGTAGCGGATCACCTCGGTGCCGGCGCTTCGCGGATAGGCCTCGTAGCGAATCGTGGCGGCGCCGAAACCGAGCACCCGCCCGTAGGTGAGGTTGACGGCATCCCCCTGGTCGCCGACGATGCCGCCGACGAAGGTCAGGTCGCCGTCGGGGTCGACCCCGCTCGTGGGGACCGTGATGGCGAGGGTGTCACCGGCGGTGACGCTGGCCGAGAAGCTGCGCGCCGCCGGTGGCTGGTTCGGGTTCTTGACCGCGTCGGGCAACGGCTTGATCGTGACCGTGACCCGGCCCGTCACCGCCCGGGCCCGCAGACCCTCCGGGTAGGTCGTGTACTCGAGCAGGGCTGTGCGCTGGGCGGTCGTCTTGTCGGCACCGGGCACGTAGCGCACGACGGTGCCCGAGGCGAAGGCCTGACCACCACCGGACACGACCCGAACGCCGGCGGGGTCGAGCTTGAGGGGGATGCCCTCGCTCATCGAGTCGTTGTCGAGCACGGGGATGGTCACCGCGTCGCCGACGCGCACCAGGGCCTGGTCGTCGGTCACGGTGGGCCGAATGACGTTCTTGGGCTCCGGCTTCTGCACGACCGAGAGCTGGCCGACGGCCGTCTTCGTGCCGTCGCTGATCGTGTAGCTGACCGTGCCGCGGCGCTCGGTCTGGTTCGCCAGCGGCGCCGTCGCCTGCACGCGCACCCAGCGACCCTGTACGACCGAGACCCGCAGCCAGGCGCTTGAGGTCACGACCTTCTGCACCACGAGCACGTCGCTGCGCGGGCTGTAGTCGTTGGTCAGCACGTCGGCGATGACCGGCGTCTGACCGCGCACGACAGCGGCATCCGGGGTGGCGACGGGGGGCAGGTCGGCCGACGGGTTGGGCACGATATCGACCCTCACCCGGCCGACCGAGACCCCCGATCCCGACTGGGCCGCATAGGTGATGGTCGAGGTGCCCGGCGTCGCGCCGGTGACGGTGAGGGTGTTGGTGTCGAGGTTGGTGTCGAGGGTCAGCTGCCCCGGGCCCTTGACCGACTGGGCCAGCTGCAGGCGGGCCTCGGTGTCACTCGGGTCGGCGCCCGGGATGTCGTTGCCGAGCGGCTGCAGCTGCACCGGCTTGCCGACCACGGCGCGAACGACGTCGGGCTGCGTGCGTGGCGCGACGGCACGGTCGTCGTCACCGAGCACAGAGAGGGTGATGCCGGCCTTGCTCGTGCCGCCGCGACCGTCGTCGACCTGGTACTCGACGACCTGGTTGCCGCGCTTGTCCTGTGCCTTGACCGTGAGGGCGCCGCTGCCGTCGACCCCGGTGCGCGCGTCGAGCGGGCTGACCTGGATGGGGTCGCTCTCGGCGTCGCGCCAGTCGGCGATGACCCCGACCTTGACGGTGCCGGCGTGTACGACGGGGTACTTCGCGGAGGTGAGGTTCTTGTCGCCGATGCGCACCTTGGGCGGCGTGTTGACCTCGTCTCCGACGATGCGCACGGTGACCTTGGCGGTGGCCCGGCCGTTCTTCGCCGTGGTGCCGTTGTTGACGGTGTAGGCGAAGCTGAACTGGCCCTGGGCCTCATCGGGCACGGTGACCTGCACGGTCTGGCCGTCGGCGGAGGCGCTTGTGGCGATCCCGTCCTGGCTGGCCTTGCCGACGTCGGCGGGCGAGATGGCGAGAATGGAGCCCTGCGAGTCGGAGTCGTTGTCGAGCACGTGCAGGGTCGAGGTGCGGCCGGGGCGCACCTGCAGCGAGTCGGGCAGCGCCTTCGGGGGGGTGCGGCTCACCTCGTCGTCGACGAGGTTCTCGTCTTTCTTCTTGTTCTTGTTGTCGGTCTGCGGCGGCGGGATCAGCGAGCTCCAGTCGTCGATCTTGATCTGGCCGCGGTCGACGTCCCACACGTCGCCGGAGTCAAGGTCGTTGAGCACGATGAGGCCACGGTTGACCCGCAGCTTGACCCCGTCAGACCGCACTCCCTTGTTCTTCGAAGCGAGCTGAATGGTGGAGGCGTCACCGGGCGCGCCGCAGTTGCGCCCGTAGAACGCCCGACCCGCTCCGGCCCAGGCCGCGTGAACACACGAACCGAGACGCACGGGGGCCGTGAGCAGCAGCTTCTGGTCGGACCCGCCCTGGCTGAGCTTGACGCCACCCCCCGGCTGCGCGTCCTTGACGATCGGGGCGCTGGTCAGGCCCGACCGGTCTTCGATGAGCACCGTGTCAGCATCCGGGCCGGGCTGCTGAAGGGCGGCGTAGGCCGGTGTACCGGGCTCGCTGTCGCCGACGGAGAGCTGCTCGGGCGCCTCGAG
>JBBSTU010000286.1:0-3660 GCA_038235595.1 Actinomycetales bacterium | reverse complement strand
GCCGACTTCGGGCGGCCAGACGGCTTTCTCGAGCGGCAGGTGCGGCGCTGGAAGAGCCAGCTCGACGCCTCCCGCAGCCGCGACCTGCCCGGCATCGACGAGCTGCACGAGCGGCTCACGGCGGCCGTACCGACGCAGGGGGCCCCGACGATCGTGCACGGCGACTTCCGGCTCGACAACCTGCTCGTCAGCGACGGCGACGAGATCGCCGCCGTGCTCGACTGGGAGATGGCCACGCTGGGCGACCCGCTCACCGACGTCGCGCTGCTCGAGGCCTACCAGACCCTCCCGTTGATGATGGACAGCATCGCGGTGAGTGACGTCGCACGCAGCCCAGGTTTCATCAGCGGCCCCGAGCTTCGCAAGCGGTACGCCGCCGCCAGCGGCCGCGACCTCAGCCATCTCTCGTTCCACCTCGGGCTGGCTTACTTCAAGCTGGCCGTCATCCTCGAGGGCATCCACTACCGCTACACCCAGGGCCAGACGGTCGGGTCGGGCTTCGCCACCATCGGCGAGGCCACCGTTCCGCTCGTCACCGCTGGCCTGCGAGCAGTCAAGGAGAGCTGAATGGACTTCGCCTTCGACCCCGAGACGCAGGGTCGCATCGATACCCTGAAGGGGTTTCTGTCTGTCCGGGTCGACCCGGCGCTACCGACCTTCGACGAGCAGGTGACAGCGCTCGACGACCGATGGGCGTGGAGCACCGTGCCGGTGCTCCACGAGCTGCGTTCGGAGGCAAGGGAGCTCGGCCTCTGGAACGCCTTTCTGCCCGGTGAGCACGGCGCCGGTCTCTCGAACCTGCAGTACGCGCCGCTCGCCGAGATCACCGGCCGCTCGATCCGGCTCGCGCCGGCCGCTCTCAACTGCTCCGCGCCCGACACCGGCAACATGGAGGTGCTGGCCCAGTTCGGCACCGAAGAGCAGCAGCAGCAGTGGCTCGCGCCGCTGCTGCGCGGCGAGATCCGTTCGGCGTTCGCCATGACTGAGCCCGACGTCGCCAGCAGCGACGCGACGAACATCGCCCTGCGCATCGAA
This sequence comes from Actinomycetales bacterium, assembly GCA_038235595.1. GTDB lineage: Bacteria > Actinomycetota > Actinomycetes > Actinomycetales > Dermatophilaceae > DSM-29435. The sequence continues at coordinate 2,625 of JBBSTU010000286.1, read as the reverse complement.
CGGGACGGCGACGACTACGTCATCAACGGGCGCAAGTGGTGGATCACCGGGGCGATGAACCCCGAGTGCGCCATCTTCATCGTGATGGGCAAGACCGACCCGCAGGCTGATCGGCACCGTCAGCAGTCGATGGTGCTGGTGCCACGTGACACCCCCGGGGTCGAGATGGTGCGCGGCATGGAGGTCTTCGGCTACGACGACCACGACCACGGCGGCCACGCCGAGCTGCGGTTCACCGACGTTCGGGTGCCGGTGAGCAACCTCATCGGCGAAGCGGGGGGTGGCTTCGCCATCGCCCAAGCGCGCCTCGGCCCCGGGCGAATCCACCACTGCATGCGCTCGATCGGGCTGGCCGAGGTGGCCATCGAGGCAATGTGTCGCCGCGCTTCCGAGCGGGTGGCCTTCGGTCGGCCGATCGCCGAACAGGGGGTGGTGCGCGACTGGATCGCCGAGTCTCGGGTGCGCATCGAACAGCTACGCCTGCTCGTGCTGAAGACCGCGTGGCTGATGGACACCGTCGGCAACAAGGGCGCCCACAGCGAGATCCAGGCGATCAAGATCGCCACCCCGAAGACGGTCGAGTGGATCCTCGACAAGGCGATCCAGACGCACGGAGCGGCGGGCCTGAGCCAAGACCACGAGCTTGCCCTGGCCTTTGCCGGCATCCGTACCCTGCGTTTCGCCGACGGCCCCGACGAGGTGCACAAGAACGCCCTCGCCAAGGCCGAGATCCGCCGTCACACGCCGGCCAGCTGACATCGCTGACGACATCGAACGTTGAAACACGCTGAGAGAGAGAAGAACTGACATGGACCTCAACCTGAGCACTGAAGAGAAGGACATCCGTGACTGGGTGCGCACCTTCGTCACCAAAGAGCTGATGCCGCTCGAGCAGCAGGTGCTGACCCGCGAGCGCAACCACGAGCCCGGTATCACCCACGACGAGCTGAAGGCCCTGCAGAGCAAGGCCAAGGCGGCCGGCTTCTTCGGCATCCAGACACCTGAGAGCCACGGCGGCATGGGGCTCGGTGCCGTGATGACCTCGCTCATCCAGGCCGAGCTCGGCCGCACCTTCGTGCCGTTCCGCTTCGCGGGCGACGCCGACAACATCCTCTTCAGCGCCACCGAGGAGCAGCAGGAGCGCTACCTCCTGCCGACGATCAGCGGCGAGAAGCGTTCGTGTTTCGCGATCACCGAGCCGGGGGCCGGGTCGGACGCGCGGGCGATCCGCACCAGCGCCCGCCGCGAGGGTGACGAGTGGGTCATCAACGGCGAGAAGACGTTCATCACCGGCGGCAACGAGGCCGACTTCGTCATGGTCTTTGCGGTGACCGACCGGGAGAAGGGCGCCGACGGCGGTGTCACCTGCTTCCTCGTCGACCGCGACATGGGGTGGACGAGCAGCCCCATCGACACCATGGGGGAGTGGGGCCCGGCCGCCCTCTCGTTCGAGGACGTGCGGGTGCCGCACTCGGCGATTCTCGGCGAGGAGGGGCACGGCTTCGACCTCGCCATGCAGTGGATCGGCAAGGGCCGTTACATGCTGCCGGCGAACGCGCTCGGCGCCTGTGAGCGGCTCGTCGAGATGGGCATGGAGTGGGCCCGCAACCGCAAGACCTTCGGGCTGCCCATCGCCGAGCGACAGGCGATCCAGTGGATGGTGGCCGACTCGGCCACCGAGATCGAGGCGCTGCGCTGGCTCGTGCTGGCCGCTGCCTGGCAGGTCGACAACGGCATCGACTCGCGCCAGTCGCAGTCGATGGCCAAGCTCTACGGCGGCGTCAAGGCCAACGAGATCGTCGACCGCGTGCTGCAGATGCACGGCGGGATGGGCTACACCCGTGAGCTGCCGATCGAACGGTGGTACCGCGAGCTGCGGCTCCTACGCATCTACGAGGGCACCGACGAGATCCAGCGCCGCACGATCGCCCGCAACCTGCTCAAGGGGCACGCGTCGGTGCGCGGTCACCTGGGCTAGCCGGTGGGGTCGCGGTCGGGCGGTCATCGTGGTCGTCTACTGAGCAGCGTGCGCAGCTCTCGGGGGCTGCTCGCGCTGCTCATCCGCCTGATCCACTCGTCACCGGTCACCGCCTGCCGCCTCACATCACGCGAGCTGGCCGACCGGAGGGCGCGACGGGGACCGTGCGACAGGTACAGAGCGCCTACGGCGGCCACGGCACCGACGATGCTGACGGAAACCAGCCACTCGGTGGCTCGGGCGCTCGGCCCGGCCAGGGTTGTCAGGATCACGCCGATTGGTCACGGCGAGCGCGAGCAGGCTGAGGGCCGCACTGCGACGCCGCACTCGCCCGGATGCCGCAGCAACCAGATGCGTGTCGAGGGAGGTCCACACGTCATCCCTGGCGAGGCGCATGGTGGTCAGACCGTTCAGTAGGGCGCAGTAGTCGTCGTCGAGCAGTCGTACCTTCGCCTTCAGCGACTCGACGGCCGGCGCAGCCTGATGATCGGGGCGGGTGATGGTGTCAGTCGGCCCACTGGCGGGCGGCACACGGCGTGGTCGCGATGGCTGCTGCTGCCAGTAGGCACGGTTCAAGAAGTGCGCGGCCGAGGTAGGAGTCCTGAATGCCGCGAGGGCCGCTCGGTCAGCGAGGCTGACGTCGTGGG
>JBBSTU010000285.1:0-3694 GCA_038235595.1 Actinomycetales bacterium | reverse complement strand
TGACCAAGACCAACCTCGACCCCTACATGGGCCGAGCCATCGGGGCTGACGGTGTCGGCACCATGCTCGCTTCCGCCGTTGGCGGTTCGCCGACGACGACCTACGCCGAGAACATCGGGGTGATGGCCGCCACCCGCGGCTACTCGACGGCGGCCTACTACGTCGCTGCCGTCGTCGCCATCGTCTGCGGGCTCTCGCCCAAGTTCGGCGCGCTGGTCGCGGCCACCCCCGGTGGGGTGCTCGGCGGCATCACCGTCGTGCTCTACGGCATGATCGGCCTGCTCGGAGCCAAGATCTGGAAGGAGAACGGCGTCGACTTCGCCAACCCGGTCAACCTCGTGCCGGTCGCCGCCGGAATCGTCATCGGCATCGGCAACGTCAACCTGGTCTTCACCCAGGACTTCCAGCTCGGAGGCATCGCCCTGGGCACCATCGTGGCCATCGGCGCCTACCACCTCGCGCGCAACCTGGCCCCCGCAGACCTTCGTGAGCGGGCAGACGGCGCCCTGATCATCGTCGGGCCGGCCGGCTACGACCACGAGGACGACGACGACGACGACAGCAACGACACCGGCGACCGACCCGATCGGCGGCGGCCCTAGATCTTGGTCATCCCGGGAGGCAGGATCAACAGATGAAGCCCGCTCCCTTCGTGCACCACGCGCCTCGCTCGGTCGAGGAGGCGGTGGCCGTTCTCGCTGAGGTCGGCCACGACGGCAAGGTGCTGGCGGGCGGGCAGAGCCTCATCCCCATCCTCAACATGCGCCTGGCGTCGCCGGGCCACCTCGTCGACATCAACCACGTTTCGGGGCTCGGCGACATCACGATCACGCCGGAGGCCGTCAGGGTTGGGGCCCTGGTGCGCCACTCGGGTCTGGAGCGGTCAGACGCGGCGCACGCGACGCTTCCGCTGCTGCGACAGGCCGTAGTCAACGTCGCCCATCCGGCCATCCGCAACCGTGGCACCACGGTGGGCTCGATCGTCCACGCCGATGCGGCCGGTGAGATGCCGGCGGTGCTGGCCCTGTGCGACGGCACCGTCGAGGTCGTTGGGCCCAACGGCATCCGCGAGATCGGCTGGCGCGAGTTCTTCCTCGGCGCCCTGGAGACTGCAATGGCACCCGACGACCTTGCGGTGGCGGCTGCCTTCAACCGGATGGCGCCTGGCACCGGCACCGCGTTCGCCGAGTCGGCCCGGCGCAGCGGCGACTACGCTCTCGCCGGGGTGGCCGTGGCCGTCACGGTGACCGACGGAGTGGTCTCGGCCGCGTCGGCCTCGTTCGTGTCGGTCACCGACGTGCCGAGCGTGCTCGACCTCACGCCGGCCGTCGGCGGGCACGAGACCCAGTTGGGGGCCTTCGACAACGCGCTCGACCGGGCGGCCGAGGCCGTGAGCGAGCACGTCGCCCCCGAGAGCGACATCCACGCGAGCGCCGACTACCGCCGGATGCTCGTCGCCGAGCTCACCCGACGCGCCCTCCCCCTCGCGGCCCTCCACGCCACCTCCCCGGCGAACGACTCGGTCGAGGTCGAACGACGGGGTGCACTGACGCGTTCGCTCACGAACCCGTCGTTCGGCCACCAGAGGGTCGTCTGATGAGCGAGCCGCTGCACGAGGTGACCCTCACCGTGAACGGTGTTCGCCGTACCGCGTCGGTTCCGGCTCGGCGGCTGCTGTCCGACTTCCTGCGCCACGACCTCACCCTCACCGGAACCCACGTCGGGTGCGAGCACGGCGTCTGCGGCGCCTGCACGGTGCTGGTGGGGGGCGAGCCGATGCGCTCGTGCCTGATGTTCGCCGTGTCGGCGCAGGGCCTGGAGGTCACGACCGTGGAAGGCCTCGGGATGTTACCCGACGCCCGCGAGTGCGCGACCGGCCAGTCGATGAACCCGGTGCAGCAGGCGTTCACCGAGTGCCACGGCCTGCAGTGCGGCTTCTGCACCCCCGGCCTGCTCACGACCGTCACCGCGTACCTCGACGATCATCCCGACCCGACCAGCGACGAGGCTCGCGCCGCCATCTCGGGCAACCTGTGCCGGTGCACCGGCTACCAGAACATCGTCAAGAGCGTGCTGCGGGCGGCTGAGATCAGGGCCGAGCGAGGCGTACCGGATGCCGCTGAGCCAGGTGAGCCGCATCCGGGCCCTGTGGCCGCGGAAGGAGGCCCGTCGTGAGCACGAGGCTGTTCGGCGCCCCGATCAGGCGCAGGGAGGACCCCCGACTCGTCACGGGTGGGGGTCGTTACCTCGACGACCTCGGTCATGACGCCCTCGCGGCGGCCTTCGTGCGCAGCCCCCACGCCCACGCCCGGGTCGTCGACATCGACGCCGATGACGCCTTCGAGCTCGACGGGGTGCTCGGCATCTACGCCCACGACGACCTGCCGGGCAAGGTTGGCGAGCCGCTGCCGCTGCTGATCCCGCACCCGGCCCTCACCCACGGACGCACCGGTTACGCCCTGGCCCGCGACGAAGTCAACCACGTCGGGGAAGCCGTCGTCATGGTCGTCGCCACCGACCGGTACGTTGCCGAGGACGCGTGCCAGCGCATCCGCGTGCGTTACGAGACGCTGCCGGTCGTCGTCGGTATCGAGGCGGCCCGCGACGGGGCAGCGCGCGTGCACCCCGACGTTCCCGGCAACGTCGCAGCCCACCTGACCCAGGTCGTCGGCGACGTCGACGCAGCACTGGCGACCGCGCCGCACACCCTGACCCTCGAGCTCGATATCGAACGCAGCGCCTCGACGCCCCTCGAGGGGCGAGGCGTCTATGCCCGGTGGGACGACGAGCGCGACGAGCTGCGGATGTACTCCTCCACCCAGACCTCGACCGGCGTGCGCGCGGCGGTCGCGGCCAAGCTCGACCTGCCGCTCGCGAAGGTCGAGTGCATAGCGCCCGATGTCGGCGGCGGCTTCGGCGTGAAGATCATGCACCCGTGGCCGGAGGAGGTGCTCGTGCCGTGGGCGGCGCGGCTGCTGCGTCAGCCCGTCAAGTGGGTCGAGGACCGGCGCGAGCACTTCGTCTCGGCCGCCCACGAGCGGGGTCAGCTGCACACCGTGACCGTCGGCTTCGACGACGAGGGTCACCTGCTCGGGCTCGATGTGAAGTTCTGGCACGACAACGGTGCCTTCACCCCCTACGGCATCATCGTGCCGATCATCACCGCGACCCAGCTGCTCGGGCCGTACAAGCCCGGCGCCTACCGGGTGGAGTTCTGGTCGCTCTACACCAACACTGTTCTCGTCACGCCGTATCGGGGGGCGGGCCGGCCGCAGGGCTGCTTCGCCATGGAGCGCACCATGGACGCCATCGCCGACCGGCTCGGCCTCGACCAGGCGCAGGTGCGGGCCCGCAACTTCATCCTGCCTAGCGAGATGCCCTACGACCACGGGCTGCTCTTCCAGGACGGGCGCCCGTTGCGGTACGACTCCGGAGACTTCCCCGCGACCCTGAACAAGCTCAAGGCGCTCGTGGGCTGGGACGGCTTCGCGGCCGAACGTGCGGCCGCGGCGGCCCAGGGCCGCAAGGTCGGGCTCGGGATCGGCTGCTACGTCGAGGGAACCGGCGTCGGGCCCTACGAGGGCAGCCACGTACAGGTCGAGACCAGCGGCCGCGTGAACGTGTCGATCGGGCTGACCTCACAGGGCCAGGGCCACGAGACGGTGTTCGCCCAGATCGTCGCCGACGAGCTCGG
>JBBSTU010000284.1:0-3699 GCA_038235595.1 Actinomycetales bacterium | reverse complement strand
GGGGCAACCTGCACGGGCTCACCGGTGATGCGGCGAGCGAGCGCCGGAGCGGACTCGTTCGACACGGGCCATCGCATCGTGTCAACCGAAGGCCCCGGGAACTCATACTTCCCGGGGCCTTCACCCTTTGAGGCCCCCGCACGGTTTGGGCCGGGGCGGGGATCGAGACGGGATCCGGGGCGCGACGGGCCGCGGGCGTCTAACCGTGGCGGGGGCGCGGCGGCATCCGAGCGGGATGGGCCGCGACGGCCCACGTAAAAGGCCCTGCGATCTCACACGTCGCAGGGCCGACTCCAGTGAAACGCGGGTGGGCTCGAGAACGGCGCAGGACACGCCGTCGGCTGCTGAGCGTGTCAGCGGCGAGCCCGAAGGTACCAACGGTGCAACGTGAGCTCGATCGGTCGGCCCGCCTTGACGCCACGATGCAGGGCGGTCAGCGCCGGAAGGTGGTCGGTCACCGTGAAGCCCTCGGGCAGGTCCCACGGCACGAGCGCGAAGTAGCGCAACAGGGTGGTGACCGTGTCGAAGCGGTAGACGCCGACGAAGTCATCGCTGTCGACGACGGTCAGACCGGCGTCGTGCAGTTCCGCAGAGGCCATCTCGAGGGTCCACACGGCGCGCGGGCGCTCACCGAACCAGTCGGCGGTCTCACCGGCGTCCAACGACCCGACCTGCTGGGTCAGGAAGCGACCGCCGGGCCGCAGCACCCGGTACACCTCGGTGGGGGAGTAGGCCTCGTGCCGGTTCAGCACCAGCGAGAGACTCTCGTCGCCCAACGGCATCCGCCCATCGGTGTCGGCGTCGTAGACCCGCACCGGGATGCCGTAAGGAGCCAGGTTCGCGGTGGCGACGGGAACGTTCGGCGGCCACCCCTCGGTCGCCACGAGGGTGGGACGGTCGACCCCTCGCGCCCGCAGCGCCTCCGCGAGCCGGATCAGCTGCTCACCACCGCCGGTGCCCATGTCGACGGCAGTGTCGGTCGCCGCGAGCGCGTCCAGGCTCATCATGAGAAAGTCCCACGGTGGTTCCGTCTCGTGCATCTGGGCGCTCACCGCCGAGAAGTCCCAGCCGGTGGACCTCGAGGCGAACGCGGAGCACCAGCCGGCCACGAGGTCGTCGGGGAGGTTCACAGAGCTCATCCTGCCCGGTGGAGGCGTGAGACGCGCCGAGCGCGGGGCACGACCTCGACCGACACCGAACCGGCCTGACCCGACGTCGAGCGCACACTCTAGGATCGGCGGCATGACCGAGAAGGCGAACGACCCTGCCGACGACGTCACCCTCGAACCGCACGAGCACTTCGCCCACGTCGACGACGGCTTCGAGCGGCTGTGGACCCCGCACCGCATGGCCTACATCGAGGGCGAGCGACCGACCGACGAGGCCGGCCACGGCTGCCCGTTCTGCCTGGCGCCGAGCAGATCCGACGAGGACGGGCTCATCGTCCACCGCGGCGAGCACTGCTACGTGGTGCTCAACCTCTTCCCCTACAACCCTGGCCACGTGCTCATCTGCCCCTACCGGCACGTATCGCTCTACGTCGACCTCACCGACGACGAGACGACGGAGTTCACCACCTTGACCAAGGCGGCAGTGCGGGCCCTGCAGGCCGCCTCCGAGCCCCACGGGTTCAACCTCGGAATGAACCAGGGCGCCGTGGCCGGAGCCGGGGTGGCCGCGCACCTGCACCAGCACGTCGTGCCCCGCTGGGGCGGCGACTCGAACTTCCTGCCCATCGTCGGGCAGACCAAGGCGCTGCCGGTGCTGCTCGAGGACACCCGACAGCGCATCGTCGCCCACTGGCCCCACTGACCCCGCAAACTGCGCCGCCGACCCCAGCCCGAGACCCCGGTCGGCCTGGTTCGGTCAGGATCGGTCTCGTCGGTCAGTAGGCTGTCCCCACCATGCTCAACAGACTTCTACGCGCGTCGATGACCAAGCTGCTGTCGCCGATCGCCCATCTGTTCCTGCGGCTGGGCATCAGCCCCGACGTGGTGACCGTCATCGGCACGGTCGGGGTCTGCGCCGGTGCCCTGGCGTTCTTCCCCCGCGGTCAGCTGTGGATCGGGGTGCTCGTCATCACTGCGTTCGTGTTCTCCGACACGGTCGACGGCATCATGGCCCGCGAGTCGGGCCGTTCGAGCAAGTGGGGCGCGTACCTCGACTCCACCCTTGACCGGATGGGCGACTCAGCCATCTTCGGTGGGCTGGTGCTCTACTACGCCGGCCCTGGTGACAACCGCTGGATGGCCGGGCTGGCGCTCGCGTGCCTCATTCTCGGCAGCGTCGTCTCGTACGCGAAGGCGCGGGCCGAGGGGCTCGGCTACACCGCCAACGTCGGCATCGCCGAGCGGGCCGACCGCCTGGTGGCCGTGCTCGTGGCGACGTTCTTCGCCGACCTGCTGAACTCCACCCTGCTGCTCGGTGTGGTGCTGTCGCTGCTCGCCGTCGCCAGCTTCGTCACGGTGCTCCAGCGGATGCTCACGGTGCGGCGTCAGGCCCTGGCGGCCGGCGAGGTATCGAGTTGACCGGCCTCGGTCGACTCACTCGCAGCGCGACCGACACCGTCTCGGTGCTCGGGTTCAAGATCGGCTGGTCGAGCCTCAAGGCGCTGCCCGAGCCGGTGGCGTACGCCCTCTTCGACCGCATCGCCGACATCGCCGTATGGCGCGGAGGCAAGGGCATCACCCGCCTCCGCGCGAACTACGCGAGAGCTCGCCCCGAGCTGGCTGCCGCTGATCTCGATGCGCTCGTGCGGGCGGGGATGCGCTCGTACATGCGCTACTACTGCGAGGCGTTCCGGTTGCCGTCGACCGGTCGCGACCGCATCGATGCGGCTGTGCGGGTCACGGGGCTGGAGCAACTGCTCGACTTCACACGCCGGGGCGAGACCGTGGTCGTCTTCGTCGGGCACCTCGGCAACTTCGACCTGGCGGCCGCCTGGGCGGCCAGCAACCTCGCGCCCGTGACGACCGTCGCCGAGCGCCTCAAGCCCGAAGAGGTCTTTCAGGAGTTCGTGGCCTTCCGCAACAGCATCGACATGGACATCATTCCGCTCACGGGCGGCGCCGACCCCTTCGCGTCACTGCTCTCTGTCGCCCGAGCCGGGGGTCGCGCCATCGCCCTGGCCAGCGACCGCGACCTCACCCGGCACGGTGTCGAGGTCGACCTGCTCGGCCACCGGGCCCGGATGGCCAAGGGGCCGGCGGTGCTCTCGCTGATGACCGGTGCGCCCCTCTACTGCGCGGCGATCCACTACGAGCCGGCGCCGAAGGGCACCGGCCTGGGCGGCCACCGCACCGTGATCGAGTTCTCGCCGCGGCTGGTGCCACGGGTGGCCGGCGGCAGCGCCGTCAAGGCCCAGGACCTCATCCAACAGTGCGCCGACCACCTGGCCGTCACCATTCGGGCCCATACCTCGAGCTGGCACATGCTCCAGAAGATCTTCGTCGACGACCTCGACCCTGCTCGTGACTCTGCTCGTGACTCTGCTCCCGACACGGCCAGAGAGCTCGCGTCGGAGGGGGAGTCGACGTGAGGATCGGTATCGTCTGCCCTTACTCCTTCGACGTCCCGGGTGGGGTGCAGTTTCACGTGCGTGACCTTGCCGAGTACCTCATCGGCCAGGGCCATCAGGTCTCGGTGCTCGCACCGGCCGACAGCGAGACGACGCTTCCCGGCTATGTCGTCTCCGCGGGC
>JBBSTU010000283.1:0-3759 GCA_038235595.1 Actinomycetales bacterium | reverse complement strand
GGGCCAAGAGGGTGTCGAGCGCTGACCAGGAGCCGATGACGGGGCCGGACAGCACGGTACAGGCGAGGTCGGTGCCCCAGCGCTGGGCGTATCGGGCCCCGATCATGCCCCCCATGGAGTGCCCGACCAGCACCACAGGCAGGCCCGGGTGCTCGGATCTGGCCCGGGCCTCCAGAAGGTGAACGTCATCGACGACCGGCTCGAAGTCGGTGATCAGCACCCGCTCACCTTCGCTCTGCCCGTGCCCGACGTGGTCGAGCGCGTAGACGACCGCCCCGTCGTCGACGAGACGCCTCGCCACGTGCCCGTACCGGCCGGAGTGCTCGCCGTAGCCGTGCACCAGCAGTACGACGTAGTCGGCGCGGCTCCCGGCCCACCTCCTGGCGAAGATCGAACCCCCGTGGCCCTGAAAGCGAAAGCCGGTCTCGTCCATGCCACCACCCTCACCCGAATCCGACTCTCTGGCAAGGTCCTGGTCGCTCGAACGGGCCCCTTTACGACTGGGCCTGGTGGGGTGGAAACGTGGCCAGCCCGGGGGCCTCGCTTGGCTGCAGACTTGCTCAGCGGCGCCCGTACTTCTTGTGCACCGCCTGTTTGCTCACGCCGAGCTGGGTCGCGATGTCGGCCCAGGCCAGCCCACTGACCCGGGCTCGGCGCACGACGGCTGCTTCGGTGCGGTCGGCCTCACGACGCAGCTCGCGAGCCGCCGCCAGGGCGGCGCGGGGGTCGTCGTCTCCGGTCGCCTGAGCGAGTCTCAACACGTCGTCTACCTCCATGTCATCCACCTTCACGTTGTCCGCCCGCCAGGCCAGTCGCCGACCTGGCTCACGTCGTCAACTGTCATTGACAGCCTAACGAGCGTGCCCAGCTGAGGTCAACAAGGGTTGACGACACGGACTCGCGGGCCTGGTCGGGTCGTTCGTCGGTGGGCTGCTGGCCAGCCTGCTCGCTGGCGACGGCATCGCGTTCCGCCCGAGTGGGGTCATCGGGTCGATCGTCGGGGCCGTCATCGTCCCGGGTCTGTGGCGCTGGAACGCCAACCGACAACTGCGCTGACTCAGCGCGGCGCGAGCGTGGCCCCGCGCTGACGTGCAACAACCCGGTCGCGTTCATGGCTGACGGGCCGCGAGAATGAGGCCATGACCCTCGAGCTGTCGCACACCACCGTGAACGCGGGCAACGTCTACGCGCAGTCGGCCTGGTGGGCTGACCTGCTCGGTTATCACGCGAACCCCGACGACCCCAACCTGCCCGGTCACGAAGAGTGCATGGTCTTCTCGGTCGATGGCTCCCACCGCATCCTGTTCATCGAGGTTCCGGACGCGAAGACGGGTCGCAACCGCATCCATCTGGACCTGCGGCCGGTCGAACGCACCCGCGACGAGGAGCGCGACCACGTGCTCTCGCTGGGCGCGACCGACGTCGACGACTGCCGAACGGCAGACGGACGCGGCTGGTTCGTCATGGCCGACCCGGAGGGTAACGAGTTCTGCATCCTGCGCAGCACAGCCGAACGCCGGGTTGCGGGCGACGACTGACCCGGAGGCTCGCGGTCGGTGGCGCCCGGAAGGCAGGGCGGTCTGCGACGATGCTCGCGTGACCGTCGCCCGTTCGATCGTGCTCTTCGTTCTCGCCGCCGTCACCGAGATCGGTGGGGCCTGGCTGGTCTGGCAGGGGGTGCGAGAGCACCGCGGCTGGGCCTTCATCGGCGCCGGCGTCATCGCGCTGGGCCTCTACGGCTTCGTCGCGACCCTGCAGCCCGAAGCGAACTTCGGCCGCATCCTGGCCGCCTACGGCGGCGTGTTCGTAGCGGGCTCTCTGCTCTGGGGGATGGTGGTCGACGGGTTTCGCCCAGACCGCTGGGACGTGGTGGGGGCAGTCGTCTGCCTCGCGGGCGTGGCCCTGATCATGTACGGCCCACGGACGGTCTGAGGCGCGGGGGGCATTCCTTGCGGGTGTCGACGCGCAAGGGGTAGCGCACGCGCTCTGGACGCTTGGCCCCAACGGGTGGACCATGGCTACACGGAGGCCGCCATGAACGCTGAACCCTCACTTGCCCGACGCCGCCTCGACCGTGCCGCGATGGACCCCCCGACCGGTCAGCGGGTCGACACGCCCGTCGAGATGGCGGCGTACTTCGATCGAGTGAGAGCCCACCGCTCCGAGCTGCGCGAGTCGGTGGCGGCGGTCGGTCTGGCGCTCGAGTCACCGATCGCCCGTGGGGGCGCCTGGCGTGAACGGGTACGGGCGGCGCTGGCCGAGCTGGCCCACGACTTCGCCGCCCACATCGACCTGACCGAGAGCCCGGGCGGAATCTACGACCGGGCCAAGCACACCGCCCCGCGACTCTCGGCGGCGGTCGACCGCTTGCTCACCGAACACCGCGACTACCACGACGCGATCGGCGGTTACCTCGCGGTGCTCGAACACGGCGGCACCACGGCCGACCTCCCGGCCTTCCGCGAGGAGCTGACCACCCTCATGGGTCGGTTGGTTCGTCACCGTCAGGCCGGGGGCGACCTCGTGTACGAGGCTTACGAGGTCGACCTCGGCGGCTCGGACTGAGCGCGAGCCGGTGAGCCGTACCCGGCCGGCTCGCAGCCGCAGCAGAGGATCGTCTCAGCCGAACTGCGTAGCCTGACGACCACGTCGACGACGACCACATCGACCGCGACCACATCGACGACGAACACATCGACGGCAGGAGGCCGGCCGTGCTCACATCGCGAGGGTGGCGCGTGTCGCCTGCCTTGGTTCTCTCCACCCTGCTGCTGGCCGTCACGGTGTTCTTCCTGGGCCACCCCACGGCCGACAGCTCGGCCGTGCCGCCGCCCGTCAGCCGGTCGACCTCGGTGCATCCGGCCACCCACCTGCACTGAGCGAGCTCGCCCAGCCGACGTTCTCTGGCCGGGAGCCACGAGCCAGCGGCGCTAGCCGAGCTGAGAGATCACCGCCGGCTCGAACAAGGGGCGCAGGTCGAAACCGGCCTCTCCCTCAGGGCTGGTGCGCGAAGCCAGCACCTGATGTAGCTGGATCTCGTTGCGTTCGAAGGCAACCCGCGAACCAGCGAGATAGAGGCCCCAGACCCTCGCGGTGGAAAGCCCGGCGAGCGTTACCGCGTCGTCCCAGTTCTTCGAGAGGTTGGCATTCCACCCGGCCAGGGTGCGGGCGTAGTGCTCACGCAGGTTCTCGTGGTGGCGCACCTCGAGACCCTCGTCCTCCATGACCCGCACGATCTCGCCCGATCCGGTGAGCTCACCGTCGGGGAACACATAGCGGTTGATGAAGCCTCGTGCCGGGAGCCCCCCGTGCCGGTTGTCGGGCCGGGTGATGCAGTGGTTCAGCAGCCGGCCCTCGTCACGCAGGAGTCCGCGAAGGAAGCGGAAGTACGAAGGATAGTTATTGATGCCGATGTGCTCCGTGAGACCGATGGAGCTGATCGCGTCGAAGCCGCGCTCGGTGACGTCGCGGTAGTCGCTGTGGCGCACCTCGGCCCGGCCGGCGAGGCCGTCGCTCTCGATGCGAGCCTGCCCCCAGCTCGCCTGCTCGCGCGAGAGCGTCACGCCCAGGGCGGTCACGCCGTAGTGCGTGACCGCGTGGCGCACCATGCCACCCCAGCCGCAGCCGACATCGAGAAGTCGCATTCCCGGCTCGAGCCCGAGCTTGCGGGCCACGAGGTCGTACTTGTACGCCTGTGCCTCCTCCAGCGAGGAGGTGTCGGTGGGGTAGCACGCGCACGTGTAGGTCATCGAGGGGCCG
>JBBSTU010000282.1:0-3794 GCA_038235595.1 Actinomycetales bacterium | reverse complement strand
GCGCCTGGTCAACGGCCATGTCTTAGCCCCGCTCGCCCGGGTTGACGGGCCGGTCGTCCGGCACCTCGATGATCTCGGCCGGGGGGTGCTCCTCAGCCAAGGGGTGCGCTCCCACCGAGGCTGCTTCGTCGATCTTTGCCTCCATGCTCCGGTCGGGGGCGACAGGGGGAGGTAGGTGACCGTTCTGCGTCGGGCCGTGTCCGTTGCGCGTAGCGGCGATCTCGGCCGGGGTGAGCACCGGGGGCCGGTTGCTGAGCTGGCGCGTCTGGCTCGAGAGCCAGGTCGGGCGGGGCGCCTGCTTCGTGATCGGCTTGAACAGCTCGGCCAGCTCGTGGGCGTTGAGCGTCTCGCGCTCGAGCAGCTCGAGCACGAGGGTGTCGAGCGTGTCGCGGTTCGCGTTGAGGGCCGAGTACGCCTCGTCATGGGCGGCCTCGATCAGACCGCGCACCTCCGCGTCGACGATCGCGGCGATCTCCTCCGAGTAGTCGCGCTGGTGGCCCATGTCACGGCCGAGGAACACCTCGCCGTCGCTCTGGCCGAGCTTGATGGCTCCGATGCGCTCGGACATACCGAACTCGGTGACCATCTTGCGGGCCATGCTGGTGGCCTTCTCGATGTCGTTGCTGGCACCGGTCGTCGGCTCGTGGAAGACGATCTCCTCGGCGACTCGCCCGCCGAGGGCGTAGGCGAGCTGGTCGAGAATCTCGTTGCGGGTCGTGGAGTACTTGTCGTCGAGCGGCATGACCATCGTGTAGCCGAGGGCCCGACCGCGAGGCAGGATCGTCACCTTGGTGACCGGGTCGGTGTGGTTGAGGGACGCAGCGACGAGGGCGTGGCCACCTTCGTGGTAGGCCGTGATCTTCCGCTCCTTGGCCGACATGATGCGGGTGCGCTTCTGCGGGCCGGCGATGACGCGGTCGATCGCCTCGTCGAGCGCGTAGTTGTCGATGATCTTCTTGTCGGTGCGGGCAGTGAGCAGCGCCGCCTCGTTGAGCACGTTGGCCAGGTCGGCACCGGTGAACCCAGGCGTGCGACGGGCCACCGCAAGCAGGTCGACGTCGCCGGCCATCGGCTTGCCCTGCGAGTGAACCTCGAGGATGCGGTGCCGGCCGATCATGTCGGGGCTGTCGACGGCGATCTGGCGGTCGAAGCGGCCCGGGCGCAGCAGGGCCGGGTCGAGGATGTCGGGGCGGTTGGTCGCCGCGATGAGGATGACGTTCGTCTTGACGTCGAAGCCGTCCATCTCGACGAGCAGCTGGTTGAGGGTCTGCTCACGCTCGTCATGACCGCCACCCATGCCGGCGCCACGGTGCCGGCCGACGGCGTCGATCTCGTCGACGAAGACGATGGCGGGCGCGTTGGCCTTCGCCTGCTCGAACAGGTCGCGCACGCGGCTCGCGCCGACACCGACGAACATCTCGACGAAGTCGGAACCGGAGATGGAGTAGAACGGCACGCCGGCCTCACCGGCGACAGCGCGCGCGAGAAGCGTCTTGCCCGTTCCGGGCTGGCCGTAGAGCAGCACGCCCTTGGGGATCTTGGCCCCGACGGCGAGGAACTTCGCGGGTTCCTGCAGGAACTCCTTGATCTCGTCGAGCTCCTCGATCGCCTCGTCGCAGCCGGCGACGTCGGCGAAGGTGACCTTCGGAGTGTCCTTGTTGGCGAGCTTGGCTCGGGACTTGCCGAACTGCATCACCTTGTTGCCCCCGCCCTGCATCCGGCCCATCAGGAACCAGAACAGGCCGAGCAGGATGATGATCGGCAACATGAACGACAACAGTGAGCTGAGCCAGCTGGGAGAGTCGATCTGGTCGGTGACGCCCTTGGGCGGAGCCGCCTTGTTGAGGGCGTCGACCACCTGGGTTCCGCGGGCGTCGACGTAGTAGGCGTAGACGCTCTTGGCGTCCTTGACCTCGCCGTCAGGAGAGGTGTACGCCGTCTTCAGGGTCAGCTGCATCTGCTCGTTGTTGAGCAGCTTGGCCGACTCGACGTTGCCCGACGTGATCTGCTTCATGGCCGCCGACGTGTCGATGCGGGGCGGGCCCGAGCTGGAGAAGAGCATCCCGAAGACGAGCGCGGCGACGAGCACCAAGATCCACACCAGGGGTGTGCGTAGTATCCGCTTAGCGTCCATGTACCTGCGGGGCCGTTGGCCCCGGTCCTCCTGCTCGTCAGATGAGTTGATCCACCGGCACAACGTCCGGCCTGTCACCAGTGTTCCGCATTCGTGCTCGTCGTGACGAACTCGCGTCACTTCACCACGACCAGCCCGGCCGGCTGAACCCGGTTCATCGGGTTCGCTCAGCGTCGGGCCGGGTCAGGCGCGGGTGGCTCGCAGAGCCTCGAGCACCCGGGCGTCGATGCCGTCAGGGCTCAGCCGGGTCTCGTAGTTGACGTGACCGGCCCAGTCGGCGAGGGCGACCGGCAGGTCGTCGGCCACGTAGCCCGCACGCGCGAGCAGGCCGCGCACCTCCTCGGCGAGCCCCGCCCGAAGCGGTTGCACGTTCTCGGGCCGCCCGAAGTACATCTCCCACTCGGACAGCAGCCGAGTCAGCTCACCCACCGGGTCGCCGTGGTCGTCGACGCGCAGGTCGGCGAGCACTCCGCAGCCGTCGTAGCCCGCGCCGGGCTCCACGGCGTACATCGCCGCGCTCTGACGCCCGCGCGAGTCGCCGCCGGCGTCGTCGCCGGCCACCAGAGCAGCGAGCAGCCGCTGCGCGAACGGTCGGCCGGCCGACCCGCGCCAGGCCGACTCCATCGCCTCGACGACCTCCGGCCCGGTCAGGATGTTGCCCTGGATGGCGTAGGCGCTCTCGCCCTCGTCACGCGCGGTACCGCCCGCCCAGTGGAGGCAGTCAGCGCCCGTGAAGGTCGCGGCGCTGCTCAGCCCCACCACCCCGAGCTGCCTCGTGGGGCTCTCGACGTCGGGCTCGGTGGCCACCTCGAGCGCGTCGGCGGCGGCCGTGCCCGACCGCAGCGCCTCGACGAGCTCGTCGAGGTAGGCCACGCGGGCGGAGGCCTGGGTCGCGACGGCTCCCACGCCGTTCACCGCGGCCGGAACAACCGCGCCGACGGCGAGGAACTTGCTGGCGACAGCGACGCCAAACGCCGGGCCCTGGCGGGCCACGATCGAGAAGGTCATGACAAGACCGCCTGTCGCCTCACTCGTACACGTGGGGGGCGAGGGTGCCGACGCAACGCAGGTTGCGGTACTTCTCGGCGTAGTCGAGGCCGTAGCCCACGACGAACTCGTTCGGGATGTCGAAGCCGACGTACTTCACCGGGATGTCGACCTTGACCACGTCGGGTTTGCGCAGCAGCGTGCAGACCTCGACCGACGCCGGGTTGCGCGACTCGAGGTTCGCCTTGATCCACGACAGGGTCAGCCCCGAGTCGATGATGTCCTCGACGATCAGCACGTGCTTGCCGGTGATGTCGGCGTCGAGGTCCTTCAGGATGCGCACGACCCCTGAGCTCTTCGTACCGGAGCCGTACGAGCTGACCGCCATCCAGTCCATCGGCACGGTGCCGGGCAGGGCCCGCATGAGGTCGGCCATCACCACGACCGCGCCCTTGAGCACGCCGACGAGCAGTACGTCCTTGCCCTCGTAGTCGCGCCAGATGTCGACCGCCAGCTCACCGAGCCGGGCCTGGATCTGCTCCTCGGTGAGCAGAACCTTCGCGAGGTCGTCTCCCATGTGCTCGTGGTCCACGAACGACTCCTTGGCTGGGCAGGTGGTGCCGGACAGGCAGCGGGCGTGACCATTCAACCCCACCCGCGGTCGGCTCGTCAG
>JBBSTU010000281.1:0-3862 GCA_038235595.1 Actinomycetales bacterium | reverse complement strand
CTGGGGCAGCGTGGCCGACCGCATCGGGCGACGTCGGATGCTGCTCATCGGCGTCGTCGTGTTCGTGCTCGCCTCCGGGCTCGCCGCCATCTCCGACTCGGGAGGCGCCCTCATCGGCGCGCGCATCGTGCAGGGCTTCGGCGGGGCGATGATCCTGCCGACGACGCTTTCGCTCATCAACGCCGGCTTCACCGGTCGTGACCGGGGCGTCGCCTTCGCCATCTGGGGCTCCACGATCGGTGGCATGGTCGCCGTCGGGCCTCTGCTCGGGGGCTGGCTCACGACCTCGTTCTCGTGGCGTTACGCCTTCGGCATCAACCTGCCCCTCGGCCTGCTCATCGTCGCCGGCGTGCTGCTCTTCGTCGACGAGTCGAGCTCTAAGCGGCGCGAACGTATCGACCTGCTCGGCGCGGCCCTGTCGGCCGTCACCTTCGCCACGCTCGCGTTCGGGCTCATCGAGGGGCGCACCTACGGCTGGTGGTCGCTGCGCAAACCCTTCGACCTCGGCGGCATCGACTGGTCCCTGTCGATCTCACCGGTCCCCGTCGCCTTCGCGGTCACCCTCGTGGCCGGGGCGGTCTTCGTCTGGCGCACCCTGCGCCGCACCCGGGCCGGAAAGCCGACGCTGTTCAAGTTCGACCTCTTCAGCATCACCTCGTTCCGCAACGGCAACTTCGCCGCGATGATCGTGAGTCTCGGCGAGTTCGGCATCGTGCTGTCGCTGCCGCTGTGGCTGCAGAACGTGCTCGGCTACACGGCCTTCCAGACCGGCCTGGTGCTGTTGGCGCTCGCCATCGGGTCGTTCGCCGCGAGCGGGCTGTCGGCCTCGGTGCTCGCGAACCGCATGGAACCGCCTGCCATCGTGCGCGTCGGCATCGGTGCCGAGATCATCGGCGTGGCCGGGCTCGGGCTCGTCATCAGCCCCTTGACGTCGTGGCTGGCGATCGTGCCGTTCCTGTTCGTCTACGGCCTCGGCGTCGGGCTCGCGACCGCGCAGCTGACCGGCGTCGTGCTCGTCGACGTGCCGGTCGAGCGCAGCGGAGAGGGGTCGGGTCTGCAGAGCACGGCTCGGCAGGTCGGCTCGGCCCTCGGCATCGCCATCCTCGGCACCGTGCTCTTCACGATCACCGGATCCCAGCTGCAGAACAAGCTCGCCGACTCGGGGGTGCCACCGACGGCTCAGACCCAGATCGTCGACGCCGTCGTCGAGAGCGCCGGCGGGGCAATTCCCGGCCTGGCCAAGAACCCGGCCACGGCCGCGGTGGCGCCGATCGCCGAGCAGGCGTTCTCCGACGCGACCCGGGCCGCGGCGTTCACGGCATCCGGCTTCCTCGTGCTCGGGCTGCTGGCCTCGCTGTCGCTGGGCGAGCGAAAGGGCGAACGGCGCGGCCGACACGAACCCGGGGCGGATGCCGACCTTGCCGCCGGGGCCGACGCCCCCGCTGTGCCCTGACCCTTGGCCCCGTGTCGAGCCTGTCAGCCCGCCCGGTTTGGCGTTGCAGAGGGTCATGCAGCACACTGTCTGCTTGTCACTGCGCGAGTGGCGGAATGGCAGACGCGCTGGCTTCAGGTGCCAGTGTCCGAAAGGGCGTGGGGGTTCAAATCCCCCCTCGCGCACCACGGTTACACAGGGCGAAACTCCCGGTCGCAGTATTCTGGCCGGGAGTTTCGCCTTGTCGGATACCGACAACCCCGATGTACTGGCTCACCCCCGGCCCCGGGCACGTGACGATAGGCACCACGACCACCTTGCCGTTGGACCTGTACGTGCACTCGCCCGACGTCGACCGCGGCCACCGGCCGAAGGTCGACCGACGCATGGTCAAAGGCCCTGCGACAGCGGATACATGATCTGGGGAGCAAGCACGGTCAGCCTGGCGAACACTGGAATCCGGCGACCTACGCCGTCACCGACGATGCCGACTGAGGGCGGTTGCCTGCTGATGTCTGAGCGCCGCACCTGGCCGGCTACCTGGGACCGGCCTGGCCCGTCGTTCGACGAGACGACCTGGTGTGACAGCGTGCTGCGCCAGCGTCACTGACCCCACGGAACGGCTTGCCGATTGCTGTCGGCCGTGTCCCAGCCCACCGGATCGCCAGTTTCGACATCGAGGACGTAACCCAGGGCCGAAACCTGAATTCCGCCGGCCGTGAACGGCTTGTTGGGGCTCACGGTGAACGTGCGCTCGTGGAAGGCCCCGTCGCAGGGTGGACTGTTGGTGGCGCCGTTCCCGTTGCCGACGATTCGGCCGCCGTTCTGGGAAGCCTTGACGAAGAAGCTCGAGGCCTCATAGGGAGCCAGGCATTTGATGGAGGCCTTGACGACCGCGCTGCCGTTGGCGTTGAGCCGAACCGGGCCGTTCGCAATCTTGACGACGACGTATGGCCGCAGATAGACGCTCTGTGTCGAGACCACCTCAGGTAGCGGCTTCATCGTGTGCGGATCAAGAACCGTCAGACGGGCCGTGACCACTGCCGGCCCGACGCTGAAGGGTTCCCCATCGTCGTTGGCCGGCGCTACGAGAACGTCGCGTCGAACCCCGTCACAGACGATGTCGCCCGGAGCGACGTTATCCACCCCCGTCATCTGACCTTGAGTGATGGTCACCGGGAGCTTCTCGACGAGAGCGCCGCCGAAGCACCGTACCGACAGGGTCAAGATCGCCTGCCCATAGGTCAACGGATCGCCGACGTCTTTGATCCGCAGCTGCGGCGGGGCGATGTCACGCACCGCGGTGGCGGCCGAAGCAGGACTGCCCAGTCCGGCCAACACCAAGGCACCCACCGTCGTCACACCGAACACACTCCGCTTGATTCTGCCCATGAAGAACCGACCTCTCCCTGATGACGTTCGCTGATACGCATCCGATGCAGTCCAATTCAGTGTGCCCGAGCGTCCCTGATGCCGTTGCGTTTTCGCGGATGTGGTCATTGGTCAGGTTTCTTGGGCCGTGATCGAGAGCACTGATCTACCCCTGAGCCTCTTGGTGGGGCCGCACGGTGCACCTAGGTTGGCCACAAGACAGTGAGCCGCAGGTCGGCATCCGACGAGGACCTCTGGGAGAAAACGTGGCCACCTTTTGCGACCCGACCAACCCGGCGGCCACGACCGAGGCGCGCGAGCTGCTGACCCTCATCCAGGCAACGACCGGTACCCACACGCTGTCGGGCCAGCACAACACCCCGCGCGAGCTGTCGCAGTACAGCGAAGAGGCGGCCGAGCTGACCGGTCACTATCCGGCGGTGTGGGGGCAGGACTTCGGCTTCGCCGCCGACGGCGACATGGACGGCGTGAACTTCCGCCAGGCCGTCATCGACGAGGCGATCGACCAGCACCGGGCGGGTTCGATCGTGACACTTATGTGGCACGCCGTGCGGCCCACCGAGAACGAGCCGGTCACCTTCGACGGCAGCATCTGCGCCGGCCCGCTGTCACAGGCCGAGTGGGACGGGCTGCTCACCGAGGGCAGCGACATCCACACGCGCTGGGCGGCGCAGGTCGACACGATCGCAGGCTTCCTCACCCAGCTCCGTGACGCGGCCGTACCGGTGCTCTGGCGCCCGTACCACGAGATGAACGGCAGCTGGTTCTGGTGGGGTGGGCGCGAGGGCGCTGCCGGGTACGCCGCGCTCTACCGTCAGCTCTACGAGCGCCTCATGAACGTGCACCACCTCGACCACCTGGTCTGGGTGTGGAACGCCAACGCTCCCCGCGACGATGCCGCTGCCTACCCCAGTTTCTATCCCGGTCACGACGTCGTCGACGTACTGGCGGCCGACGTCTACGCGAACGACTACCGGCAGTCGCACCACGACGAGCTGGTGGAGCTGGCCGACGGCCGACCGATCGCCCTGGGTGAGG
>JBBSTU010000280.1:0-3930 GCA_038235595.1 Actinomycetales bacterium | reverse complement strand
GTGGTGCTCTCCACGAATCCGTCCGCTCAGCTCGCCCTCGACCTCGTCGGCGTGTTCGTCTTCGCGCTCTCGGGCGGGCTCGTGGCGGTGAAGAAGCGGTTCGACCTCTTCGGCGTCCTCGTGCTGGCGTGCGCGGCCGGCCTCGGCGGCGGCATCCTGCGTGACCTGCTCATCGGCGACATCCCGCCGGTCGGGATCAGTGACTGGCGGCTGCTCTCGGCCGCCATGGTCGGCGGCCTGGTCACCTTCTTCTTCCACCCCGGCGTCGAGCGCATCACCCGACTCGTGCGGGTGCTGGATGCCGTTGGGCTGGCCGCCTTCGCGGTGGCCGGCAGCCTCAAGGCCGTGGCGACCCCGGGCGTGGCCCCGGTGACGGCTGTCATCGTCGGTGTGCTGACCGCCATCGGCGGCGGCGTGATCCGCGACCTGCTGGCGGGCCAGGTTCCCGAGGTGCTGCGACGCGAGCTGTACGCCATCCCCGCTCTGCTCGGGTCGCTGTTCGTCGTCGTCTCCGCCCAGGTCGGCCCCCTGCACGACTGGACCCTGTGGGGCGCCGCCGGTGTCGTCTTCGCCGTCCGCCTGATCGCCGTCCGACTCGACCTCAATGCCCCGACACCGCTTCGGTCGTCGTCCAACACCCCCACCTGAAGGCGGAACCCATGCCCCAAGCCGAGACCCCCGACACCACGTCCAACACCACGTCCGACGCCAGCCCCGACGTCGAGCACGAGCTGGCCCCCTACGACGCCGTGCTGTTGCTCTCGTTCGGCGGGCCCGAGGCTCCCGAGGAGGTCATGCCCTTCCTGCGTCGGGTCACGGCCGGACGCGGCATCCCCGACGAGCGCCTCGAGGCGGTGGCTGAGCACTACCACCACTTCGGTGGCCGCAGCCCGATCAACGACCAGAACCGGGCCCTGCTCGTGGCCCTTCGAGACGAGCTCGACTCACGGGGGCTGCCCCTGCCGTTGCTCTGGGGCAACCGCAACAGCGAGCCGTTCCTCGACGACACTCTGCGCGAGGCGTTCGACGCGGGCCACCGGCGCGTCGTCACCGTGACCACCAGCGCCTATTCGTGCTACTCCTCCTGCCGCCAGTACCGCGAGAACCTCGCCGAGGCCGTGACTGCGCTCGGCGATGACGCGGCCCACCTCGTCGTCGACAAGATCGGGCCCTACGCGCCCCGGCCCGGGTTCGAAGCCTCGAACCTCGGCCATCTCGTGCGTTCGCTGCGCTCGCTCGACGGCGCCCCCGACCAGGAGGTCGCGCTGCTGTTCGTGACGCACTCGATCCCCGACGCGATGGACGAGACGTCCGGTCCGGGCGACGGGGAGGGCCGGCTCTACCAGCGCCAGCACCTGGCCCTCGCCTCGCGGCTCACCGAGGAGGCGAACCGGGTGCTCGGCCGCGAGCTGACAGGTGAGCTCGTGCTGTGCTCCCGCTCCGGCCCGCCCAGCCAGCCGTGGCTCGAGCCCGACGTGAACGACCGCATCGAACAGCTCGCGGCCGACCGGGTGAAGTCGGTCGTGCTGGCCCCGATCGGTTTCGTCTCCGACCACATGGAGGTCGCCTTCGACCTCGACACCGAGGCGCTCGAGACGGCTCAGCGGGTGGGAGTCGACCTGGTTCGGGTGCCCACGGTCGGCACCGACCCACTGTTCGTCACCGACCTGGTCGACGCGCTGGTCGAGCGGGCGGCCGAGGCCCGCGGCATCGAGCCGCCGCAGTTCGAGGGCCGCCGGCCCTCGGTCTGTGCTCCCGGCTGCTGCCCCAACCTGCGAGTCGACAAGCCGGCCCTGTGCGGCAGCGACGCGCCCGTGTCGCGGTCAGCCGGTTCCCGATGAGCACGCAGCCGGCCGACGGACCAACACCCGAGGAGCTCGTGCTCCTCGAACGACTCTGTGTCAGTGTGGCGGCCCAGGCGTCACGGTTCATCCGCGACGAGCGTCCGGCCAGGGTGAGCGTCGCGGCCACCAAGTCGACCGACACCGACGTGGTGACCGTCATGGACCGAGCCTCGGAGGAGCTGCTGCACGGCCTGATCCAGTCAGCCCGCCCCGATGACGGCATCCTGGGGGAGGAGGGGCTCGACGTCGCCGGGACGTCCGGCCTCACCTGGGTGATCGACCCCATCGACGGCACCGTCAACTACCTGTACGACATTCCCGCCTACGCCGTGTCGGTGGCCGTGGCCGTCGGTGATGTCGCGGTCGAAGGAGCCTGGTCGACGGTGGCTGGTGCCGTGGCCGACCCGTCGCGTCGACTGGTGTACCACGCCCGTCGTGGGGGTGGCGCCTGGGCCAGCCCGGAGCGCGCGGCGCGTGACTCCGAGACGGACACCGACACGGACACCGACACGGCCGCCGAGCCGGCCACCCGGCTGTTCGTCTCCGACGAGGACCTACTGGCGCGCACCCTGCTCGCCACCGGGTTCGGCTATTCGGCGCAGACCCGGGCTCGGCAGGCCGAGGTGATGACGCGGGTGCTACCGGCCGTGCGCGACATCCGACGTATCGGCAGCGCCGCCCTTGACCTGGTGCGCGTCGCCGAGGGGTCGGTCGACGCGTACGCGGAGTCGGGACTGCACCCGTGGGACCTCGCCGCCGGCTGGCTCATCGTCGAGGAGGCCGGCGGCGTCGTGACGGGAGTGGAGCGGCATCCGGCCAGGTCGTTGATGGTGGCAGCAGGGCCGGCGCTCGTCGAGCAGGTGCGCACGCTCTTCCTCTGAGCCTCGGGCCGCCGACGCGCAGCGGCTCAGATGGCGGCTCAGGCGGCGCGGAAGGGGGCGAGCTCGGGAACGGTCAGACCGTTCTCGGTGGCCAACCGGGCGAACGACTCGAGCTCGCCGGTGTGCACCTGCACCCCATAGTCGTCGCCGGCAGCCCGGGCGTGGTCGAGGTCGAGCAGGGCGTCGCTGACGCGCTGGCGGATCTGGTCGACGAACTCCGTCATGGTGCACCTCCGGACCAGGTTGGTGGGTCGGTTCGTGTGGGTCGATGTCTGCTGGTCAGTGTTTGCCGACCAGTGGTCGTTCGATCGGTCGGGTTCGGCGACCCTACCCCGTCGTCGTCGGCCCAGCATCCATCGAAACAGCACATGATCTGGCAAAGCGCAGATGAACTCTAGGTCAGTCTTCGGCCGCTCCGGTGACGCCAGTTGGCCACCCGTCTCACCGGGGCGCGCCGGCAAGATGACAACGCGCTCCGAATGGTGCACAATCCGCGCACGCGGTGATCTCCACTCACGGTGGTCCCGGCTTGGTTCCAGTGCCGTTCCCAGCCCCGTCCCAGCACGGTCGGAACGGGAACAAAGCACGGGTTCACAGGCGTTCATGGCGCACAGGCTGTAGGCGCAGCCCGAAGAGGATCGAGGGGAAACGAATGGCAACTGACTACGACGCGCCACGCAAGACTGACGACGACCTGAACGAGGACTCCATCGAGGAGCTCAAGTCACGACGGGTCGACAAGAGCAGCTCGAGCGTCGACGTCGACGAGACCGAGCAGGCGGAGGGCTTCGAGCTGCCCGGTGCTGACCTCTCGGGCGAAGAGCTCTCGGTGCGGGTTCTGCCCAAGCAGGCCGACGAGTTCACCTGCGGGCGATGCTTCCTGGTTCACCACCGCAGCCAGCTGGCCAAAGAGGTCGGCGGCACGATGATCTGCACGGAGTGTGCCGCCTGAGCTCACGGATGGAGCAAGTAGGGTCGGTCCACGTGACCGACCCTTGCGCTTGCTCCGGCAGGTCCGTGAACGACCTGGGCAGCATCCCCGGCTCGGTTGACGCCGCCGATGACGCAGCGGTCAGGGGCCCGCTGACTGTGTCGATCGTGCGCCTCGACCGTGACCTGCCGTTGCCCGCCTACGCGCGGCCGGGCGACGCCGGGCTCGACCTGCTGGCCCGCGACGGGCTGACGCTCGGGCCGGGCGAACGGGC
>JBBSTU010000279.1:0-3946 GCA_038235595.1 Actinomycetales bacterium | reverse complement strand
GCGACCTCAGGGTTCTCGGTGTCGGGGAACAGCGAGACCGGCCCGTTGACGAAGGTTGGCTCGGCGGTGGGCAGAAAGAAACCGGTGATCCCGAGCTGCTTGGGGGTGGGCAGGGCACTCACCTTGATCACCCCGACCGAGCGGTAGTCGGCGTCCTGGGGCAGGAAGGGCGTGGCCTCCCGGTAGAGCACCTCGCCCTTGGCGTCCTTCACCGTGATGACCGGGGTGTAGCCGTTGCCGAGCAGGAAGATGTCGGCTCCGTCGACGGTGAGGGGGTGGTTGACCGATACCGACTCGGGCGTCGCCGCCTGCCCCGGACCCGGCGAGAGGGAGGTGTACGCGGTGAACTCGCGCGGCATCCCGAAGCCCTTGCCGGGCACCTTGTTGAACTGCACGTCGAGCTTGTCGAGGCCGAGCACGAACGGGGGCAGCTGCTCGTCGTTGACCCACGGTCCTGGCGCGTACGTGTTGTAGGTGCCGGCCGACGACGCGAACCTCTCACCCTCCGGCAGGATGACGTCGCCCCGCCAGCCGAACAGGTGCCCCACGGCCATGCCGACGATGATGCCCGTCAGCGAGAGGTGGAAGATCAGGTTGCCGGTCTCCCTCAGGTAGCCCGACTCAGCGCTCAGGCTGACGTCGTCGTGCGAGTGCAGCCGGAACCGTTTGCGCTTCAGCAGCTCACGGGCCGAGGCCAAGGCCTCGTCAGGGGACAGGTCAGTGGTCAGCTCGGCGTGCTGGTCGAGGCGGCCGAGTCGCGCAGGGGCCCTCGGGGGCCGGGCACGAAGGGCCTTCAGGTGCACTTTGGTGCGGGGGATGATGCACCCGACGAGCGAGACGAAGAGCAGCAGGTAGATCGCCGAGAACCACGGTGACGAGAACACGTCGAAGAAGCCGAAGCGGTCAAGCCACGGAGCCGAGCTCGGATGCTGGGCGATGTAGTCGGCGACCCGGCCGGCGTCGATGTTGCGCTGCGGGAAGATCGAGCCCGGCACCGCTGCGATCGCGAGCAGGAGCAGCAGGAACAGGGCCGTGCGCATGCTCGTCAGCTGGCGCCAGACGAAGCGGAGGAAACCGAGCGGGCCGAGCTCGGGCAACGTCGGCTCGGCCCTGCGGCCTGGGTTGTCGGGGTTCTCGGTGGCGAGGTCGGTCGAGGTGTCGGTGCTCATGTCAGAGGACTGTCGTGAAGGAGTTGACGAAACGGGTCTGTAGCCAGACGACGACTGTCTCCCACCAACCTGTGAGCAACAGCAGGCCCACGACGATGAGCATGACGCCTCCGGCGATCTGGATGGCCCGGCGGTGGCGTCGCAGCCAGGTGCTGGCGGCGCCGGCCCGCTCCCACAGGGCGGCCATCAGGATGAAGGGCAGCCCGAGCCCGAGACAGTAGACCGACGCGAGCAGCACGCCCCGGTTGACGCTGCCCGCCCCGGCACTGAGCGGGGTCGCCATGGCCAGGATGGCGCCGAGGGTGGGGCCCTGGCACGGGCCCCAGCTCAGGCCGAACACGACGCCGAGCAGCGGCGCCCCCGCCAGCCCGGCCCGGGGCCGCCAGCCGAGCTGAGCGGCATACCCCTTGCCGGCGCCGAGGAACAGCACCCCGGTCACGATCACGATGGCCCCACCGACCCGCATCAGGGCGGTTCGGTGCTCGGCCAGGGCCAGGCCGAAGGAGGAGAAGGCGACGGAGACGAGGATGTAGACGGCCGAGAAGCCCAGCACGAACAGCACTGCACCGAGCACGAGGCGGCCTCGCGACCGCTGCTCGATCGAGACGTCGGACAACCCGGTGACGTAGCCGAGGAAGCCCGGAACGAGGGGGAGCACGCACGGGGAGGCGAACGAGATGAAGCCGGCCGCGAGGGCGACGGCGGCGGCCACCACGAGCGAGCTGGTAGCGAGGTCGGGCCCCGCAGCCGTGATCATGGTCTCAGCCCTGCTTGTCGAGCACGTCGTCGATGAGCCCGAGCAGTGTGCTCGTGGTGACCGGCCCCGCGACGCGGGCTGCGATGCGGCCCTGAACATCCAGCACGAGGGTGGTGGGCGTGGCGGCTGCCTTGCCCTGCAACGACAGGATCGGCACGCCGCCGTCGTAGGCCAGCGACGGGTAGGTCACCCCGT
The DNA here is from genome assembly GCA_038235595.1 of Actinomycetales bacterium. GTDB lineage: Bacteria > Actinomycetota > Actinomycetes > Actinomycetales > Dermatophilaceae > DSM-29435. The sequence continues at coordinate 1,825 of JBBSTU010000279.1, read as the reverse complement.
TGGCCTTCGTGAACGCCAACCCGGTCGCCGGCTGCTCGAGCTTGTCGAGCCCGAGGAACGCGACCTTCTTGGTCGCCTTCTGCACCTCTTCCCAGGCCTTCTGCAGGGCAGGGGTCTCCTCGATGCACGGCGGGCACCACGAGCCCCAGACGTTGACGACGAGCACCGAGCCGGCCACGTCCTTCATCGACCAGGGCTTGCCCTCGAGGGTCGTACCTTCCAGCGTGACGGCCGCGCCGCGCTGGTCGACGGGGAGCAGCTCGATGGTGCCGTCCCCCGCGACATAGCCCTTTCGGTCGCCGTTCTGAGCCTGCCCCGCAACGGAGTTCGGGTCAGACGAGCAGGCGCTCGTGGTGGCCACGACCGCTGCCGCCACGGCAGTACCCGCCCACCGCAGCACGGTTCGCCGGTCGGCGTTCGCCATCAGGCGCCCACACCCTTGCTCGCTCGGGCGAGCAGAGCAGCCGCCGGCTCGGAGTAGGCGATCGAGCCGAGCTCGTCGCCGCGGTAGGTCAGAGACGTCAGCGACGCCAGGGTGCACTCACGGGCCCTCGGGTCGTGCCAGAGCCGACGGTGCTCGAGCTTGTTCCGAGCGGTCCAGACGGGTAGCTGGTGGCTCACGACGACGGCCTCATGACCGGATGCCGCTCGCCGGGCGTCGTCGATCGCACTCATCATCCGCGCCGCGATCTGCTCGTAGGGCTCTCCCCACGACGGCTTGCGAGGGTTGACCAGCTTGGCCCAGTTGCGTGGGGCGAACAGGTCCTTCTTGGCGACGGTTCGACCCTCGAAGTAGTTCTCGGCCTCAATGACGCGCTCGTCGGTCGTGACCTGCAGCTCATGGGCCGCGGCGATGGGGGCCGCGGTCTCCTGGGCCCGTTCCAACGGCGAGGCCACGACGTGGATGATGTCGTTGAAGGCCAGGTGGTCGGCCACGACCTGGGCCATCTCGCGCCCCAGGTCAGAGAGGTGGTAGCCCCCGAGCCGGCCGTAGAGCACCGCCTGCGGGTTGTGCACCTCACCGTGTCGCAGGAGATGCACGACGGTCGTCGTCGGCTCCTCGGGGGTGGCGCTCTCGGTCATGACCTCAGTGTCTCAAACGCCAGGGTCCCCCGCCCAATCCGCCCGGGAACGGGCCGACATGACGCCGATCCGGCCCCGTGATCGTGGTCACGGCCAAGGCGCCGATCTGCGCAAACGGTTCGGTGACCCCGACCGTCACACCCACATCATGGCGGCCTACTTCGCGTACGCGAACCGCATCGTGCTCGGCCTCGGCCTCGGCATCACGACAGACGGTGACGATCTCGGCACCGTTCGAGCGGAGTCTGACGACGTCACCGAGTGGCGTCACGGCTGACCGCCCTGCCGGCCAATCCCACTGGTAGTCAGGCGAATTGGGCGAGTTGATCTCTTGACAGAGAATCGAACACCTGTTCTAACTGAGGTGCGGCGGAGTGCCGGTGACGTCAGAGACGGGAGGCGGGGTCGATGCTCGAAACCTCCGGACAGCGTGCCTCCCCGGCCCCGGGCGGCTCACCTGCCGCCACGGCCGCACCGGTACCAATGGTGGGGCACGACGATGCGGTGATCGACCTTGACCGGCTGATCGGCTTGTACCGCGCCCGTGACGCCAGCCGAGTGGCCCTGAGCCAGCGGCACCTTCCCCCCTTTGAGCGGGCCCTGCGACAGCAGGTGGCCCAACCCGTGCTGACCCACCAGCTCCCGATGCTGGTAGCCGAGCTGATCGAGGCCGCCGCCGATGACCTGGCCCCAGCCACGGGCGCCGATGGGGCGCGCACCGTCGCCGCCCTCGAAGCCGACG
>JBBSTU010000278.1:0-3963 GCA_038235595.1 Actinomycetales bacterium | reverse complement strand
CGTCCGGGGCTGACCGGCCTGTGGCAGGTCTCCGGCCGCAGTGACCTGTCGTGGGACGACACGGTGCGCCTCGACCTCTACTACGTCGACAACTGGTCGATGGTGCAAGACCTGAGCATCATGATGCGCACCGTGCAGGCCGTGCTCGGCTCCTCCGGGGCTTACTGACCCCGTCCGCAGCCGCCCGCGCACCCCGTCAAGAGGGCACGAAACTGCCCTCTCGACGTTCAGGTCTGGGGGCTGGCGTCTTCGAGCCGCCGCAGAACCGCCCGTAAGGCACCTTCGGCGTCGATGCCCTCCGACCGGGCTCGGCGCACGAGTGCGAGCAGGTCGCCGCCGAGTCCGTGCTGCTCGATCTCGGCAGCGACGAGGTCGGCGCGACCCGCCTTCTCGAGTCGGCTGACAACCTTCTGAGCGCGCGCCAGCGACGGCAACGAGGGCGGCACCCCGTCAAGCAGATGGGTGCGGTGTGGCTTCTCGTGCGCCTTGATGCTGTCCCAGTTACGCTCCACCGCAGCAGAGTCGGCTGCCTCGACGTCGGCGAAGACGTGAGGGTGGCGGCGTACAAGCTTCTCGACCAGGCCGCCGGCCACCTCGTCGATGCCGAACGGTGCGCTCTCGTGCTCCTGCGCGACGCGTGACTGGAACGCCACCTGCAGCAACAGGTCTCCGAGCTCTTCGCGAACGTGGTCGGGGTCGCCCGACTCGATGGCCTCGATCGCCTCGTGGGTCTCCTCGAGCAGGTAGGGCACCAGGCTCTGAGCGGTCTGCTCGGCGTCCCAGGGGCAGCCTCCCGGTGAGCGCAGCCGATCCATCACCGCGACCACGTCGAGCAACCGAGCCCCGGGCACGTCGAAGGATCCGACGAGCAGCTCGACCTCGGGTGGCTCGGGCAACCGGGTGACCTCTACCGCGATGGCATCGCTCAGGCCGGGGTCTCCGTCAGACGAGCCGACCCAGACGACGTCACCATCCCCGGCAGCCGAGACGAGGTCGCGGGCCAGGGCGGCGGCGTCGGTGCGATCGTGCGGCTCCACGACGACACCGGCCTCGACCAGGGCTTGGGCCTGAGGCTCGTCGACGACGCCCCACACGGCATCGGCGGCACCGACGGCCAGCCAGGCGTCACGCGTGAGCAGCCCGGGCGCGGTGCGCGGCGAGCTGACGAGGATGACGACACGGGCGGTCACGACCGGTCTCGCGAAAAGGTCAGTCGTCGCTACTGGGCTGCCGGTGGGGTCGGTGCCGGGCTCGTAGCGGCCGACGGCTTGATCCACGACGGGGTGGCCGGACCGAGGGCGAAGAACACCGGGCCGGCCGTGGTCACGAACGCGCCGAACTTCGGGTTGACCGACACATCGGCGCTCTTGACCGCAGCCTGGTACTTCGCCTCGATGGCCGGAGGAATCTGCTCCTGCTGCAACACGGTAGCCGCGAAGACGAAGGCCTTGGTCGTCTCGGTCGGGTCCGAGATCGCGGCGATCGCGGACGCGTAGCTGGCGTCAGGCTGGAAGCCGCCCGTGCTGGCCAACGCGTCGTCGAGCAGCGGCGCCGCGATGAGCCCCGTGACCACGATGCTCTCCTGGGTGTCGAACTTGGCGGCCTTGAGCTGGTTCGCGGTCTCCTGCACGTCAGCCTCGTGGATGACATGACCGTTGACGACCGCGGCCGCCTGCTGGCGGGTCTCGAAGCCACACCCACCGAGCAGGGTCGACGCGGTGAGTCCGAGCGCCGCGGTGACGGCCAGTCGCCTCACCGGTCGCGCTGACAGAGCTGACAGAACTGACCGAGCCTTCACTGCTGTTCCTCCTCGGACGGGTGCGGTGACATCCTACGGGGCGCTCGCTGTCGCCGTTGACACGGCGTGCGCAGCGGCGATGTCATCGAGCAGCACCGCGGTGATCAGCCGCCGGGCCCAGGCCAGCACCTCCACGTCGCGCAACGGTTTGCCGCCCACCCTGGCGGTCATCGGCATGGGCACGAGGATGGTGCCGAGCGCCTCCTTGACGATGGTGCCCGGGTAGAGCCGCATGAGACGCAGCAGCTGGCTCTCGCGCAGCTCTTTGACCGGCCCGAAACGCACGACCTTGCCCTGGGCGCCCACGTCGCCGATCTTGGCCTGCCGTGCGATGACCCGCAGCCTCGCCACCTCGAGCAGGTTGCCCACCGGCTCGGGCGGCGCGCCGTAGCGGTCGCGCAGCTCGGCCTCGATCTCGTCGACGGCCTCGAAGGTCTCGACCGTCGCGAGCTTGCGGTAGGCCTCGAGACGCAGCCGCTCCCCCGGCACGTAGTCGTGCGGCAGGTGGGCGTCGACGGGCAGCTCGATCTTGATCTCGGCGGGCACGTCGGTGGTCTCGCCGCGGAAGTCGGCGACCGCCTCCCCGATGAGGCGGATGTACAGGTCGAAGCCGACGCCGGCGATGTGACCTGACTGCTCGCCGCCGAGCAGGTTGCCCGCGCCGCGGATCTCGAGGTCTTTCATGGCCACGGCCATTCCCGAGCCGAGGTCGGTGTTGCTCGCGATGGTGCGCAGCCGGTCGTGAGCGGTCTCGGTCATCGGCTTCTCGGGCGGGTAGAGGAAGTAGGAGTAGGCCCGCTCGCGGCCCCGGCCGACACGTCCTCGCAGCTGGTGCAGCTGGCTCAGGCCGAACACGTCGGAGCGCTCGACGATGAGAGTGTTCGCGTTGCTGATGTCGAGGCCGGTCTCGATGATGGTGGTGCAGACGAGCACGTCGTAGCGCTTCTCCCAGAAGTCTCCGACGACCGCCTCGAGCTGGTGCTCGCCCATCTGGCCGTGCGCCGTGGCGATACGGGCCTCGGGCACGAGCTCGCGCAGCCGGGCCGCCGCCTTGTCGATGCTGCTCACCTTGTTGTGCACGAAGAAGACCTGTCCCTCGCGCAACAGCTCGCGACGGATCGCCGCCGTGATCTGCTTCTCGTCGTAGGCACCGACGAAGGTGAGCACAGGGTGGCGCTCCTCCGGTGGCGTTGCGAGAGTGGACATCTCACGGATGCCGGTCACGGCCATCTCGAGGGTGCGCGGGATGGGGGTCGCCGACATCGAGAGCACGTCGACCGCCGTGCGCATCGTCTTGAGCAGCTCTTTGTGCTCGACGCCGAAGCGCTGTTCCTCGTCGATGACGACGAGGCCGAGGTCTTTGAACGTCACCTCCTTGGCCAGCAGCCGGTGGGTGCCGATGACGAGGTCGACCGACCCGTCGGCCAGCCCGGCCAGCACCTCCTTGGCCTCCTTGTCGCTCTGGAAGCGGCTCAGCGAGACGACCTTGACCGGGAACTGGGCGTAGCGCTCGCTGAACGTCTGCTGGTGCTGGCTGACGAGCAGCGTCGTCGGCACGAGCACGGCTACCTGCTTGCCGTCCTGGATCGCCTTGAAGGCCGCCCGCACGGCGATCTCGGTCTTGCCGTAGCCGACGTCGCCGCAGATGAGCCGGTCCATCGGCACCTGCTTCTCCATGTCGGCCTTGACCTCGTTGATGCTGATCAGCTGGTCGGGGGTCTCAACGTAGGCGAAGGCCTCCTCGAGCTCGCGCTGCCACGGGGTGTCGGGGCTGAAGGCATGGCCCACGGTGGCCTGGCGGGCGCTGTAGAGCCGGATGAGGTCTGCGGCGATCTGCTTGACGTAGCGCTTGGCCCTCGACTTCGTCTTGCTCCAGTCGCTGCCCCCCATCTTGTTCAGGCCGGGGTCCTCGCCACCGACGTACTTGGTCACCTGGTCGAGCTGGTCGGTCGGCACGAAGAGCCGGTCGCCCGGCTGGCCCCGACGGCTCGGGGCGTACTCGATCACGAGGTACTCGCGGGTGGCGGCCTGCACCGTGCGCTGCATCATCTCGACGAAGCGACCCACGCCGTGCTGCTCGTGCACGACGTGGTCACCCGGCCGCAGCGAGAGGGGGTCGACCTGGTTTCGGCGTCGTGACGGCATCCGGCGCATGTCCTTGGTCG